>CAZERR010000022.1:6868-19468 GCA_964514785.1 uncultured Ruminococcus sp. | reverse complement strand
TTAATTAGCAGAAGAATACATCCATTTCCTTCTCTTCGCCGTCAGCAACGAAGTAAGCCTTGCTCTCCTCGGGCTTGATGTAAACTGTGATTTCCTTAGCAGCCTTACCGTTAAAGAGCTTAACGTTCTTAACAACCTCATCGATAGAAACCTGAACTCCGCCGAACTCTACGAATACAGCTACCTTGGAAGCAGCGGTCTTCTTAGCGGGAGCCTTAGTTGTCTTAGCGGCAGCCTTCTTAGCAGGAGCCTTCTTCTCAGCAGCCTTAGTTGTCTTAGCGGCAGCCTTCTTAGCAGGAGCCTTCTTCTCGGCAGCAGCTTTAGTAGTCTTAGCGGCAGCCTTAGTTGTCTTAGCCTCAGCAGCCTTTGTTTCTGTTGCCTTTGTCTCTGTCTTTGTTTCTGTCTTTGTTTCTGTCTTCTTTGTTGCCATTTTGAATGACCTCCTCTGAAAGTTCAATTTTATAATTTATAGAATGTAAGCAATTTTCTGTTTACATTTTGTATTATACTATATTTTTTCTTATTGTCAACGAATTTTCAAAACTTTGTAACATTGTACAAATTGCACAATAAAAATAATTGTTTTTATATAAAAAGAACAATAGAAATTCGACACATTTCCCATAAATACTGGTTTTGAGTATAGTTATAAAGATTAATAAAAATCCTCGTTCCCCTCTGTTAATAACTGCGTTTCACCTTCGTATGCGAAAAAAACGAAAAGGTAACAACATTGAAATTGTATTTACGGATGATAATTGTTATAATAAAAACTGAATAACTGTGTCCCTTTAGGGAAGCTAAAGGGATAATGAAAAAGGGATTTTATGTGGAGTAATGTAGTAGTAGTCGCAGGGCAGGTCGCCGTGCTCTTTATTCTTATTGCGGTCGGTTTTTTCAGCGGAAAAGCCGGGTTGATAAACGAGAACGGCGCAAAACATCTTACGAATATAGTCCTGTACCTTGCCACCCCCTGTATTATGATCCAATCGTTTCAGAAGGTGGGTTACAGCCCGGAGCTTATTTTAAACCTCGGAGTCTGTACGATATGCGCTGTACTTATTCAGGTCGCTTCGATTTTTATATGCCGCGCTATATTCCGAAATAAGGATGAAAGCCGCAGGGTGGTTATGAGATTTTCCGCCGTGTTTTCAAACTGCGGTTTTATGTCGCTTCCGCTTCAGCAGGCGATTCTCGGCGACAAGGGAGTTTTCTACGGTTCCGTATTCGTAGCCGTTTTCAATATTCTGGTATGGAGCTACGGGTTAGTCGATATGAGCGGTGATAAAAGCAATTTTACCGTCAAAAAGCTGATCTTAAACCCGGGCATACTCGGAGCGGCAGGCGCTTCCTTGCTTTTCTTTTTACAGCTTCAACTGCCGGATATTCTTTTAAGCCCTATCAGGTATATCGCCGGGCTCAACACCCCGGTACCTATGCTCGTTATCGGCTTTTATCTTACCCGGTTTAAGCTTAAAGCTTTGCTCGACCCGGGTATTTACGCCGTAACGGGAATGAGGCTTATTCTTATTCCGGTTATTTCGCTTCTTATAATGAAGCTGTGCGGTATAGCTCCCGAAATCATAGTGTCCTGTACAATAGCCGCGTCGGCTCCGGTAGCGGCAACGACTACGATGTTTTCAACAAAATTCAACCGCGATACCGAGCTTTCGGTGGGGCTCGTTTCGATAACTACAATTCTTTCAATAATCACTATGCCCGTCATAATAGCGGCGGCGCAGACATTAGGATAAGACCGGCAGGAGAGTCAGATGGCAAAAAATCCTCGTCAAAAGCAGAAGCTTTTGTATATTCAAAAAATACTTCTTGAAAAAACCGACGAACAGCACGGTATAACAATTAGCGAGCTGATATCTCAGCTTGAGGCATACGGTATAAACGCCGAGAGAAAAAGTCTCTACGATGATTTGCGTATACTTGAGGCGTACGGACTTGATATCTGCGTTGAAAAGAGTAAGACCGTAAGGTATTATATCGGCTCAAGGGATTTTCAGATTTCCGAGCTGAAGCTGCTTGTTGACGCTATCCAGAGCTCCAAGTTTATAACGGAGAAAAAGAGTCTTGAGCTTATAAAAAAGCTTGAGTCGCTCTCGAGTGAAAATGACGCAAAAAGGCTCCAAAATCAGGTAATAGTTTCAAACCGCGTAAAAACCGCGAACGAAACGATATATTATAACGTAGACACTCTCCACGAGGCGATAAGTCAGAACCGCGCCGTCGAGTTTTATTACAATCAGTGGAAGCTGACGCTCGGCTCAGCCGAAAAGCTGAAGCTTGAAAGACGCCGCGGCGGCGAGCGCTACAGCGTAAGCCCTTGGGCGCTTTGCTGGGATGATGAGAATTATTATCTTATCGCATATGATGAGAAAAATTCTCAGATACGCCACTACCGCGTGGATAAAATGGAAAAGATAGATATAACCGACCGAAAGCGTTCGGGCGTTGAGGATTTTAAGAAAATAAACCTTGCTGAGTACTCGCGTTCCACATTCGGGATGTTTGCCGGAGAAAACGCGCAGGTCACGCTTTCAGTCGATAAATCACTGGTCGGAGTATTTGCCGACCGTTTCGGAAAAAATATTTTTATAACATATGATAAAAACGACGACAGTCGTTTTATCGCTAAAGTAAATGTTAATGTAAGCGAGCAGTTTTTCGGATGGCTGTTCGCGCTCGGGGATAAGGCGGTCCTCACCGCTCCCGGGAATGTTGTAGAAAAGTTTAAGGAACATTCGAGGAAGGTAATGGATCAGTACGGGTAACAAGCGGCCCGCCTTCGCTTTATGCAGGGGATCCAGCCGGTTTACGGTATAAGGAGGCGATAATATGATTTGTCCGCGCTGCGGAAAGGACATCCCGGATGCCGAAACGATGTGTCCGTTTTGTATGCAGGAAATAGATCATAATTTTGAATTTAACGACTTTAGAGAGGACGGTTTCGTACAATTACAGCCTAAGGATGCTTCTGCTTCGAACCAGCCTCAAAGCTATAAGCCGAAGTATTTTGATATTTCGGAGTACAATATTTTCATAATCGCGATAGTTTTCGTGTTATGCGTATCGTTATTTACGATATTCTCCCTGAGATTTGTTCAGAAAAGAGCTAAGGAAGTCGTCCCGAAATATGTATCAACCGAACCGCTTACCGAAGCAACGCCCGCTACCGAGCCGACAACGGCAAATACCGTTAAAAGCTACGACATAAAGGACTTGCTGGGAAGCTGGAAGTTCGCAGGCGACGAGGAGGATGACTATACCGCGATTCCATACTATACGTTTAAGGAAAAAGGTTATCTCCGCGAAAACTACGGCTCTATGGTTACCGAGGGCAGCTACGTTGACCTTTCAAAAGGAAAGGATAAGGCGGTTTATCTTTCCATCGATTCGAATATCAGAGGCGGCTATGATTTTGAGCTGGTCGGAAATAAGGATTCCGGTTACGCGATTATTCTTACTGACCAAAACAGCGGCGCCGAGTACACCCTCGTTAAAGCAGACGCAAAGATGAAGAAGCTTACGCCGATTCCAAATCACAAGCTTGATAATTCGGTTTTAGGCACATGGTATACTAAGGAAAAGGATAAGGCTTATAAGTTTACCGAAAGGGGAACGCTTAAGCGTATTACCGGAAGAACCACCACCTACGCCGTATGGACAATCGAGAAAAAGGGTGAAATTACCATCAAGTATATGAAGGACGAGATTAAGACGGTAGTAGTACCGTATAAGCTCCTTATCAAAAATAAAAAGCTGATGGTTAACGGCACCATTTACTATAAGAAATAAAAATTTAATTCACTGTCCCGTTTATTGTACAGCAAATCCTTTATAATAAAGATAGAAATTATAAAGGAGGAGCAAAAATGCTTAATTTCTGTATATTCACTTTTATCTCTTACGCGCTGGGAGCTATCTTAAGGATGTTGTTCGGGGGCAGGTTAAGCGCACATAGTTAGGAGAAAACTTGCTGCATTTATTTATAATAAATAAGCACGCGGGAAAGTCGGCGGCTTACGAGGATATCTTAAGTCAGCTTAAGCCGCTTAATACTCCCGAGAAGCTCGTTATTGAGTATACAAAATGTCCTAAGGACGCGACAGATATCGCAAGACGGTATGTTAAGAACAGCGATGAGTTTGTACGGATATACGCCTGCGGAGGCGACGGAACCTTTAACGAGGTTTTAAACGGAGTTTATGACCTTGAAAACTGCGCTGTCGCGTCGGTGCCTACCGGCAGCGGAAATGATTTTATCAGGAGCTTTGATATCCCGAAGGAGGATTTCCTTTCGGTAGAAAAACTTCTGAACGGCTCTGAGGTCGAGGTCGATCTTCTGAAGTGCGGCGATAAGATAAGCGGTAATTCGATTACCATAGGTTATGACTGCGCCGTCGCAAAAAATGTAGATAAGTTTAAGAAGAAAAAACTCATAGGAGCTCCTTTAGCTTATAAGCTGTCGATTTTTTATTGTCTAATAAACGGGCGCAAGCACAGCTTTAGTATAATCGCAGACGGAAAAAAGCTTAAGTGCGACGGAACATATCTTCTTTCCGTATGCGCTAAGGGTAAGTACTACGGCGGCGGAATAAAATGTTCGCCTAAGGCGGATAACTGCGACGGTTACATAGATTTTATGTCGGTTAAAACCGTAGGCGTGTTTAAATTCGTATCACTGCTTCCGACCTTCGTTAAGGGCGGTCATATCGATAACCCGAAGTTGGATTTTATAACTCACAGCAAAGTAAAGAAGGTGAGTTATTTATCCGAGAAACCGTTTGAGATAGGGATCGACGGCGAAATCATCACTGTCGATAAGGCGGAAATAGAGCTTCTCCCGAAAGCTCAAAAAATTATTCTACCGAAAAATTAGTATAAAGGAAAAGACCGGTTTGCGCCGGTCTTTAATTATTTTATATGATGTTTTTTAACTTTTTAGCTTCCTATCAGTTTTTGGCGTATTGTAAATACGTCGAGCTCGCTTATCTCGCAGCTGTAGAGGAAGTTTTCGGTATTTTTATATTCCTTGTTTATGTACTTAAAAAACTGCTCCATAGCGTCCTGAGGGGTGAATAAAAAGGGATGGTTACTATTCAGCCTGCCTTTTCTGTCTTTCAGATAATCTCCCCATTGTCTGGAAAGCTCCGGAAATCTCGGCTTAAGCAATGTGCGGCTTATACAGTAGTCAAACACGATATCGTTTATATCGACGCCTGCGAGCGAAAGCGTGAACGCGCTTATAATTCCCGTGCGGTCTTTGCCGGCGTTACAGTTAAACTGACAGGCGTTTTCCGTTACCGCCAGCTCGTGCATAACATCGCGCACCCAGCACTTGTAGATTTCGATCCACTGAATATAGCTTTTTCCCCATCCGGAAAAATATTTTGCGGGATCCTCGGTATCAATATTGAAGCCTGCCGCGTCGGCACGCCCGAACATAGGGAGATGAATGTACTTTATCCCCTCGATGTTTCTTAGGCTGCTCGGAAAGAGCGATACGTCGGAGTCACCCCTGAAATCGAGCGACTTCGTGATTTTATAATCCTTTAACAGTTTTATATCGTTTTCGCTCAGCTCTACGGGAGCCTCGCTGCGCACAAACACGCCGTAGTTCGTTTGCTTTCCGTACTTGCTCGGGTAACCGCCTAAGTCGCGGCAGTTGCTCATTTTTTCAAGCGGAAGCCTTGTATAATATCTCATTTTTCCCTCTTTATCCGAGACAAAATCCGCACGGAGTGTAACCCCTTTTTATAAGCTCGGATTTTTTTCCTTTATATACCCTTTTATTATTCGGATTCATCTGCTGAACGCCCTTGCAGCTTTTAAGATGAAATACACCGCTGTTTTTATTTATGATGAAGGTTGTGATTTTACCTGCTGAGGTTTTAGACTTATTTCCCTTAGTTGAGGATTTTCCGGTTATTTTTCCGCGGAAGGTCATATCAGCCTTGTTTTTACCGTTTGCGTAGGTGATCATTACTCCCGGCTGAACATTGTAGCAATATACGTTAAAGCATACTCCGCGGCCGTTGTCCTCGACCGACCACGCTTCCATTTTCACGCCGCTCGCGAGGAGGTTTTCACCCTCGAATACGGGAGTGACCCTGTAGAGCACATGGTTTTTTGTAGAGGTGATGTAATTTGCGACCTTATTTTCGTAGTGGAGCATACCTTCTACGTTCATATATCTCGTACCTGTTATAAGATTGCGCTCGTTGGCGTTCTCGCCGGTGAGCTGATAGCCTATAAGGTGGCATCTGTTATAGATATGACCGTCCGATATGAAGGCGTATTCCTTCTGCTTCCAGCCGGTCGGATGAACCGAGCTGATATCGCCTCGCTTTTCTCTGGGCATAAGGTCGGTGGAGATATTGGCGTAAGCCGTACCGCACCTTCCGAGATAGTCGAGACGGGAATATTTTTCAAAGGACCTTGTCTTTTTCTTCTGTTTATCCGTGAAATTCGGTTTATTGTTATTAAGCTTTACGCTGGGCTTTCCCGAATACTGAGGAATCGATTCGCCGTCAAGCGTTACCTGACCGCCTATGGTTTCATACGGAAGCTCCTCTATCGGAGCGCAGGCGCTGAAGATCATAAAAACACACAGCAGTGCCGATAATAATATTTTTTTCATTAAAGTTTATCGCTCGTTTCTATAATAAGAACGTCCTCTATCGGGATCACCGTCTTATCGGTGAAAATAAGCTCGCGGGAGAATTCGTCTACGCGTCGTACATTCCCCGAAAAGCTCTCGTACCTTCCACCCGGCTTTGTTTTATCGGGGATAAATCGGGTTAAGGTGATTTCGGGACGTTTCTTTATATTTTTAATTATGAGGTTGAGGCTTTCGTTTAAAAGCCTGAGCTCGTCCTCGCTGAGCTCATGTTTTTTAGAGGTGAGTCGTGTAGTTTCGTTTATAACCGCACCGAAGCCTGTCAGCGCCGCAAACGGCATAAACTGAGCCGCGCGGTCGTGACCGGACATATGCGGACGCTTGGTTGAAGTATGGCGGGGGAGATCAAGGATATCGCCGTATTTAAAATTTTCCATATCATTTAAAGAAGAATTTATTTGTTATGAGGAAGTCTGCGCCCATATTCGACATTATCGAGCCGCGGTTCTTATCGCTTACGTTATAACAGCCGAGCTTTATGCCCTTGCTGTGAGCGCTTTTAATTAAATCTGCAGTCATAAATTCGCTGAACCTGAAAATCATTACTTTCGCTTTTTTATTGCCGGCGTAGTTTATGGCTTTTTCAATATCCGCTTTGCTGTTCGGAAGATTTAAGAACCCCGGACGGATGCCTGCCTTAATAATACGCAGAAAAGCGTCCTTGTTCTGAGAAAATACGGTTATCTTATTCGCCATACCGTACTTACCGATCGTTGTGCGGATAGTTTTAAGACCGTTATCGGTAATATTAGGATCCTTAAGATGGAGATAAAGAAGCATATTTCGGCTTGAAACAGCCTTTACAACCTGTTCAAGCGTGGGAAGATACTGAGTGGGATATTTATCTACGTTAGTTCCGATTCTGATCGGATATTTTTTAAGATTAGCGGCGGAGATATCCCTTATATCGTCGCCCGACTTGCACATACTCAGAATACTGTCGTGGCATATAAGGATATCGCCTGATTTAGTTTCCCAGAAATCAGCCTCGACTGAGTCGTAGCCCGCCTTATAGGCTTCCTCAAAAGAAACTAAGGTGTTCTCGGGAGCTATGTCCATACGTCCGCGGTGACCTATTACCTCTATATCGCGCGTAGTGGTCTTTCCGGTAAAGAGCGCGGCGGAGCCTATATAAGGACGTACATAGATATTATAGACCTTATTTACGCTAAGGGCGGCGATGTTATCCGAGGTTATCGTGTATGAGGTCGAGGTTATTTTTTTAATCCTCGCGTACTTGTTTTTATTGAAGTCGAGTTCGGTTTTTAAGGTGTAGGAGGTAGCTCCCTTTACCTTAGTCCAGCTTATATTGAGGTTGCCGTTTTCCCACTGATAGAACACCTTAGGCGCGGTGGTGATTTTATAAGCGTCCGACCATTCGCCCTTATCCTTATTATGCTTGGCGCGGATCTTTATCGAGTAGGTTTTTCCGGCTTTAAGATTTTTGATCTTGTAGGAATTGTTTTTGATTTTAGAGTAGGTTCTTTTACCGGATTTTCCGTTGCTGAGCTTTATCTCATAGGTTACGTCCTTCGGCGAAAGCTTAGACCATTTCACGGTAGCCGAGTCGGTTTTCGACGAGGTCTGTTTGATTTTGGCAATTTTTTTTAGCGTGACCGCCGATGCGGATAATGCCGTTAAGCACGATACCGAGATCATCGCGGCTAAAATTAAAGCAGTTAATTTTTTCATATTTTCCATTTCCCTTTTTCATGCCCTGTGACCGCCTATCTGAGAGTTGCGCTCAATCGAGGTTGCGCCCTCTTTAAGGTTCATCCCCTTAAGCACCGAGTTTTTTCCGTAGCGCTTATGAAGGATGACGGTTGCTTTTTGAAGACTTCTCTCGCGTTCAAGCAAGCGCTCCCGCTGTGCCTGCGCTTTACAGTCGGTGAACAGGTCGAGCTGTTCGCTTAGCTGAGACGCGTCGGCTTCGGGGATGGTGTGGTTCGCGGCTATATTCATACGTCTCACCAGCAGGTTTTTGTCGGTTATCCTGTCAAAAAGCCTGAGTACGGCGTCCGCGATGAGGTTGGTCGAGGAGGTATAGCGTCCGATATTCTCCGAGCCGTGAGAGTGGGTGGGGAGTTTTCGTCCGTATACGTCGGTCTTGACCTTTCCTTTATAATCGCGGTTTTTAAGATTAGAGACGTCGTAGCCTACGGTGAGCACTACCTGGTCTGTTACGAGCTTTTTAGAGACTAAATCGAGCGCGAGAAGCTCCGTCATCTCACGGATAATGAGCCTTGCCTTTTCGAAGTCGTACGGGGTAGAGAGAACCTGCCCCGAGCTTAAAGACTTTACGCGCGGATCGTAGCTTTTTATGTCGTCGATCGTACAGTCCTCAAAGCCCCACGCATGGTCTATAAGCAGCTCCGCGTTGATCCCGAAGAGGTCGTAGAGAAGCTCTTCGTTGGCTATTGAGCACCTAGCTACGTCTCCCATTGTAAACATACCGTAGCGCGAAAGCGTTTTTGAATAGCCCCTTCCGATTCTCCAAAAATCGGTAATCGGCTTATGCTCCCACAGCAGTCTGCGATAGCTTTTCTCGTCAAGCCGCGCTATTCGTGAGCCGCCGTTTTCAACCTTGATGTGCTTCGCGAGAATATCCATAGCAACCTTACAGAGGTACAGGTTTGTACCTATACCCGCGGTGGCGGTTATTCCTGTTGTTTTTAATATATCCTTAACTATTTTATCAGCAAGTTGCTCTGCGGTCAAGTCGTAAAAGTGAAGATAATTTGTCACATCCATAAAAACCTCGTCAACGGAATAGACGTGAATGTCCTCGGGAGCTATATATTTAAGATAAATCTTATAAATCTCGTTGCTCATTTTTATATAATGGGACATTCTCGGCACAGCGACAATATAATCGACAGCAAGCTCGGGAAGTGCCTTCGCAATACTGTCAAACCGGGTTTTCCCCGTGAGCTTTTTTTCGGGAGAATTGAATTCTCGAACGGCGTTTACCTCTTTGACCCGCTGAATAACCTCAAAAAGCCGCGAGCGTCCCGATATTCCGTATGCCTTCAGAGCGGGGGTGGCGGCGAGACATATCGTTTTTTCCGTGCGTGTAAGATCCGCAACAACAAGATAGGCGTCGAGCGGGTCGATACCCCTGTCTATGCACTCGACCGAGGCGTAGAAGGATTTTAAATCTATTGAAATATAGCTTTTTTCCTTTTTCATGATATTAAAACTCCTTAGAACATATGTTTATAATAGCACGAATGTTCTAAAAAGTCAATGGTAAAAAACTACTTACGACGATTTTTATTTTAATAAGAAAGCACTCGTTTTTTAGCGCAAAAATAAAACCCCGCCGTTAAGCGAGGTTTTTATGTGTTCGTTTTAAGGCTGTAACCGGTTTAATACTCTTGCATCGGGTTGTAGGGAACTCCGTCATAACGGCATTCAAAATGCAGGTGAGCTCCGGTTGACCATCCGGTAGAGCCGACATAACCGATCGTCATTCCTTTAGTTACCTTCTGGTTTAAGGAAACGGTAGTCGCAGAAAGATGACCGTACAGCGTCTGCTTTCCGTTTGAGTGCTCGATAAGCACATAGTTGCCGTAGCCTCCGCCGCAGCCGCAGGAACCGCTCTTGCCCCAGTTGTGGATGCAGTCATCGTTGCAGGCGATAACTGTTCCGTCAAAAGCAGCTACAACGTTAGCGCCCATAATTCCGCTTCCCGTTATGTCGATGCCTTTATGGCTGTAGCCGCGGTCTTCGGCAAATTTGGAAATCACATAATAGTATCCGGGTACGGGCCATGTGAAGCCCGAGCGGCGTACATGGATCGACTCGGATGAACCTGAGCCGGAGCCTGTTCCGCCGCGTACAAAGGTGCTCTGCTTTTCGGCAGCCTTTGCGGCGGCAATCCGCTTAGCGCGTTCAGCCTTTTCCCTTTCATCGAGCTTACTATAATAAGCCGAAAGCTGTCCCTGGATCTCGGATTCCTGAGAGTTTGCGTTATTCAACAGCTTTTTAGCGTCGTTTTGGTCGTTGTAGAGCTTCGAGAGAATGTCCTCGTTGTCCTTTAAAAGCTTTGTAAGCTTATCCTGCTTTTCTGTTAAAATCTTCTGAGACGCCTCAGCCTTTTTCTTAGCCGATACGAGGGATTTTTTCTCCTTTGAGATTATTTGAAGCTTGCCCTTAAGGGAGTTTATGAGCTTCTGGTCGTAAGCCGAGAGAGATTTTATTAGCTCAAGCTTGTCGATGAAATCGCCGAAATCCTTAGCGCCGAGAATGATCTCCAGCGAGGAGGTATCGCCTGCCATATAAATGGAGCGGATACGCTTTTTTAAGGTTTTCATCTGGGTTTCGATTTGATTTTTGCTGTTTTTTATCGCTCTCTGTTTTTTAGAAATACTTCTTTTAAGCTTATCGACCTGAATATGAGACTGTGTGATTTCATCTGTAAGTACGTTGATCTGGCTTACAAGAGCGGAGCTGTATTGTTCCTTGGCGTGAATATCAGCCTTTGTTTTCTTAAGTCTTTCCTGGTATTCCTTTTCCTTTGAGCGTAAGTCGCTGATTTTTGACTTGTAGCTTTTGGTTTTTTTATCGCCCTTGGTTTCTGCCTGAGTCGCTTTTTCCTTGTCCGCAGAGAAAGAGGGGACAAGCATCGGCGAGCATACAAGACACAATACCAGTAAAGCCGATATCAGTTTTTTATACATAATTTTGCACCTTCGTTTTAGGTTTTAGAGTTTAGGGGTTTTGAAAATCTAAATCCGTCCCGTGAAGAAAAACAGTCGTACGACTCGTTCTGAGATCGTTTTTTTCACGGTTTTCACACCCTTATCCAAGCGCTACCATCCGAGGATCTCGTTACCTTCCTTTTTAAGATATTTTCTTATTGAGATAAAGCCGGAGAGGGCGCCGATAATAATGCCTGCCGCTACGAAAATCGCCGCGACATACCAGATCACGTTCATGATCGGCATAGCCTTAAAGAACGAAATAAGTCCCGTTACAATATTGCTTACGGCGTCGTAGAGGAATATAAGCGCTACCGTCGAGATAAGCGAGGCAATAAAGCCGATGACCATACCCTCAACAATGAACGGTATTCTTACAAACGCGTTAGTCGCGCCGACCGATTTCATAATGCTGATTTCAAAACGCCGGTTGTGCATTGTGGCGCGGATTGTGTTTGAGATGATAAACAGCGAAATGATCGCGAGCGCGAGGATGATCCAGAACCCGAGCGTCTGCACGAGGTTGTTGATTTGAGTAAGCCTGCGCGCTATGTCGCCGTGGTTCGAGACTGAGTCAACTCCCTTGATTTTTAGGATCTTATCGACCGTTTTATCATACTTTGAAAGATCCTCCATAGATACCTTGTAGGCGTCGGGGAGGGGATTGTCGTCCTTTAAATTCTCAAAAACCTCGTCGCCGAGCTTTTCCTTATATTCCTTAATAGCGTCGTCCTTCGAGTAGTACTCGGCTTTATTTATATTTTTGATTTTCTTAATATCACGTCCGACATAAACCGCCTCTACCTTCGAGAGATCGTCTTTGAGATAAACCGTGGTTTCGTTGCTGTCTCCTACGGAATCAACAAGCTGAGCGACGTTCATCGAAAAGAGTACCGCGCTTCCCGTAAGTACAAGACAGGAAATAAGCACGCATACCGACGCGATGCTCATAATGCGGTTTGCCCATACGTTTTTAAAGCCTTCTTTTATAAGGTAGCCTAATCCGCTTAGCTGCATCAGTCATCACCGTCCTTATCCAGAGTTTCACGAAGCTCGGCGAGAACTACATCTACTGCCAAATCGTCAATTTTTGTTTTATCCGAATTGCTAGATATGTCGGCGAGAATTTCGTCTATTAACCGCTCCTCAGGTACCGGGGAGGTAACAGAGGATGTTTCGGCAGCGGCTGAGCCGGAATTTTCTTCG
>CAZERR010000022.1:0-6768 GCA_964514785.1 uncultured Ruminococcus sp. | reverse complement strand
ATTTTTCGTGCTTTCTTCGATGCCCTGAGTTTTTTCAGCTTCCGGGATATCGTTAACTTCTACGGCTTCGTCCTGAACTTCTTCGCCGGTGTCGGCTTGTTCCGCGCCGGAAGTATCACTTTCTTTTATGTCGGACTCGTCGGCTTCCGGAGCATTTTCCGCTGCATCGGTTTCGATTTCGTCAGGCTGTTCGTTTTCCCCGGAAGGGGTGAAAAGGATATCTTCCGCGTCGGATGATATACCTTTCGTATCGTTTACGACGCTGCCTTTTTCAATCTCGATAACGCGCTTATTAAACTGGCGAACAAGTTCGTGCTCGTGAGTAACGACAAGTATAGTCGTGCCCTGTTCTTCGTTGATTTTGGAGAGAAGCTCGATGATCTCGTAGCTCATCTCGGGGTCGATATTTCCAGTAGGCTCGTCGGCGATAATGATAGCCGGATTATTAACGAGCGCTCTTGCAAGACTTACACGCTGCTGCTCGCCGCCCGAGAGCTCACTGGGGCGGTTTTTCAGCTTATGGGATAATCCTACTAAGCCGAGTATATACGGAACGCGTTTTTTGACCTCGGCGGGAGGAGCTCCGATAGCCCTCATAGCGAAAGCTACGTTATCATATACCGTCATTTTTTCAATAAGGCGGAAATCCTGAAAAACTATTCCCATATTACGCCTTAAATACGGAACCTTTCTGCTCCTGAGCTTAGTAACATCGGTCCCGTTTACGATAATAGTTCCGGACGACGGGCTTTCTTCGTGCATAATAAGCTTCAAAAATGTGCTTTTGCCCGCGCCGGAAGCGCCTACGATAAACGCGAACTCGCCCTTTTCGATAGAAACGCTTACGTTGTTAAGAGCGTGGGTTTCGGAATCGTAGTTCTTGGAAACATTATTAAATTCTATTATTTTCTCCATAAATTCAATCACCTGAATCGGGTGTACCGGGTACGCCCTCTCAAAAGCTAAAGTGCTGTCTTACTCGACAGCACTTAAAACTTTTATTAATATTTTGTTGGATTAGCTGTTAAGTATTTCTTTACCATAAGAGCTACCTTAAATACGATAGCATCCTCAAATTCTCTAAGGTCGAGACCTGTCAGCTTTTTGATTTTCTCAAGTCTGTACACGAGTGTGTTTCTGTGCACGAAAAGCTTTCTCGAGGTTTCGGAAACGTTGAGGTTGTTTTCAAAGAACTTCTGGATTGTGAACAAGGTCTCCTGATCGAGAGTTTCGATAGAACCTCTCTTGAATACCTCTCTTAAGAACATATCGCATAAGGTAGTCGGAAGCTGATAGATAAGACGCGCTATTCCGAGGTTATCATAACTGATGATATTACGCTCGGTGTCGAATACCTTACCTACTTCTAAGGCTACCTGAGCCTCCTTGAAGGAACGGGCTAAGTCCTTGATACCGGTTACCGCGGTACCGATACCTACAACCGAATGGGTATAGAACTCGGATGAAAGAGTATCTACGATAGAGGAAGCGAGCTTTTCGAGGTCCTTGCTGTCGGCGGCTTCGGAAATCTCCTTAACGAGAGTGATCTCTGTTTCGTTGATGTTGATAACGAAGTCCTTGGACTTATCGGGGAAAAGATTCTGGATAATATCAAGAGCGGAAACGTCGGTTTTTGAGGTGATCCTGATTAAAAGACAAACTCTCATAACGTCGGAGGTGAAGTGGAGCTCGCGGGCCTTAAGGTAAATATCGCCCGGGAGAATATTATCCATAATAACGTTCTTAATGAAGTTTGAGCGGTCATACTTTTCGTCGTAGTACTGCTTGATATTTGTGAGCGATACCGCAAGAAGCTGAGCGTATTTTTGAGCGTAATCATCATTGCCCGATACAAATACGGCATACTCCGCTCTGGCATTATTGCCGAAGGATTTATAGGTAAATCCGCCGGCTACAAAAGGAGACTGGGAAAGCAACGCCTCGCTGTTGATAGCTTCGTCAACTTCGCCGATTTTTCCTAAATCCGAACACGCTATTACAACAGATGTCTCGTCGATAACGCCGATAGTTCTGTCGATAGCGTCTTTCATCTGGTGGATAATTCCCTGAAATAATCTGTTAGACATAATTCAATCCTCGTTTCTTCACGAAATTTTACAAAACTGATAAATGCAAAATCATTCTTAGTATCCATTTTACACAAAACCGCCGAAAAAATCAACCTTTATGACGAAATTTATCTTATTTTTTTATAGAAAATGACTAACGGAGGTTAAATAGACGATATTCAATAAGCGTTTTGACAGATAAATTGATTTACTTAGACTAAAACGAATGAACGAGAATGATGTTAAGGAAAAATTTTAACTGCGCCGTCGGCTCAAAGAAAAACCGTTAGCAAATATGAAAGAACAGTGATTGCAGAAAGAGAAAAAGTAAGGCTGACGCGGTTGCGCCAGCCTGTTTATATACTGTATTCCGAACTCTTATATGTCCGTAAGACACGCGTCGAGCTCTCTTGCGATTTTCTCCTTATCGAGGTTCTGACCGATAAATACGAGCTTGATCATTCTGTCGCCGTATTTTTCGTCCCATTCCTTTCTTAAAACGGGATCCTCGGAGAGCGCCTTCTGCTGAACTGCCATCGGTGCGGATGCGATCCACTCGGCATAGTCGGTAGCCTCAACCTGCTTGCCTGCCTGCTCAAGCATATATGCCCAGTCCTTATCCTCCGCGAACCAGAAAATACCCTTAGCGCGGATGATGTTTTTCGGGAAGCTCTGGAGCCATCTTTCTATTTTATCTCTTGCAAAGGGCTGACGGCGGTAGTACACATAAGTTCCGATACCGTATTCTTCAACCTCACCCTCGCCGTGGTGATGATGGTGATGGTGATGATGACCGTGGTGGTGTTCCTCGTGCTCATCATGGTGATGATCCTCGTCGTGATGGTGCTCATCATGATGGTGCTCGTGTTCGTCATGCTCGTCATGGTGATGGTGCTCGTCGTGGTCTTCTTCCTCGTCCTCCATTTCGTCGTTGAGAATCTGAACCCACGCGGGGGAGTTCGCTACCTTCTCAAAATTGAACGCCTTGGTGTCGAGGATCTCGCTTACGGCTACGTCGCCGTGAGTAGTTTCGATAAGCTTAGCCTCAGGCTGGAGCGCGCGGATAACCTTTCTGATTTTGATAAGCTCGTCCTCGCTTACGAGGTCAACCTTGTTGATAATAATAGTATTACAGAACTCGATCTGCTGAATGATGAGGTTTTCAATATCTTCTTCCTCGATATTGTCGGAAAGAAGTGTTCCGCCGCAGCCGAACTCGGTCGAAAGTCTCGCCGCGTCTACAACGGAAACTACGTTGTCAAGGTAGCAAAGCTTAGGAACGTTGGGATTATTGTAGGAGCCGTCGAGCATAGAGATAGTCTGCGCGATCGGGATCGGCTCGCAGATTCCGGAAGCTTCAATTAAAATATAGTCAAACCTGTTCTGCTTAATTAAGTCGCAAATCTGCTGGATCAAGTCCATTTTAAGTGTACAGCAGATACAGCCGTTTTGGAGAGGTACAAGGTTATCGTCCTGCTCGTTAACTACGCCGCCCTTCTGGATAAGGTCTGCGTCAATATTTACCTCGCCGATATCATTAACGATAACGGCTACCTTATAGCCCTCCTGGTTGGTGAGTACATGATTTAAGAGCGTGGTTTTGCCGGCGCCGAGATAACCCGTGAGCACGGTAATAGGAACTATTTTACGTTGTTTCATAATAATTACTCCTTTTCTTCGTTCCGCTTTTACGAAGTATTATACCACCAAAAACCACTTTTAACAATATAAATTTTCCTTAAAATGTACGTCTGATATTCATTAACTGTATAAATATACAATTATACATAAAAAATTGCACAAATTTTCAAAAAACACTTGCAAAATTCTCCGCTTTGTATTAGAGTAGAATAGCCAATTTTTAAAACTTATAAATAAAAAGGAAAGAGGTACTAAAATGAAAAAGATTATTTCACTTGTACTCGTAGCTTTAATCGCTGTTTCCTGCGTAGCCGGACTGGCTTCCTGCGGAAACTCGGGCAGCACTGATTCAAAGACAGAAGAGGTTAAAGAGCTTCATATGGCTACTAACGCTTTCTTTGAGCCTTACGAGTATTACAAGGACAAGAAAATCGTCGGTATCGACGCTGAACTCGCTGACGCTATCTGCGATAAGCTCGGCTATAAGCTCGTGATTGACGATATGGACTTCGACGCTATCATCACTTCCGTTACTTCAGGTAAGGCTGACTTCGGTATGGCGGGTATGACAGTAACCGACGAGAGAAAGAAGTCTGTTGATTTCACAGATACTTACACAACCTCAACTCAGGTTATCATAGTTCCCGAGAAGGACTCAAAGGTCAGCAAGACCGATGACCTCGAGAAGGCTTCTATCGGCGTACAGCTCGGTACAACAGGCGATATCTTCGTTTCCGATTATAAGGAAGCTAAGATCGAGCGCTTCAAGAAGGGTGCAGACGCTGTTCTCGCTCTTACAAAGGGTAAGGTTGACGCTGTTGTTATCGACAAGCAGCCTGCTGAGAAATTCGTTGAAGCTAACGAGGGTATTAAGATTCTTGACGAGCCTTTCGCTGAGGAAGAGTACGCTATTTGCCTTAAGAAGGGCAGCGACCTTACAGCTCAGTTCAACAAGGCGCTTAAGGAGCTTAAGAAGGACGGTACAGTCCAGAAGATTATCGATAAATACATCGGCGACTAATAATAGTTTTTAAAGCAACCGCCGCAAGGCGGTTGTCCTTTTATGAAAAGGAAATTTTATGGATCAGATTTATGAAAAATTTTACAGCACCGTAATTGCCGAGGATCGCTGGATGATGCTTTTCCAGGGCTTAGGCGCTACAATGATAATCGCGCTTTGCGCGGCGCTTATCGGCGTGGTTTTAGGCTTTTTGGTAGCTATGGTAAGGTCAACCAACGAGATGACCCTGCGCGGTAAAAAGTGCCGCAGCTTCGGAGAGGTTATTCTTAAAATAGTAGATAAAATCTGCGGTTTCTATATCACGGTGATCCGCGGAACGCCTATGCTTGTTCAGCTTATGATAATGTACTATATTATCTTTGCTTCATCAAGAAACGGTATGCTTGCGGCGATACTTTCTTTCGGTATCAACTCCGGCGCGTATGTAGCCGAGATCGTCCGCGGCGGAATTATGTCGATTGATAAAGGCCAGTTTGAGGCGAGCCGTTCGCTTGGCTTCAACTACAGAAGTACGATGATACATATTATCTTGCCTCAGGCGTTTAAGAACGTTCTCCCCGCCTTAGGCAACGAGTTTATCGTTCTGTTTAAGGAGACCTCGGTTGCGGGTTATGTTGCTATTATGGATTTAACATATATGGCAAACCTTATTATTTCAAGAACATACAACGCGTTTTTCCCGCTTATCATCATCGCGCTTATTTATCTTTTGATTGTACTCGTGCTTACATTCTTACTTAAAAAACTTGAAAGGAGGCTGAGAAACAGTGACCACTAATAATGATGTTTTGATTAAGGTCGATAACCTCCACAAGTATTTTGAAGATATTGAGGTTCTGAAAGGAATTTCTACCGAAATCAGTAAGGGCGACGTTATCGTTATTATCGGAGCCTCCGGCTCGGGTAAAAGTACGTTTTTGCGCTGTCTCAACCTTCTTGAGGAGCCTACGAGCGGTAAGATTTTCTTTGAGGGAGTAGATATCACCGATCCTAAGATCGATATTAACCTCCACCGCCAGAAAATGGGAATGGTATTCCAGCAGTTCAATCTGTTTCCGCATATGACTGTACTCGCGAATATGACTCTCGGTCCGATAAAGCTTTTAAAGCAGAGTAAGGCCGAGGCTGAGGCTAACGCTATGAAGCTTCTTGAGCGTGTAGGCCTCGCCGACAGGGCGGACGCATATCCTAACCAGCTTTCAGGCGGTCAGAAGCAGCGTGTAGCTATTGTGCGCGCGCTTGCGATGAACCCGGATGTATTGCTTTTCGACGAGCCGACCTCGGCTCTCGACCCCGAAATGGTAGGAGAGGTGCTCGAGGTTATGAAGTCGCTCGCTAAAGAGGGTATGACTATGGCGGTCGTTACCCACGAAATGGGCTTTGCCCGCGAGGTAGGTACAAGGGTTATGTTTATTGACGAGGGCGTTGTCGCCGAGGAGAATACCCCCGACGAGTTCTTCAACAATCCTCAGAACCCGAGACTTAAGGACTTTTTATCAAAGGTATTGTAATAGTGCATAATTTAAGGGCTTGCAGAAGCAAGCCCTTTTTAGTTTTCCATTTGTTTGCCTAAAAACTCCGCGGCGCTTTGAGCGAGCTTTAGCTCGGTTTCGGATGGGTGGCGGTTGTTTTCGCTTTTGAGCATAACTACCGCTCCGGCGATATCTCCAGCAGCTATGATCGGATAAATAACCGCAGCTGTGTGCTCAAGTCCCTCGACCGGTCTGACATCTGTGACTGAGCTGTTTGAGGATTGGTAGCTTTTGCGGTTATCCATATAGTTCTCGAGCACTGAGGTGATTCTTCGCTCGAGAAATTCGCGTTTTGATACTCCCGACGCCGCGATAACGTGGTCGCGGTCACATATAATGGTCGGCAGACTGCTTATTCTTGACAGCACGTCAGCATACTGAGCGGCAAAATTCGACATCTCTCCGACGGGTGAATATTTCTTAAAAATAACTTCCCCGTCCGTAGCTGTATATATCTCCAGCGGGTCTCCCTCGCGGATACGCAGAGTTCTGCGGATTTCCTTGG
>CAZERR010000021.1:0-19970 GCA_964514785.1 uncultured Ruminococcus sp. | reverse complement strand
ATTTTGTGAAAATTATTTTATTTATTTCTCTGTCCTCTTGACGGGATGCAGTTCAAACCTGTGCCGCGCCTTACTGTTTTATGTTGTCCGCTCAGTTTTCTTCCAAGCTGAAACGGGCGATGACTGTCCGAATACTTATTTCGAACAGCTTAATATTACATCGCATATCCTATCAACGTCCTCAAGCGGTAAATCCGCGTATAAAGGCAAGGTAAGAACCCTCTTTGCTATATGGAGCGCTACGGGAGTTTCGAAAACGTCATACTTACCGTTGAACGCCGAGAATGTATTCGTAAGAGGATAAAAATACTTTCTCGCGATTATCTCGTTTTCGGAAAGCTTTGAATAAACCTCGTTTCGGGTCGCGCCGAATTCCTTTTCCTCGAACACTGCGGGGAAATAAGCGTAATTCGACTTCACGTCAGGCTGTGCGGCGTTAAGCTGAATACCGCCGGTATTCTCAAGCCGCTCGGTATAACGCTCAACGACCTTTTTGCGCTTTGAGATTTCCTCATCGATATGGCGCAGATTACAAAGTCCCATCGCCGCGCAGAATTCATTCATTTTAGCGTTGGCTCCTACCGCGCTCACTTCCTCGGGACCGTGGATACCGAAGTTTTTAAGGTCGTAAAGAACCTTTCCGAGGCGCTCGCTCTTAAAGCACACCGCTCCGCCCTCAATGCTGT
Organism: uncultured Ruminococcus sp.; assembly: GCA_964514785.1. GTDB lineage: Bacteria > Bacillota > Clostridia > Oscillospirales > Acutalibacteraceae > Ruminococcoides. The sequence continues at coordinate 19,284 of CAZERR010000021.1, read as the reverse complement.
TGAAAACCTTTGTGGCGTGGAAACTGAAGCACGAGGCGTCGCCGTAGGTTCCTATTCCCTTTCCCTTATAAGTCTCACCGAAGGTATGAGCCGCGTCGTAGATAACCTTAAGGTTATACTTTTGAGCTATCCTTTCGATCTCCCCGATGTTGCACACATTACCGTAAACATGAACGGGGAGTATCGCGCAGGTCTTATCGGTGATAAGGCTCTCGAGCTTTTCAACGTCCATCGTGTAATTGTAAGGATCAATATCACAGAACACCGGCTCGAGTCCGTTCCTCACGATAGCGTGGGTAGTGGACGCGAAGGTAAACGGAGTCGTGATGACCTCGCCCTGAAGGTTCATCGCCTGCAGGGTAAGCTCAATAGCCATATGACCGTTGGTAAAAAGGTCGAGCTTTTCTACGCCGAGGTAATCCTTCAGCTCTGCGGCAAACTGTTTATGCTTCGGTCCCATATTGGTAAGCCAATGGCTGTCCCATATAGAACGTATTTCTTCGATATATTCGTCAAATCCGGGCATAGACGAACGTGTTACAAAGATTTTATTATCCATATTTTTACCTCTTATCTCAATCAATCATTTTCCAGTCAGTGCCTGAGCCTGCGTCTGTAACCTTCCTGTAAAAATCGTAAGCAACCGCTGTATCGACAAAAGAAAGTCCGATAGAATTAAAATACAAAAACTCATCATCGTTTTCCCTGCCCGGCTTCGTACCGTCTATTATATCCGCAAGGTTACCGTATATATCGTCATCATTAAGCAACCCCTGTGTAAACATCCTAGCTATTGTCGGAGAGCCTCTGTGTTTTAACGATTCCCAATCATCACATACGATTTTATCCGCCTTACGGGGAACGTCGTATTCATCCTCCAAGCCGCCGACATGGCAGTAAAAAGCTCCTCTCTTTACAGCCGACGCCTTAAGCAAGGGCTGCTGACAGCTGACAGCAGTTACAATGATGTCGGCATTTTCAGCCGCCTTATCGCAATCAGTATTGCAGGGAATATATTCAACATCGGGAAATTTACTGCTCATTTCTTTTATAAAGCTCTGTTCTTCTTCCGGAGTTCGGGAAGAAACGCAGCACCTGCGGATAGCGGGAAATACTGTTTTTATCGCGATAAAATGCATTTTTGCCTGTTCTCCGGTACCTATTGTTCCGTATATTTCGCTGTCTTTGCGGGCAAGATATTTTGCGCCGAGCGCTCCCATACACGCAGTTCTTACGGCAGTTAAAAAACCTCCGTCCATTACGGCAAAAGGAAAACCCTTATCGATTTCGGACAAAATAATAATTCCCGAAACATTCGGTACGCCGTATTTAACGGGATTATCCGGAAAAACCGAAACCCATTTTACTCCGCATACACGCTCCTTAAGGAGTGTTGAGGGCATACAATTTATTCTGTCCTGAGTTTCCTCATTAAAAATCTGGGAGATTTTATCGGGGAGAAGTATACTCCCGTTTTTGTAGTCCGTTAATACCTTTTCGATAACAGACATTACATGAGTTATATCAAAACATCCTGATTTTATGATATCCTCTTTGGATATCATTTTTAAGCATATTTCGTTTCGCATTTTTACCCTTCCTTTTTACAGGCACCGCTCAGGCTTATGTCGTCATACGATTTTTGAGCAGTCAAATTTTTCAAAGGTCATATCATTTCCGTCAGCGTCCGTTACAGTCAGTTCATCCTGAATTTTCATAATTAATTCTTTAAGGCGTTCGGTGTTTTCCTCCGCAATATCAATCTCGCACAATCTCTGATTGACGTTGTACGTTCTGCCGACCGTATCACCCGCCGTATATCTTTCGAGATACGAAACAACATTTTCGTTATTCTTTATCTTATCAACGCCGCCGACGCTCTTTATTACTCCGGGCTTAACCGTCGGAAAAAGTACAGCTGCCCTGTGTTGATTAATATACACACAATCCTTCTCAATAGTCACATCCGACATTTTTCCGAGAACGGCGTATTCTACCATCGCCTTCATTAAATCAAGATTATATTCTCTTTTTAAAATCCTGTCGTAATCAACTCCGGGAAAACGGAACCCGGGGTCAAAAAAGTAAAACTCCCCGTCCTTGTAAAAGCCCTGCATAAATATCGGACCGTTTTCCACCCCGAGATTATTAAACATTTTGACTACCATTTTATGTGCTCCCGACAAGTATTCGTCGGTATACCGCGAGGGAGAAACGGCGCACGCTACAACCTTTTCGAGGTGGTTTTTCTCGCTTCCGCAGTAGCTGTCGGCAGTTCTTATTAAGTACGGCTTGCCGTCTACATAGAAATATGTAACCTGAAATTCCTGAGCGCCCGCCATATATTTTTCAATAATAACGTCACCGTTTGAGGATTCGGACTTCGCGCTCTCAACGGCATTTAAGGCTTCCGTTTTATCATAGCAAACAGCCTGACCTCGGGAGCCTCTGCTGTCAACAGGCTTTACAAAAACAGGATATTCAACATTACCTTCCTCAATATCGCTCAATGTGTACTCGGGGATAACCGAAACGTTATTCCTTCTGCACATTTCTTTAAAAAGGTGCTTATCCGTCATTTTAAGGACCTGCTCCTCCGAAGCATAACAGGGAAGGTTAAGCCTGCTGCATATCTGAGCATAAGGTCTCTGGCACGGGTCAAGCCAACCGCATACAACTCCGTCAACGCCCTCTTCTCTGCACTTTGAGACGATTTCATTGACATCGACAATATTAATCATCCAACTTTCATCGGCGATTTTTTTCGCGGGAGAGTCGGGAAGATAATCGGTTACAATTGTATAGTATCCAAGCTCCTTAGCGGCGTTCACCAGCTTACAATGTACGCTCGCGCCGCCTAAAACCAGTATTTTTTTCATACTCAAGTCCTCTTCTTTTTCTTCAGAAAAGATTTTACAATATCCATAACATACTCGTAGGATTCTATTTTAAATATCTTCGAGCCGATAATATATATAGCCATTCCAAGCAAAATCTGTATCGGCAGAATTATAATGGGATGAAGCTTAATCAATCCGATCGGCATAACGCACAGTCCCATAATAAACGCAAGTCCTATACCCGGCATAATATCCTTGAGCTGCTCAAAGTAGCTGTAATTCATAAGCTTTTTATTCGGCCACGAGTTGATAATCTGGTTTATAACGCTCTGAAAAAGAAGGCTGTACGCCATAAACAGAACTCCGAACCAGATAGTCGAAAACATAATAATCAGTCCGACAACCTTTTTTACAATCTCCAGAATCAAAAACATATCGCTTCTTCCCATCGCTTTAATGGCATTAAGGTTAGCAGTATGAATCGGATAAAACATATATGTTACACAGAATATCTGTAAAAACGGTACACACGGAAGCCATTTGTCGGTAAGTATAAGCGACACAACCGTATTTGCGCAGAACGCCAGTCCCATCATCAGAGGCGCCATAATATATGTGCTGGTCTTGATGGCGCGTCTGATCATCTGCTTAACACGCAGCTTATCATCCTGTTCCTTCGACATAGTCGGAAGAAGTACGCTGTCAATCGACGTGTTTATGTTATTTACAATAATATTCGGGAACTGATTTCCCTGATTATAATAAGCCAAGTCAGCCTTGGAGTAAAATTTTCCGATTATAAGCTGACGCAGATTTGTATATACCGTATCTATAAGCGAGGAAACAAGTAGCTTCCAGCCGTATGAAAACAGCCCCTTTAGGCGCTTAAAGGAAAACATCAGCTTCGGGCGCCATTTTACCGTAAACCAAAGCACGGTTGTATCTATGGTGAGGTTAACGAGCTTCTGAGCTACAAGCGCCCACACTCCGCCTCCGAGCATAGCTATAATTATACCCGCAACCGCCGAGGCGAGCGTACCGCCGAGCGTTGCCCAGAAGAACTTTTTAAACTGCATTGTCCTCGAAACATACGCCTGCTGGACGTTTTTAAGCCCCGAAACGATAACCATAAGACATAACACGCGCACTATGGCAGTTAATGACGGGTCATTGTAAAAAGCGGCAATAAGCGGCGCGCAGAAGAAGGTAATGGCATAAAGCACAAAGCACCACACCATATTGAAGTAGAATACCGAAGAAAAGTCGAGGTCGTCGGCGTTCTTTTTCTGTATAAGAGCGTTGCCGAGTCCGCTGTCAACAAACACCTGAAGTATTTGCGCAAATACCAGCACCAGCGCAATCGTTCCGTACGCCTTAGGCGCAAGTATTCTCGCCAGTACAATAGAAACGATAAATTGTATTATCTGAGCTCCGCAGCGTTCCGCAAAGCGCCAGAAGAAATTAGTTACTACCGTTTGTTTATTTGCCATCTTTATCCCTTCAATAAGTTAATTGGCGCTGCCTTTTTTAGTAATCTTAATACTCCACATTCTTTTGATAAAAAACAGCCTTGCGCCGAGCTTGTGCTTAATGTTCTTCTTATATTCCTTATAATCCTTTTTTGAAAGTTGTTTTTCCTTTAATCCGTGTACAAGACATCCGAGGTATAACGCCTCCATACATTTTTCCGACTCCTCGTTATTAAGCGTTCTCGCGAAGCCGAGCATAGTCTTATACCACTTCTCATCCTTTTCAAAGTCGTATTTATAGTTTGCGCTGTAGCTCGAACCGCCCTTTCGGATATGACGGTAAGCGCTCATGGTTTTCTGAATACAACGATATTTGCCGCAGCTTACAAGCGCAAAAAACATTATTTTATCGCCCGGATTAAGCCCGCGCGAAAGAATAGTATTGTCGAAAATCTCCTGAGTCATAAAATTCCGACTGAGCATAGTCGTAAGCTGGCCCGGCATTATTCCTCGCAAAAAATGCCCCAGCGTATATATCTCATCCTTACATTCGGGATAACACTCACCCGTCGGCTCGTCGTTCTCATCAACAACAACACAGTTATGAGATACCGCAATATACTCGGGGTGGCTCTCAAGGAAGCTTACTTCCTCCTCAAGCTTATTTTCATCCGTCCAGAAATCATCGCCCTCAAGGATAATAAGGTACTTGCCCCTGCTCCTCAGTCTCAAATCCGCTCCGTTTGAAATCTCGGCATTGTACAGATTGGTCTCGCGATAAAACACCTTGATTTTATCCGGATGCGTCTTTTCGTACTCTTCAAGTATTTTTCTCGTGTTATCGGTAGAAGCGTCCTCGCCGACAAGCACCTCCATAGAGTACCGCGTTTTCTGCATAAGGATACTGTCAAGCGCCTTTGCGATATATTTTTCGTGGTTATATGTAGGGACAAGAACGCTAATCATTACATTTTCGCTCAAAAAACCACCTCAGTCTTTCATCGGGAATAATTTTTCGCTCTGTATTACGGCGCAAATCATGTTGACGAGCCCGCAGCAAAATAGAATACATACGGGAACGTCTGCGCGCCGTTTCTGACAACAAACGAAAGTAACCAGTACAGAAAAATCGGAATTATCGTAACAATATACTGAATCCTTTTGCCGAGTATTTTTTCCCGCAGTCCGAGATTCTCGGTAATGAACGGAATCGAAATAACGGCTATAATATCGAAATAGTATGCCGCTCGAATTACCGTTGACGAAGCAACGAACATTATACCCGACATAACGAGTGAAATAACTATCCAGAAGTTCATTACCTTACTGTGGTCCCAGACCTTATTATAATCTTTCGCGCGCCAGATAACCAGCGCCGCCACAAACAGCCAGAATACAATTCGTATATAACGTCCTCCCGCGAGAGAATCGTCCATATAATGCCCGTATCGGTTTGACGAGAAAATACTCATACTCGCAAGCAGCTCGAAAACCTGCTTATAGAACAGAATCACAACTCCCGACGCCGCGACAATTAATAGTCTGAACAGCTTAGCCACTCTGCTTTGGAGCGAAAAGCTTACGGCGTATAGGATTACTCCGATAATAGCCGTGTTGTGGAAAGTCATCGCGATAAAGATACATATCGCGAAGAAAACCGGCTTTTTATTCGCTACAAACTGATACGAGAAGAACACGATAATAAGTGCCATACTCTGACGCAGAATATTCAGCGAAAGGTTGTACCACATAAAGTAGTAAACAAGAAACGCAAACGGTATACTTATTTTATCCTTAAACGGTCTGAGTCCGAAGTACAGCAGAACCATATGCAAAAGTTCATAGTTAAAATAGAACACATGCGGGTCTTTGGAAATGCGCGAGGATAAAAAATTTACCGCTGCGTACCCGATTCCCATACTGTACTCTCTCGCTTTATTCAGATATCCTATCATCGAGCCGTAGGAGCAGGCTTTTTCAAACCAGTAATTACCGTACAGCGTAACGTCATAGCCGATAGAGTAGTCTCTGAGCCCCGCCAGAATACTGGGAATCAGCAGAGCTATAATAACGAGAATCGCGCTGAAATATTTATTTCTTTTATATTTACCCGAAACGTACAGAAGCGCTGCCGAGCTTATAAATGTTAAAATATACATACCGTGCCCCTCAGATCACCCTAAACATGCTTATACAGAAACAAAAGAAGCTTTTCAAGCCCCAGCGAATACATCAAATCCGTAAAAACGCCGAGCTTTGATAAATAGTATTTTCTTACTTTTACAACCCTGAAAAACTTTCGCGGCGAAAACCTCTCGATAAGGCTTTTTCTTCTTTGAGCAACGTCAATAAACGTCTCGAACACCGCGCGTTTTTCTTCCGTGCAATAATCGAGCATCATTGAAAAATCCGCAATACGGCTGCCTAATATCTCGAGCTGTTTTGCTTTTGTCCTGTCGGAAATAGCCGTGGTTCCCGCGCGTCGCGTCGCATTATTTTCGTGGATACGGTGCTTATCGTAAATCGGCTGGTCAAGATAACAGTCGCCGAGAGCAATCGACATAAGTCCGATCAGAATATCGTGAAAGCGGTATTTATCCTTTTTTACATCAAGACTGTCGCGTTTGATAACGTCGGCGACCTGACGCCTGAAGCTCATGGTATATCCGGAGCCGCGGTGCTTACACATATTCTCCGAAGGCAGGTTAATAAGCTCGCCCGTATCGGGAATAAGATGGTAAGGCTCTCTTGTCCTTAACGGACGTCCGAGGCCGTCAATAAACTTTATATTTGACTGAATCATCGTCGCTTCGGGTTTTTCCCTGTAAATCTTCTCAAAGGCTTTTATCTTGTTCAAATCCCACACATCGTCCTGGTCGGACAGATAGATTGTATCTCCGTGTGAGAGAAATATCGCCTTGAAAAAATTATCATAGTAGCCGAGGTTCTTTTCGTTTTCTATTATTTTCCAATTATCGAGGTGGTTTTCCTCAATATAGCTTTTAACAACCTGTACCGTATTGTCGGTTGACTTATCGTCGCACATAATGACTTCGTCGGGCGGCTGAGTCTGGAGCCGTATCGAGTCGAGCTGTTCAATTATATACTTTTCACCGTTATAGGTTGCCATTACAACTGAAACCATAAATCTATTCCTTATAACACTTCAAAATAAAATCCGCCGTGGTTTTTATATCGTAGCCCTTTTCGGCGATCTCCAGGTTACGGCTTATACGCTCACCGGCGTTCGGCAAAGGCACGCTTAAAATCATACCTGCGATTTTTTCGGCGCTCTCGTTGATAGAGAACCATTTTACCGAGTCGCAAAGCTGTGTTTGGGGAGACACGGTATCGGAAAGAAACAGCGCAAGCCCTGCCGCCTGAGCCTCGATACCGACGATCGGAAGCCCTTCGTAAAGCGACGGCATAACAAAAACGTCCATCGCCTTCATCAAATCGGGGATATCCTCCCTCACTCCGGCAAATATGACCTTATCGCTTATACCTAAAGCGCGCGCTTTATTTTCGCAGCCGCTCTTATGCTCGCCGTCGCCGACTAAAAGAAGCATACTTTCAGGCTTTAGCTTAAGGATCTCACTGAATATATCAAGCAGAAAGCTGTGGTTTTTCTGATCGGTAAATCTTCCGACATGACCGAAAAGCACCGCGTTTTCGGGAACCTTTAGTTCCTTTCTCTTATCCGAAGCGGTTTTCTCGTCATAAAGAAAACGCTCAGTGATGATTCCGTTTTTTATAAGTGTAAATTCATCTTCGCCGAACAGCCACCTTCCGGCTTCCGTAGAGCAGGCGAATTTATAATCCGCAATTTTACACAGCTTTTTACGGTTCATTTTATGAAGCAGTACCGAAGCCTTGCCCATACTCGGAGCTGTGTTGTGAGAATGGACTATGATCTTTTTCGCGCCGCTTTTTTCGGCGAGTTCAAGAGGGATAATGTTAGCCGCGGAGTTTTTGTGGACGTGAATCACGTCGTAATCATTTTCGAGCAGCTTTCTTATATCCTTTTTATACGCTAAGGGATTGCTGTGGGGAGATACGCGGTGAATTATACCGCCGAGCTTCTCAAGCCGGTCGCCGAGAGCGGGATTCTCAACAGCCGTAACAAACTCAAACTGAACCTCATCACGGTCGATCTGAGTATAAAGGTTGAGAAGAAACATCTCTATACCGCCGATATTTTTATCAAGCTCAAAATGTAAAACCCTGATTTTTCCCATATCTTTAAATTCCTCTTTATTCTGAAAGCAATTCTTGAATAAGCTCACTTGTCTGTTCGGCTACGCGCTTAACGTCGTACTTTTCGGCGGCGCACTTATAACCGTTCTCAATAAGTCTTTCTTTTAAGGCTTTATCCCTGTATATTCTTAAAACAGCCTCAGCCGCGGCCCCGGGATCATCCGGCGCGACTAAAAGTCCTGTTTCTCCGTCGTGTACGATTTCCGGGATCGCGTCTACAGCACAGGCGACAACAGGCTTTTTCGATATCATATACTCGGGCAGCACAAGCCCGAAGCCTTCCCATCTGCTCAAAAGCACAGCCGTATCGAAGCTATAAACGTAATCCTTAACATTATCCGTCCAACCCGTGATCATCAGCGAGCCGCCTAAGCCGTTTTCTTCGGCTAAGCCTTCGATTTCTGCGCGCATATCGCCGTCGCCGACAATAATAAAGAACGCGTTAGGGATCTCCTTTTTTATGATCCCGGCGGCTTCAATAAAGACGTCGGGCGCCTTCTGCTCGCTTATTCTTCCAACCATTCCGACAACGTAAGCGTCTTCGGGGATTTTGAGCGTGCTTCTTTTCACAGCTTCTACGCCCTTATATCCGGCTATATCGATCCCGTTTAAAATAACGCGCAGCTTTTCGGATTTACAGATTTTGCGTTTTAAAGCGTCTTTGCGCTCCGCCTCGGAAATACAGACGATCTTATCCGAAAAATGAGCCATTATTCTCTCAAGCCGGGCGAGGAGCTTCTGCTTTTTAGGAGAAACCTTCATATTGAAAGCCCAGCCGTGAGGATTATATATCAACTTATTTTTTATAAAAAGATTCCCGAGCCTTGCCGACGCGCCCGCCTTGCTCGAATGAGCGTAAACAACGTCCGGACGGTATTTCTTTATAAGCCTGCGAATCTTAAAGGCTGTTTTTAAATCGGAAAATCCGATCTCTCTTTGCATATCAACGAACTCAACGGCATCAACCAGCCCCTCAAAATCGGAAATGCTGTAGTCGTTTGAGCACACAAGAATATTCTCAAAACGCTCTCTGTCGAAGTATTTAAGCATCGTTTCAAGATACCTGCTCACTCCGCCCGCCGCCTGAGCGATATGCATTACTTTTATCTTATTATCCATATCTTCACTTTATTGAATAATCCTTTATTCCGGACCATTTCTGGTCCTTATCGCTGAGATTAAGCTTAGTGCCGTCCTTTAATGCGTAGCCCTCTGCGCCCGGAGTTCCGTCGTATTCGCCGACGATATCCGGCCACTCGATTCCGATATCGGGGTCGTTCCACGCAAGACCGCCCTCGTCATTAGGATGATAAAAATCATCGCACTTATAACAGAATTCCGCTGTTTCGCTTAAAACGAGAAAGCCGTGAGCGAAGCCCTTCGGAATAAGAAACTGCTTTTTGTTTTCCTCGGAAAGTATACATCCGTACCACTTTCCGAAGGTCTTGCTGCCTTCTCTTAAATCGACCGCAACGTCAAAAACAGAGCCTTTTATCGCGCGGACGAGCTTAGTCTGCGGAAACTGCTTCTGAAAATGAAGCCCCCTTAAAACGCCCTTAGTCGACATAGACTGGTTGTCCTGAACGAACACAATGTCGATCCCGGCTTCCTTCATATCGTTTTCGTTATAGGTCTCCATAAAATAGCCGCGGCTGTCGCCGTGCACCGCCGGGGTAATAATGCAAAGTCCCTCTATCCCGGCAATGTTTTTCTCAACTGTAATCTGTCCCATTCTTCTAAATCTCCTTAGGGTAACAGAAGCGATCCGAACCTCGGTTTTGTCGGACAGCTTTCTGCCTACACTTTGTTAAAATATTCGCTATTAAGATATCTCGAAAGCGCGTCCTTCCAGTCCGGCAAGGGCTTAAAACCGTTTTCTTTAAGCTTACTCTTGTCAAGACGGCTGTTAAACGGGCGCTTAGCCTTCGATAATCCGTATTCCTCGGTAGTAACGGGTACGACCTTCGTACTGTAACCCGCCTGCTTATATATTTCACAAGTAAAGTCATACCAGCTTATAAAACCGCCCTCGTTTGTGGCGTGGTAATAACCGTATTTATCGCTTTCACACATATCGGCAAGCAGTACCGAAAGGTCAAACGTATAAGTAGGGGTGCCTATCTGGTCGCTTACGACCCTTACGGTATCGTACTTTTTACCGATGTTGAGCATTGTTTTAATAAAGTTATTTCCGTTCTTGCCGAACACCCATGCTATACGGACGATATAAAACTTACTCAACGTTTCGCTTACATAAAGCTCGCCTTTAAGCTTGCTGTCGCCGTATACGCAAAGCGGAGAATAATCCTTACAATCCGGCTCCCACGGCTCTTTTCCCTCGCCGTTAAAAACATAGTCGGTGCTTATATAAATCAGCTTGCTGTCGGTTTTTTTACACGCCTCGGCGATATTTTTCGTACCCCCGGCGTTTATCTCGTAAACCTTACCGCGGTTTTCCTCGTCCTCGGCGGCGTCGACCGCAGTCCATGCGGCGCAGTGTACTACAGCGTCGGGGTTGATTTCCTCAATAATATCAAAAACAGCCCTCTTATCGGTAATATCAAGCTGTCTGTATTCTGCGCGAACAACGGAACTGTCGTTTTCAATGCCGTTGTATTTATCGGTTATATCGCTCGAGACAACCTCGTGTCCCCTTTTTAAAAGCTCGCGCACAACGTCATATCCGAGCTGTCCGCAAACCCCTGTTACCAGTATCTTCATATTTCACCTGTTTTAAAACAATTCCTCGCGCGTCCATCTTACGCCCTCTTTTACAACACGGGCGGGATGACCTACGGCGAGCGAGTTTTCGGGGACTTTCTTCGTAACCAACGAATCGGATCCTATAATCGAACCGCTGCCGATTTCGGCGCCTTTCATTATCCTTGTATTCGGAGCGATCCATATATGACTTCCGAGTACAACATTCCTCGGGTTATTGATACGCTCTCCTGTTTCTATATTGTAAATCGGGTGGGAATCGGAGGTCCTCACGGTAATGTTATTGGAGAACATACAGTCCTCGCCTATCGTAATCGAGGTATTATCCTCCTGCGCGCAGAAATGTACCGAATGGGTAAATGTCGTGCCCTTGCCGATCACAATCGTAATACCGTTTCCTTCCATCCAGAAGGAACAGTTTGAACCGACGTAACAGTTTTCCTCAAATACGATTTTATTGTTGTTTCCGCGGATTCGTATTTTTGTATCATGGAGCTTAGAGCCCGGTTTAATCTCTATCGTGTTATTATTTCCGATTACGTCCTTTTTAAGACGGGTAAGACCGTTATTAACAAGCTTATTTCCGCTGCTTTTACCCTTATGCTCTTTTAAGGATTTGGATACGGAATACAGTAACTTACTTTTAAAAATAATTTTCTTTATAAGAAACAAGATTATTTGCCCCCATACATTTTCTCATAGTAATTCTGATACTCGCCGCTGATAATCTCTTCCCACCATTCGCGGTTTTCGAGGTACCATTTTATAGTCTTTTTGATACCGTCCGCGAACTTTGTTTCAGGAAGCCAGCCGAGCTCGTTGTGGATTTTAGTCGGGTCGATAGCGTAGCGCATATCGTGGCCTTTTCTGTCCGTAACGTAAGTGATAAGGCTCTCGGGCTTACCAAGCTCCTTGCAGATAAGCTTTACGATATCAATATTCTTCATCTCGTTATGTCCGCCGACATTATAAACCTCGCCTACCTTGCCTTCGTGAATAATGAGGTCGATAGCACGGCAGTGATCCTCAACATACAGCCAGTCGCGCACGTTAATTCCCTCGCCGTATACAGGAAGCGGTTTATCGTTAAGCGCGTTCGCAATCATTAAGGGAATGAGCTTCTCGGGGAAATGATAGGGACCGTAGTTGTTAGAGCATCTCGAAATAGTTACGGGAAGTCCGTAGGTTCTGTAATAAGCGAGAACCAGCAGATCCGCACCCGCCTTTGAGCTGCTGTAGGGAGAGCTCGTGTGGATAGGAGTATCCTCGGTGAAGAACAGGTCGGGTCTGTCGAGCGGTAAATCGCCGTAAACCTCGTCCGTACTTACCTGATGATATCTCTTTATACCGTACTTACGGCACGCGTCCATAAGCACCTCGGTACCGATGATATTGGTTCTGAGGAAGATCTCGGGATCCTCGATCGAGCGGTCAACGTGGCTTTCAGCCGCAAAATTGACCACGATGTCGGGCTTTTCCTCCTCAAAAAGCTTATCGACAGCCTCGCGGTCGCAAATATCAGCCTTAACGAATCTGAAATTCGCTTTATCCATAACCGGCTTAAGCGTAGACAGATTACCTGCATATGTAAGCTTATCAAGACAGATTATCCTGTAATCAGGATGTTCCTTAAGCATATGAAATACAAAATTAGAGCCGATAAATCCTGCTCCGCCCGTAACAATAACAGTCATAATAACGTAACCTCTCTTTTAATGTAACGTATCAAGATACTTTCCGTCGACAACATCCTTAAGATACTGTCCGTACTGATTCTTCTTTAATTCTTCGTAAACGGCGAGGATATCCTCTTTCGAGATCCAGCCGTTAAGGTAAGCGATCTCCTCAAGGCAGGCTACCTTTCTGTGCTGATGATCCTCAACCGTCTTAACGAAATTCGTAGCCTCAACAAGACTCTCGTGAGTTCCGGTATCAAGCCATGTAAAACCCTGACCGAGCAGCTCAACATTTAGCGCGCCTTTATCAAGATAGATTTTATTCAAGTCGGTTATCTCCAGCTCGCCTCTTTTTGAGGGCTTAAGCTTCTTCGCGTATTCAACTACGTTGTTGTCGTAGAAGTAAAGACCGGTAACGCAGTAATTGCTCTTAGGAGCCGACGGTTTTTCCTCGATCGAAACCGCCTTTCCGTTTTTATCGAATTCAACGATACCGAAGCGCTCGGGATCGTCAACATAATACCCGAAAACCGTAGCGCCCTTACCGTCCTCGGCGTTTGCTACCGCCTGCTTTAGACGCTTTTTCAAGCCGTGTCCTGCAAAAATATTATCGCCGAGAACCATCGCGACGCTTTCGTCACCGATAAAATCGGCTCCGATAACAAACGCCTGCGCAAGTCCGTCGGGAGAGGGCTGAACCTCATACGAAAGATTGACGCCGAACTGGTTACCGCTGCCGAGCAGTTCTTTAAATCTCGGAGTATCCTGCGGAGTTGAAATAATAAGAATATCACGGATACCGGCGTTCATAAGCACGGACATCGGATAGTAAATCATAGGCTTATCGTAAATTGGTAAAAGCTGTTTTGACGTAACCTTTGTGAGCGGATATAATCTGGTGCCTGAACCGCCCGCTAAAATAATACCTTTCATATCAATCAAAAGCCTTTCCGCCCGCAACCGTAAGCTTATTTTCGGCCGCCTTAAAGCGGGCTTATAACAGCGGCCTTTCATATCTCGCAATACGCCTATTTTAACATAAGCATAACCTCTTATATTATACAATATTCAGCCGAAAATTCAAGCAAATTACTCATAATTAGATATTATGGTAAAATATGAATTAAAATTATAATCAAGAACTGTTTTTATCGTTGTTTTTGACAAAATAAAACTATATAATATAGGCATAATAACGAAAAAACCGGCTCAAAACAACTTTGAGCCGGCAAAAAATCAACCGATATATTAAAGATGCATAAACAGATTCGTATAAAGAATAACATACAGGAAAGCAATCTTAGGCACAACCAGTTCGGCGCCCTTATCAACCTTCTTCTTATTGATTTCTGTTTCTCTGAGCGCGAGCTGAACCATCTGAGCCGCGTACATCCTGCGCGCGTCGATGCCCATCCCGAGGAAGCCCTTAAACGGCTTATGCCCCTTCAGCGCTTCGTCAGCCTCAACTATAAGCTTTACGATTTCGTCTGCGCCGGCTTCGAGTCCGGTGAGCATTCCGAGCATAGCGTATCTGTAGCCGGGGAAATACATATGCCTAGCGTCCTTTAAGCCCTCGCAGATATCGAGGACCTTTTTACATTTATCCTCGGCTTTTCCGTCGAATAAAGCAAGGATCCTTCCGAGGAACAATTGGATCTCAGGTTCGCTGAAGTCCTCTGACTCAAGTATTTCACGGCAGCGCTCACCTTCCGTAAGAACCTCTTTTACATCTCTTCCGGATACTGCCGTAAGCGCGGCGAACGGCATCGAGTTTTCATCCGCCGTCCATTTTTTAGAACCCATCATCTTTTCGTAAATCTCAAACGTGCGCTCAATGCAAGCGTCCGTTTCCGATTCGTCAACGCTGTCCGCGATAATTATCGCTACGTCAACGAGCGTTTCGTTGCTTACCCTTCCGCCGAGCGCGGTACGGATCTCAACAAGCCTCTTTACATATTCCACAGGGTCGTCGCAATGAGTTAAGCGCGTGATAAGAACATAAAGCGAATTACCGCTGAAACGCGAAAACTTACCCGCGTTTTCTCTATAGATCTTCCTGCACTCTTCATACCGCTTTAAATTCGGAGTCTCGTTCATAGCGACGTAAAGTCCCGCCTCAGCGAGAAGCATATCGATATTACCGAGACCTTCTCCCTTCGCCAGGATAGAATAGTTTTTTAAGAACGCTTTACATTTCTTTTTTACGAGATTATTCATTGGGTTTACCGTCCTTGAGGAAATTCTTTATCACGCAAGTCAATTATACTTCAGCAGAAGAATATTTTCAATACTTTTTACATATTTTCCCGAAATTTTTGTTTATATATAATAGTTTTTTTAATTGATAAAAAATGAGGTTTTTGTAGACATTAAAAGCCGGATGATATATAATTATATTATACGACTATATGACTGTAGGGAGTAATAAATATGAGTGACGCCAATTATAAAGAAGCTCTTAAGCTTGCGCAAAAAGAATACCGCGCCTGCGTTTTCAGAGGCAAATCGCCGTTTCTTCCGGTGCTTGATGATTTCCTTCCAAAGGAAAGCGTCTCAACCGGAATCGATCTCGGTCTCGTTCAGATACCGGCGGAATTTATAGTCGGCACAAAAACAAAAGGCCGCTCAAACGCCTTCGCGGCTAATTATATGCCGATCCTCGATGAGAATACCGAGTTCGCCGAAAAATGGAAAAGACTTTGCGAGGCTCACGAAACCGAGGGTATCCGCGACCCGATTAAGGCGTACGAATATATGAACCGCTTCTACGTTGAAGAGGGAAATAAGCGCGTAAGCGTGCTTAAATTTTTTAACGCCGATACAATAGTCGGCAACGTTATCCGTATCCTGCCCGAAAAGACGGACGACCTCGAGGTTGAACTGTACTATGAATTTGTCGCCTTTTATAAGCTTAGCAAGATCAATTTTATCGAGTTCAGTAAAAAGGGCAGCTACTCGGAGCTCCAGAAGGTGCTCGGAAAGGAAGCCGACGAGGAATGGAGCGAGGACGAGCAGAAGCAGTTTGCGGCAGTTTACCACTATTTTAAGCAGGCGTATATATCTAAAGGCGGAGACAGGCTCCAGTCTACCGTCGGCGACGCTATGCTCAGTTATATCAAGGTCTACGGATATCCGGAGCTCAGAAAAACCGATACTGCCGATATAAAAAAGAACCTCTCTAAAATCTGGGAGGAGGTTTCTCTCCAGCAGGACGAGGAGCCTATCGAGATAAAATCCGATCCCTCAAAGGAAAAGAAGCCCGGCGTACTCTCAAAGGTACTTCCTCAGATAATCCCGTCGGTATTAAAGGTCGCGTTTATTTACGACGGCACCCCCGAGGGCTCCGGCTGGGTTCATGAGCACGAAAAAGGCAGGCGCCACGTTCAGCGCGTATTCGACGGAAAAATAGAAACAAAGGCGTACCCGAACGCTATGGACGACCCTATGAAAGCGATCGAGCAGGCGATATCAGACGGCAGCAAGGTCATCTTCACTACCACCCCGAGACTGCTTCAGGTAAGCCTGAGAGCCGCGGTAGAGCACCCGGAAATCGTAATAATGAACTGCTCCTTAAATAAATCTCACCGATATATAAGAACCTACTACACCCGTATGTACGAGGCTAAATTCATCCTCGGCGCGCTCGCGGGCTCGCTTACGGAAAGCGGAAAGCTCGGGTATGTATGCGACTACCCGATATACGGCCAGATCGCGGCGATAAACGCCTTCGCAATCGGCGCTCAGATGACTAACCCGAGAGCTAAGGTCTACCTTGAATGGTCGGCGGTCAAGGGCGCGAAGAACGCCGCGAAATCGCTCGAGGAGCAAGGCATCCATATAATTTCATCTCAGGATACCGCGAGGTTTTTAGAGGACGACCGCCAAAGCTTCGGACTCTCATATGTACGCGGCGATATCCCCGACTTACTCGCGAACCCCGTATGGAACTGGGGAGTTTATTACGAGGAGATCCTCAGGCGCGGTCTTAACAACAGCCTTAAATCCGAGTACGAAAGCAGCAGCAAGGCGCTCAACTACTTCTGGGGAATGTCCGCCGGAGTAGTCGATATAGTGTATTCCCGTCATTTATCCGAAGCCTCAAAGCGCTTCTGCGACCTGCTTAAGGAAAGTATAAAGCACGACCTGTGTATTCCGTTTTTAACTCCGCTTATCACTCAGGACGGAGAGAAAATCGGTGAAGGTCAGAAATCCTTAACGCTCGACCAGATAATAAGTATGGACTATCTCGTCGAGAATGTTATCGGTACTATCCCCCGCTACGACGAATTAAGCCCTATGGGCAAGGCTACGGTAGATATGGCGGGCATCGAACAGTCTCAGGACAACGCCGTTGACGACGAGGACGGTGACGAAAAATGAGGATACTCGCGGTTTCCGATGTTGAATCGGAATACTATTACGAATTCTATAAGCCCGGACGGCTCGACGGAATAGACCTTATAATAGCCTGCGGAGATTTAAAGGTAAGCTACCTTGAATTTCTTGTAACAATGGCGAAATGCCCCCTCGTATACGTTTACGGGAATCACGACGAGCATTTCAAGCGCGAGCCCGAGGGATGCATCTGTATCGAGGATACGATTTATAAATACAAGGGACTTAGGATCGCCGGGCTCGGCGGCTCTCACCGCTACCGCAACGGCAAGTATATGTATACGGAAAAGCAGATGAACCGCCGGATAAAAAAGCTGTTTCCGAAGCTGTTTATAAACCGAGGAATAGATATCCTCGTGACCCACGCGCCGGCGCGTCATCTCAACGATCTCGACACTCAGGCACACCGCGGCTTCGAATGTTTCAATAAGCTTATTGACAAATACCACCCGAAGCTGTTTTTCCACGGACATATCCACAGGAATTACGGCGCCTCTATCCCTCAGAAAACGAAGCGCGGCGACACCACGGTAATCAACGCGTTCGACCATTGTATAATAGAAATTTAATTCTTTAAAAGAATAATACCAATCCCGGCAGAAAGGAATTTAATTATGAAAAAAGGCTTGGTTCTCGAGGGCGGAGCTATGCGCGGAATGTTTACCGCGGGAGTGCTCGACGTTCTTATGGAAAATAAAATAAAGCTCGACGGCTGTATCGGCGTATCGGCAGGCGCGGCGTTCGGCTGCAATTATAAGTCAAATCAAATCGGACGAGCCGTAAGATACAACAAGCGCTTTTGCAGGGACAAGCGCTACTGCAGCGTGCGCTCGCTTATTAAAACCGGCGATATGTACGGAGCCGAGTTCTGTTATCACACTATCCCGAACGAGCTCGATAAATTCGATGTTAAGGCGTTTGATAATTCTAAAATAGAATTTTACATAGTCTGCACGGACGTTATTTCCGGCCGCCCCGTATATCATCTCTGCGAAAAAGCCGACGACGAGCTGTACGAATGGTTCAGGGCTTCGGCGTCAATGCCGCTTGTATCAAAGCCCGTTAAAGTCGGCGGCTTCACGCTTCTCGACGGCGGTATAAGCGATTCGATTCCGCTTGAGTTTATGATGAATAAGGGCTTTAATAAAAACGTAGTCGTACTTACTCAGCCCCGCGATTATAAAAAAGAAAAGCCCTCAGCGTTAGGGCTTATGAAGCTTTCGCTGAGGAAATATCCCGACACGATTAAGACGATTGAGAGGCGGTACAAGGTTTATAACAAAACGCGTGAATTCATTATTGAGCAGGAAAAGCTCGGCAGCGCGTTCATAATCTGCCCCGAGGAAAAGCTCCCGATTAAACGAATTGAGCACGATGAAAACGTACTCGAGCAAGTCTACCAAACCGGCAGAAAAACAGCGGAAAAAAAATTAAAAGAGCTTATAGATTTTTTAGGATAAAACAGTAAAGGAGCAGCTAAAAAAACTGCTCCTTTTTTCTTATTGTTATAACTTTTCTATATGAGTTAATAACTATACATCTAAATTACTTTTTCATATTTTTCCATTTTAAAACTTTGCATTGTCCATACATATCACTACCAGTAGCCAATACTGTGCCATCCGATTTTAACCCTGTAGTAATATATTCATGTGCAGAGACAGCAACTATATTCTGCCAGTAGGTAATATTACATTGACCTAAATGATTTTCTCCTGTTGCAACTACAGTTCCGTCAGATTTTAATCCTATGGTATGACCATTTCCCGCAGATACCGCAATGATATCCTTCCATTTGGACACTTTACACTGATGTTTGTCATTATCGCCAACCGCAACTACAGTTCCGTCAGATTTAAGACCAACTATGTGAGTATATCCCGCAGATATCGCGATAATATCCGTCCATTTAGACATTTTGTACTG
>CAZERR010000020.1:0-20288 GCA_964514785.1 uncultured Ruminococcus sp. | reverse complement strand
AACCTACGACCTCCGGGTTATGAGCCCGACGAGCTACCAACTGCTCTACTCCGCGGTATTTAATTTGTACATTTATTATAGCGCAGGAATGTCACTTTGTCAAGAGGAATTGTATGTAATGTTTTGTCGAACGGAAAAATTCGCTGAATTTTGAGAATAAAATTGATTTTTTACATTCAGTTATGTTATACTATCTCTATATTATATAAATATAGTTTTATGGAGTGATAACTATGTGCAAAAACTGTAAAGGAAAACCTTATTATATTACTACCGCTATTGCCTACACCTCGCGCAAGCCTCATATCGGCAACAGCTACGAAATAGTGCTTACCGACGCTATCGCGCGCTATAAGCGTATGCTCGGTTACGACGTATTCTTCCAGACAGGTACCGACGAGCACGGTCAGAAAATCGAGATGTACGCTCAGGCGGAGGGCTGTACTCCTAAGGAATATGTAGATAAGGTCGCCGGCGAAATCCGCGATATCTGCGATGTTCTCAATACTTCCTACGATTATTTTATCCGTACAACAGATGAAAAGCACGAGAAAATCGTACAGAAGATTTTTAAAAAGCTTTATGAGCAGGGCGATATATATAAAGGAAGCTACGAGGGGCTTTACTGCACTCCCTGCGAAAGCTTCTGGACCGAAAGCCAGCTTAAAGACGGAAAATGTCCCGACTGCGGCCGTGAGGTAAAGGCGGCTAAGGAGGAAGCGTATTTCCTTAAGCTCTCAAAATATCAGAAGCAGCTCGAGGATTATATCGAGAGCCGTCCCGATTTTATCTATCCCGAAAGCCGTAAGAAGGAAATGCTCAACAACTTCATCAAGCCCGGACTTCAGGATCTTTGCGTATCCCGAACAAGCTTCAAGTGGGGCGTTCCCGTGGACTTCGATGAGGGACATGTTGTGTATGTTTGGATCGACGCGCTCTCAAACTATATAACCTCGATCGGCTACGATCCGGACGGAAGCTCCGATATGTATAAGAAGTACTGGCCTGCCGACGCTCACATCATCGGTAAGGATATAGTGCGTTTTCATACTATTTACTGGCCTATTATGCTTATGGCATTAGGTGAGCCTCTTCCGAAGCAGGTATACGGTCATCCGTGGCTACTGTTCGGCGAGGATAAAATGAGTAAAAGCCGCGGTAACGTTATTTACGCCGATGAGCTCGTTAAGCTTATCGGAGTTGACGCGGTGAGATATTATCTTCTCTCCGAGATGCCGTTCGCAAGCGACGGCTCGATAACCTACGATACTATTATCGAGCGCTTTAATTCCGATCTCGCGAATACGCTCGGAAACCTCGTTAACCGTACTATCGCTATGAATAATAAATACTTCGGCGGCGTTATTCAGGAGCCGTCCGTTTCGGAGCCCGTTGATGAGGAGCTTAAGCAGTTCTGCTTCGATACCGTTAAAAAGGTTGACGAGTTTATCAACGCTTTCCATATGAGCGACGCTGTTGAGGCGGTTATAAACCTCGCTAAGCGCTGCAACAAGTATATTGACGAAACAACTCCGTGGGTGCTCGCCAAGGACGAGGAAAAGCTCGCGAGACTCGGTACCGTGCTTTACAATCTCCTCGAGGCGATACGCTTTGTCGCTGTACTGGTTACACCCTTTATGCCCGATACAGGCAAGGCGATTCTCGCTCAGATGAACTGCTCTGAAAGCTCCTACGACAGCCTTGAGAGCTTCGGCGCTGTTAAGGCGGGCGATAAGGTAGGCGAGGCTACTCCGATTTTCGCGCGAATCGACCCGAAGGTGCTTTACGCCGAGATAGAGGAAATGCAGAAGAAGAGCGCCGAGGGCGAGCAGACGATCGAACAGGTCGCCGAGAATAAGCCCGAAGAAATCGCGCCCGAAATCACGATCGACGATTTCGCAAAGGTTGATATGAGAGTCGGCGAGGTCAAGGCGTGTGAAAAGGTCAAGAAGAGCAAGAAGCTTCTTAAGTTCGATATTGACGACGGAATGGGCGGACGTACTATCGTAAGCGGTATCGCTCAGTATTATAAGCCCGAGGAGCTTGTTGGCAAAAAGGTTCTGTTTGTTTCAAACCTCAAGCCCGTTAAGCTCTGCGGCGTTGAGAGTCAGGGTATGATCCTGTCTGCCGAGATCGGCGGAGAGCTTCAGGTTATTACCGTAGACGAGAAAAAAATAAACGGAAGTAAATTATGCTAAAATAAAACGGGGCGTAAGCTCCGTTTTATTTGAATAGAGAGGATACTGTAAGAGGAACGACTGAATATGACGAGGAAATATAATAATATTTTTGATGCGCATTGCCATTATGATGATGACTGGTTTGACGAGGACAGGGAAGCGCTTCTGAAAAGCTTGCCTGAGTACGGGGTTTCCGGGGCAATTTGCAACGCTGTGGATCTAAAATCCGCAGAGGTTATAAAGGACTACGCGGAAAAGTACCCTTATATTTACTTTACCGCCGGCTTTCATCCCGAAAATCTCGAGGATATTCCCGGCGATTACAGACAGCGTATCACCGAGCTTTTAAAGCACGAAAAATGCGTCGCGATAGGAGAGATAGGGCTCGATTACCACTGGGATATCCCTAAGGAATTACAGCTAAAAATATTTGAGGAACAGCTCGCTTTAGCTAAGGGGCTTGATGTTCCCGTAGTCGTTCACGACCGCGAGGCTCACGGCGATACGATGGACTTGCTCAGAAAATATAAGCCAAAGGGCTTGATGCACTGCTTCAGCGGCAGCGTCGAGCTTATGCGCGAGGTGATGAAGCTCGGTATGAGCATAAGCCTCGGCGGAGTAGTTACCTTTAAAAACGCGCGCCACAGCATCGACTGCGTCCGTGAGGTCCCTGCCGACAGGCTTTTACTCGAAACGGACGCTCCGTATATGAGCCCCGTGCCCTTCAGAGGTAAGCGCAACGACAGCCGAAATATCGTGTATGTCGCTGAAAAAATTGCCGAAGTGAGGAGTATGGACGCTCAGGAGCTTCTGAATATTACAGCAGAAAATTCAAAAAGATTATTCAGCATAGGAGGTTAGTTATGAAGAAAAAGATTGCCGCGATCTTAACTGCGGCGCTTGCCGTGACGGCTTTTGCGTCTTGCTCAGGGGATGATAAAGGGCATAAGATGTATATCCGCGACGATTTTGCGGCGGATGAGCTCAAGGTTGAGTTTCTTAACTCTCAGTCAAATAAAAAGCTGACCGTTACTCCCGAAAAGCTTGACGAAAACGAGGACTATAATACCTACTGTGTGAACGGCGATACGAAATCGTTCGACCGTGTAATTATCCGCAGCGACGACGAAAAGAGTATTCAGCTCGCGTTTAACGAGTATGTAAGCGGATGGCATATTTCGGCTTACGGAATGATCCCCTTTACATATGACGAAAAGGAGGAAACTCCCGATTACGCGATAAAGACCTTAAAATATGAAAAGAGCGAAAAGAGTATTTATATTCATACTCCTAAGGGTTATAAAAAGAACTCAAAGAAAAAGTATCCCGTAATCTATATGACTGACGGTCAGAACCTTTTTGAGAAGGGTGCTACTCAGCACGGCTGCTGGAATGTTGCCGAAAGCGTTAGAAGTATGCAGAAAAATGTCGGAAAGAGCGCTGTTATAGTCGGTATCGACGATAGTACCTCAAACCGCGACAGCGAGCTCACCCCGGATATCGGTAAGGTCTCAGACGTGAGCGACGTGGACGGCGGCAGCTTTGAGAACGGTACGGGTAAGTATTACAGCGATTTTGTCGTTAATACCGTTATGCCGTATGTTGAGAAGAATTATACTGTATATACGGACGCCCGGCATACCGCGGTAGCAGGAAGCTCCTCAGGCGGTATCGAGAGCTTTTATATCGGTATGGAACACCCGGATAAGTTCGGTACGATCGGAGCGCTTTCTCCGGCGTTCGGGCTTTATGACGACGCGACCTGGGTCAAATACCTTAAATCTAAAAATCTGAAGAATAAGCCGAAGGTTTATATCTATAACGGCGAGGCGGATAACCTCGAAAAATACCTGAAAATCGGTGCTGTGAGCATGGTGGATAACCTTAAAAAGGTCGGTTATAAGGATAAGGATATAACCCTGAGAATTTATAAAAAGGGAATGCATAACGAGAAATACTGGAGAGCCGTTTTCCCCGAGTTCTTAAAGCTTTTTATATAAGGGATGGCATTAAATGGAAGCAGAAAGAATAATTCATCCATTCCCTCCGCTTTTTGACGAAAACTCGAGGACGCTCATTCTCGGAAGCTTTCCGTCTGTGAAATCAAGAGAGGCTATGTTTTTTTACGGCCATCCTCAAAACAGATTTTGGAAAGTGCTTTCGGAATTGTTCGGTGAAAAACTCCCCGAAAGCATCAGCGAGAAAAGAGAGCTTGTTTTAAGAAACAACCTGGCGCTGTGGGATTCTATTAAATCCTGTACTATCACAGGCTCGTCCGACAGCTCCGTTAAAAACGTCGTTCCTAACGACATAACCGGGATTATCAGCAACAGTAAAATAGGAAGGATATTTTGTAACGGCGCGTTATCGTATAAAATGTATACGAAGTATATCCTTCCCGTTACGGGGATCGAGGCGGTAAAGCTTCCCTCGACAAGTCCGGCGAACGCCGCTTATTCGCTTGAAAGGCTTGTGTCGGAGTGGAAAGTGATATTATAAATAAGCAGCCGGCGGTGCAAGAGTGCGGAAAAACAAAAAAGGTCGGCGAACGCCGACCTTTAACTTATGTATCATTTTTCTTTTAAAAGCTTATTAAGCTCCTCCATAAAGGTTTCTATATCCTTGAACGAACGGTATACCGAGGCGAATCTTACATAACTTACCTCGTCAACCTTTTTGAGCTCGTCCATCGCGAGCTCACCGATCTGCTCGGTTGTAACCTCGCGGTCAAGGCTCGACTGAACCTTGCTTTCGATATTGTTTACGATCTCATCGATTTTATCGATTGATACCGGGCGCTTCTCGCAGGCTCTCACAAGTCCGTTGGTGAGCTTGTTTCGATCGAAGCTCTCGCGGCTCTTATCTCTCTTTACCACGATAACGGGTACTGTCTCGATGATTTCGTGAGTAGTAAACCTCTTTCCGCATTTAAGACATTCCCTGCGGCGTCTTATTCTTTCGTTATCGTCGGCTGAACGCGAGTCGATAACCTTTGATTCTGTATAAGCGCAAAACGGACATTTCATTTCATACACCCCTGAAATTATTTTTCAATAAAAGCATTATAACACAAGATGTAGATGAATGCAAGCATATATTGTGTTTTATTTCATTTTTAAATGTATTTTTCGGCAGCTGCAACCGCGAGTCTGTCGCAGCGCTCGTTTTCGGGGTGACCGGCATGGCCTTTTACCCATATTATTTTTACCTCGTGTGCGTCATAAAGTTTAAGAAGCCTTTCCCACAGCTCGGGGTTAAGGGCTTTTTCCTTTTTGTTTCTCATCCAGCCGTTAGCCTGCCATTTTTTAGCCCAGCCGAGAGTTAAGGCGTTCGCGACGTACTGGCTGTCGGTGCACAGCGTTACCTCGCAGGGCTCCTTTAAAAGCTCAAGCGCCTTTATCACCGCCATAAGCTCCATACGGTTGTTGGTGGTGTTTTTTTCTCCTCCTGAGATCTCCTTTTCGATTCCCTTATAGCGCAGTACCGCGCCCCAGCCTCCGGGACCGGGATTGCCCTTGCACGCGCCGTCGGTAAATATTTCAACTTTTTTCATAGCTTTACCTCTGATAAATTTCTGTAAAAGAAATTATATCACCGATTTTAATTAAATGCAACAGTTTCGGAAAATATGCGGTGGAATTAAATAATAAAAAGCTGTCTATAATATTATAAAAATGTATACACAAATAAACTTGACATCAAGGTATAAAATAAGTTACAATATAGTGAATATTTATAATCGGATAATAGGCAAATTGCGCAATTTGCCGTAAAAACCGCCGCGATTTATGAGTTTTAAGGCGGAAATATACCGAAACACGCCGTATACAGGGCGCAGTTTCAAAAATAATAACGGAGGTAAATTTGTGGCAGAAAACAATAACAAAAAACGTTTTTCGGGCAGACGTAATACATCAGCCGGTACCGGAAAAAAATATAAGGCTGACAATACGAAAAACTACATCAGAAGAAAGAAACAGCCCGATAAGCCGAAGCCGTCCGTGCGAATAGCGTTTTTGGGCGGACTTAACGAAATAGGTAAGAATATTACGGTGTTTGAGTGTGAGGGAGATATCGTACTGCTCGACTGCGGTATGGCGTTCCCGGACGGAGACATGCTCGGCGTTGATCTTGTAATACCCGATTTTTCGTATATTGAACAGAATATAGACAGGGTCAAGGGTATGGTAGTTACTCACGGACATGAGGATCATATCGGCGGAATACCCTTTTTACTCTCGAAGATGAATATCCCGATCTACGGTACGCCGCTTACGATCGGACTTTTAAGCAACAAGCTTAAGGAGCACAGCCTCTTTAATTCCGCTAAGCTGAATGTGGTTAAAACGGGCAGTAAGGTCAAGCTCGGCTGCTTTGAGGCGGAATTTATCCACGTTAACCATTCTATTCCCGATTCCTGCGCTATCGCGCTTCATACTCCCGCGGGAGTTATAGTTCATTCGGGAGATTTTAAAATTGACTGTACGCCGTTTGTCGGCAATATGATAGATCTGCATTCCTTCGCAAGACTCGGTCATCACGGCGTTCTGGCGTTTTTATGCGAGAGTACGAATGCCGACCGCCCCGGTTATACCGCTACTGAGCAGAAGGTCACCTCGAGCCTCGATATGCTTTTCAGGGACGCGTACGACAGGAGGATAATTATCGCGACCTTTGCGTCGAACGTCAACAGAGTTCAGCAGATTATCGACTGTGCCGAGAAATATAACCGTAAGGTGGCGTTCTCGGGACGCTCAATGATAAACTATATGAAGGTAGCCGAGGAGCTTGGCTACTTAAAGCTCCCTAAGAATATACTTATAGATATAGATATGCTCTCGCGCTTTACGCCCGAGCAGGTTGTGCTTATCACGACCGGAAGCCAGGGCGAGCCGATGTCTGCGCTGTCGAGAATGGCGTATTCCGACCACCGTAAGGTCGTAGTAGGCGAGAGGGACTTTATCATAATCTCCGCTAACCCGATCCCGGGTAACGAGAAAACAGTCGGAAATGTTGTTGACGAGCTGTTAAAGCGCGGTTGTAAGGTTATTTACGAGGGTATGTACGACGTCCATGTTTCGGGACACGCGTGTCAGGAGGAGCTTAAGATCCTACAGAAGCTCGTTAATCCGAAGTATTTTATTCCCGTTCACGGCGAGCAGAAGCACCTTAGAAAAAACGCCGAGCTCGCGCGTTCGCTGGGTATGGATAAAAAGAATATTTATATCGGCGATATCGGAAGCCGTATCGAGATAAGCGAGGACTATATGAAGGAGATCCAGCCTGTTCCTGCCGGCAAGGTCTTTGTGGACGGTCTCGGAGTAGGCGACGTAGGCTCTATTGTGCTTCGCGACAGAAAACACCTCGCTCAGGACGGACTTATAATCATAGTCGCCTCACTCGACGTTTACGACGGCCACGTTATCAGCGGTCCCGATATCGTTTCGAGGGGCTTCGTGTATGTGCGCGAGAGCGAGGAGCTGCTCGACGAGATAAGAGCGCACGCGCTCAATATCCTTGAGGACTGTGCCAATAACAACATCAAGGAATGGGGCACTATCAAGAACAGGATCCGCGATGATGTTTCAAAGATGATCGGTCAGAAAACACGCCGTTTCCCGATGATTTTACCGATATTGCAAGAGGTTTGATCTGAATAAAAGCGTAAAAATGAAGAATTTAGAATTCTGAGTGAAGAACGAAGATAAATAGTATACAGCAGAACCTTTCCGATGTATCCGAAGCATCATAAGGATATAAAGGTACGGGGGATATGATTATCTAGAAAGGAATGCCCGCGCTTGAAGCGGACAATTTAAAAATGAGGAGAAAGGTCTGGACTACAGGTCCGTGGTTTTTGATATTTTCCGCATTAATAATGGTAATGGCGGTAATATCATATCAGTACAATATTATACTCTCCGTTTCGGAAGCAGCGGTCGCCGTTGGTTCGGTGGTAATTGTAATTGTGTCGAGGGTACGTCTTAAAAAGTATATCGATAAAACGGTTACAGGTACGATCTCGAATATTTCCGATATTAATCAAAACTACCTCGAGCGGTTTAAAATGCCGGTCGTAGTAGTCGGAAAGTTCGGCGATATAATTTGGAGCAATACGCGCTTTAAAAAACAGCTGTGCGTCGGAAGAAACCCCGTAAACGAGAATATCTCCGTTTATCTTAATCAGAAAACTCTCGTTGAGGTTTCCGACAGCGACGGTATCGAGACCGATTTCGACGGTCATCACTATGCCGTTTACTGCACGCCTGCCGATGAGGGATATCTGTTCTTCTTTATCGACTTTACTCACTATAATACAATCGCCAAACGCTTCACCGAAACTAAAAAGTCGGTCGCGCTGATCGAGTTCGATAACCGCGAGCAGTTCTCGAACGACAGCGAGGAGGATACCGTAGGCGTAGTTATGGAGCTTGAGAATAAGCTTCTGCATTTCGCTATCGAGAACAACGCGCTTTATAAGCGGCTTCCGTCGAATAAGTATATGATTATTTTCGACAAGATCCATCTCGATAAGCTTATAGCCGATAAATTCCCCATTTTAAAAGAAATAAGAAATATAAAATATAACAACCGCGAGGCGACTGTTTCGGTCGGTATCGGAGTTGAGTGCGATACGCTCGTTGAAAGCGAGCAGACCGCCCGCAAGGCGCTTGATATGGCGCTCGGACGAGGCGGCGACCAGGTTGCCGTTATGCGCGACGGAAACTACGAGTTCTTCGGCGGTGTTTCAGCCGGAATCGAAAGAATGAGCAAGGTCCGCACTCGTGTTGTCGCAACCTCAATCTCGAGGGTTATTTCCGAATCCGACAGGGTTATCATAATGGGACACCGCTTCTCCGATTTGGATTGCGTAGGAGCCGCGGCAGGTTTACAGCCCGTTATAGAAAAAGCGTTTAAAAAGCACTGCCGCGTCGCGATCAATAAGAAAACCTCAATGGCGGGCAGCCTGATCGAGCTTATAGAAAAAGAGAATAAGGATATGTTTATTAATGAGGAGGAAGCGATAAAGACGCTGACTCCGCGCTCTCTGCTGATTATCGTTGATACTCATATCCCCGATGTCGTCGAGTTCCCCGAGGTGCTTAAAAAATGTAAGCGTACCGTTGTAATAGACCACCACAGAAAGATGGTCAACTTTATTAATGACGCTATCGTGTTCTATCACGAGCCGACCTCATCGTCCGCTTCGGAAATGGTAGCCGAGCTTATTACATATTTAGGCGAAAACTACTGCTCAAAGCTTCAGGCGGAGGCGCTGCTGTCCGGAATTATGCTCGACACAAAGAGCTTCGTTATCCGTACGGGCGTGCGCACCTTTGAGGCTGCGGCATTCCTCAGAAAGAAAGGCGCCGATACGGTCGATACAAAGAGACTTTTCGCGAGTACGCTCGATACTCATAAAGAAAAATATAAAATTGTTGACAGCGCACAGATCAAAAACGGCTGCGCTATCGCTGTTTGCGACAGCAAAAATGACAATATACGTCTGATTTGCGCTCAGGCTGCGGATGAGCTGCTCTCGGTCGAGGGCGTTGACGCCGGTTTCGTTATCTTTAAAACGAAGGATGAAACGGTGAATATTTCCGCGAGGAGCTACGGTAAGCTGAATGTTCAGCTTGTTATGGAGGCTCTCGGCGGCGGCGGCCACCAGAATATGGCGGCGGCTCAGCTCGGAAAAATCACGCTAAGAGAGGCTAAGGATACGCTCAATACCGCGATCGATAATGTTTTTAAGTAGGATACTGATTCAGAATACAGGGCGCAGAGATATTTCTTTACAGCCCGGGCTGTTTCAGTTACATAAAGAAAGGATTACATAATATGAAGGTTATACTTTTACAGGACGTTAAACCGTTAGGAAAAAAGGGAGATCTGGTTAACGCTTCCGACGGCTACGCGAGAAACTTTCTTCTTCCGAAGAAGCTTGCGCGCGAGGCTAACGCTCAGGCTATGAATGAATATAAAAACGCCGAGGACAGCAAGAATTATAAGATCGCTACTCAAAAGGCTCAGGCTAATCACTTTAAGGATCAGCTTGAGGGAAAAACCCTCGTTATGAAGGCTAAGGGCAGCGGAGAAAAGCTTTTCGGCAGCGTTACCGCTAAGGATATCGCTACCGAAATCAAGAATAAGTATCAGATAAACGTCGATAAAAGAAAGGTCGTGCTTCCGCAGGATATAAAGTCCTTCGGTAAGTATACCGTTGAGATCAAGCTTTATACCGGAATTTCCGCTAAGGTTAAGGTTGAAGTAGTTGACGCGGATAACGCGTGATAGAATTCTATTAAAAACACTTAACAGGATATTGAACCGGAACAGGGAACTGTGACAGGAACGACTACAACAGACCGGGAGAAATAAAAATGGCTGAGAGTAATGTGAAAACTGGATATGACGGGCTGAATCTGCCGTACAGCTCCGAGGCGGAGCAAGCGGTATTAGGCGCGATAATACTCGATAACAACGTTCTTGACGAGGTTGTCGAGATACTCGGCGATTCAAAATTTTTCTACGTCGCAACTCACCGTGTTATTTATTCCGCTGTGCTCGACCTCTATAATTCAAATACAAGCGTAGATTTCGTTACGCTTCTCGAGACGCTTAAACGCGACAGACAGTTCGACGACGCTACGGGTAAAACCTACCTTATGGATTTGGCGCAGAACTGCCCGTCTATCTCGAATGCGGCTGAATACGCTAAGATCGTCCGCGAGAAATACGACGTAAGAAGGCTTATCGGAGCGTCGCGGGATATTATCGACGAGGCATCCGCGGGCGAGCTGGAGCCCGGGGTGCTTATCGACTCGGCGGAGCAGAAGATTTTTGATATCCGCCGCGACAATACTCAGGGGCTCGAAATCCTTTCAAAGGTTATTTTAAGGGAATTTGACCGCCTTGACGCGCTTAACAGAAATGCAGACGATTTATTAAAGCCGATCCCCTCGGGTATCAGCGACTTGGATAACGTGATTACCGGACTTAACCGCTCCGACCTTATTCTTCTTGCGGCGCGTCCGGGTATGGGTAAAACCAGCTTCGCGCTGAATATCGCGAAGTATGCCGCCTCGACGGCTAAAAAGACGATCGCGTTCTTCTCGCTCGAAATGACGAAGGAGCAGCTCGCTTCGAGGCTTCTTTCGACGGAGGCGCTGGTTCAGGGAACTAAACTGAGAACCGGAAAGCTTTCCGAGGAGGAATGGGTAAGGATCGTTTCCGCGGGAGACGTGCTCGCGGGATGTCAGTTTTATATGGACGATACTCCGGGTATCACCGTAGCCGAGATAAAATCGAAATTAAGACGGCTTAAAAATATAGATTTGGTTGTAATAGATTACCTCCAGCTTATGACGAGCGGACGGCGCATTGATAACCGTGTGCAGGAGGTTTCCGAAATTACGCGAAACCTTAAAATCCTCGCTAAGGAAATGAACGTGCCGGTTATCTGTCTTTCACAGCTTAACCGTGCCGCCGAAAACCGCCAGGATCACCGTCCGATGCTTTCTGATTTACGAGAGTCGGGTTCGATAGAGCAGGACGCGGATATTATCCTTTTCCTCTACCGCGACGATTATTACGCGCGCGATGAGGGCGAGGATGAGGCTCCCGGTCCCGCGGCTGATAAAAACAGCGGCGAGTGTATCGTCGCTAAAAACCGTCACGGCGAGACCACTACCGTTAAACTGCATTGGCAGGGCGAGTTTATGAGGTTTACCTCAGTGGAGCATCACCGTGAGTAAGCTTGAGACTGAGGTTTTAAGAGCCGTAAGCGAGTATAATATGCTCGATAAGGGAGATACGGTTATCGTAGCTCTCTCCGGAGGAGCCGACTCGGTAGCTCTCTTCAACGCTCTTATTTCTGTAAAAGAAATATATTCTCTCGATATAAAGGCGGCTCACGTCAATCATAATCTGCGCGGAGCCGAAGCAGAAAGAGATGAAAATTTCGTAAGAGATATTTGTAAGAAGAATGATATCGAGCTTTTTGTGAAAAGCGTTGATATAAATAAAATCGCGCGCAGGGATAAGATTTCCACCGAGCTTGCCGGACGCAACGAGCGCTATAAGTTCTTTGACGAGCTCAGCAAAAGTTGCCCGGCGAAAATCGCAACCGCGCATACGGCGGAGGATAACGCCGAAACGGTTATCTTCAACCTGATAAGGGGCGCCGGGCTTAACGGACTCGGCGGTATAAAGCCCGTAAGAGGCTCGGTAATAAGACCGCTGATTTTCCTTAGCCGCAGGGATATCGAGGAGTATTGCGCTGAGAACGGGCTTGAATTCGTGACCGACAGCACCAACCTTACCGATGACTATACCCGAAATAAAATACGCCACGGTATTATTCCCTTGATGAAGGAGCTTAATCCCTCGCTGATCGATACGATAAGCGGTGAGACAAGGCTGATAAATGAAATTAATTCTTTTTTAGAATTAAAATCAAATGAGTATTTACGGCTTGCCGAAACGGAAAACGGCTACAGCTGTGAAAGCCTGAAGAAAATCCCCGAAGAGATCCGCTCTCAGGTTTTTTATGAATTGCTTAGGCGAAACGGAATAACCCCCGAACAGAGACATACGGCGCTTATCGGCTCGATACTTGACTCGGGTGCAGTGGATCTGAACGGAGCGTTCCGAGCCGTGAGCAAGCAGGGGACGCTCAGAATAGTTAAAACCGGCGTATATGAAGATGAATTTTCCGAAAAAGAATTAAAATTGCCTATGGAGTTTGTATTTAACGGCAATAAATATTCTGTAAAAGAATTAAACGGCGATACAGCCGAAGCGATAAAGTATTCTGTGCTGGAAAAAGGCGCGGTATTCAGAACGCGGAGACCGGGCGACAGTTTTACGCTGCCGAGGCGCAAGGTCACCAAGACGCTTAAAAAGTTGTTCAATGAGTTTAAAATTCCCGAGGAAAAGCGGGATAAGATATTAGTTCTCTCGAGCGGCAGCGAGGTGCTGTGGATCGAGGGGATAGGCGCTTCCGAAAACGCGCTGTCATACGAAAATAAAGGCTTTTCAATAAAAATCGAAAGGGTGTAGATTATGCATAAGGATATAGACAAGATACTGGTAAGTGAAAGCGAGCTTAATGATATCGTTAAAAGACTCGCAAAAAGGCTTGACGAGGATTATAAGGATAAGGACTGGCTTATGGTAGGCGTTCTTAAGGGCAGTATTCTCTTTATGGCTGACCTTATGAAGGCTATGGAAAGCGATTTTAAGATCGATTTCGTTGTTGTTTCGTCTTATGCCGACGGTACCGAGAGTACAGGACGTGTAAACGTGCTTAAGGATATTTCCCAGTCGATCGAGGGCAAGGATCTGGTTATCGTCGAGGATATTATCGACTCGGGCAATACGCTGCACTTCCTTGTAAAGTATTTCTACGCCAAGGGAGCCGCTTCCGTAAAGATCGTCACCCTGTTCGATAAGCCCGACCGCAGAAGGGTAGACGTGCCTGTTGAGTATGTGGGCACCGTTATTCCCGACGCGTTTATCGTCGGCTACGGTCTCGATTATGCCGAGAAATACCGTACGCTTCCGTACGTCGGAGTTTTAAAGCCCGAGGTTTATTCGTAATAAAATGTACATTAAATACAATACTATATTAAGGAGTGAATGAGTATTGGATAATAAGAAAAAGACGAGAAGCCTTATCTTCTATATCGGTATACCGATTGTGGTAATTCTTCTCGTTACACTGCTGTTTAATTCTCAGCAGAAGACCGAGACTGTTAAGACGTCTACTCTGGTAGGTTATTTCCAGAAGGGACAGGTTAAGGACTATCAGCTTAACTACGGCACGGGCGCTATAAGAATTAAGCTCAATGATAAGAAAAATACCGTCGTTAACGGCGTTATTGCCGATCCCGAGGAGTTCCGCGCCGATATAAGGCAGTATGCTTCAAAAAACAAGGGTATGACCTATGATTTGGTTCGTAAGTCCGATAATTCCTTTTTGATGAACATATTGCCGACAATAATTCTCTTTATCCTTATCGTCGCTTTCTGGTTCTTTATTATGAGACGTATGGGTTCGGCAGGACTCGGCGGCAAGGAAATGAGCTTCGGCAAGGCTAAGATCAAGAATACGAACGACGAAAAGCGCAAGACTACATTTGACGACGTAGCCGGCGCCGACGAGGAGAAAGAGGAGCTTGAGGAAATCGTAGAATTCCTTAAATCTCCCGAAAAATACAATACCCTCGGCGCGCGTATTCCTAAGGGCGTACTGCTCGTAGGCCCTCCGGGTACTGGTAAGACCTTGCTTGCGAGAGCTGTTGCGGGCGAAGCGGGAGTGCCGTTCTTCTCGATTTCGGGTTCCGATTTCGTTGAGATGTTTGTCGGAGTCGGCGCTTCGCGTGTGCGTGATTTATTCGACCAGGCTAAGAAAAACTCACCCTGTATTGTATTTATAGACGAGATCGACGCCGTAGGACGTCAGAGAGGCGCAGGACTCGGCGGCGGCCACGACGAACGCGAGCAGACCTTAAACCAGCTGCTTGTTGAGATGGACGGCTTCGGAGCTAATGAGGGCGTTATTATGATCGCCGCTACCAACCGTCCCGATATCCTCGATCCCGCGCTTATGCGTCCGGGACGCTTCGACCGTCAGGTTATAGTCAGCTATCCCGATATAAACGGACGTGAGGCTATTTTAAAGGTTCACGCAAGAAAGAAACCCCTCGCTCCCGACGTAAAGCTGAGAACTATAGCGAAAACCACCGCCGGCTTTACCGGCGCCGACCTTGAAAACCTTCTTAACGAAGCCGCGTTACTCGCCGCGAGAGCGAATAAAAAGGCTATTACAATGAAGGAGATTGAGGAAGCTACGATCAAGGTCGTAGCCGGAGCCGAGAAAAAGAGCAAGGTTATGTCCGATAAGGAAAAACGCCTCACAGCCTATCACGAGGCAGGCCACGCTATTCTTTTCCATGTATGCGAAACTCAGGATCCGGTTCACGAGATTTCGATTATCCCGCGCGGTATGGCGGGCGGATATACTATGCCGCTTCCCACCGAGGATAAGTCGTATATGTCGAGAAACGAGATGTTCGAGGATATCGTAGTCGCATTAGGCGGACGTGTCGCCGAGGCGCTTATACTCGACGATATTTCTACCGGAGCCTCGAACGATATCGAAAAGGCTACTAAAATCGCGCGCAATATGGTTACCAAGTACGGTATGACCGATGAGCTCGGCCCTATTGCTTACGGTCAGCAGAGCGGAGAGGTATTCCTCGGTAAGGATATGGGCCATGTTAAGGACTATTCCGAGGAAACCGCCGCAAAGATCGACGAGCTTGTGCTTAAAATCGTCAGAAAGGCTTACGGTAATGCCGAGAACGCGCTTAAGGAGAATGAAGATAAGCTCCACGAAATCGCACGCTATCTGATCAAGAACGAAAAGATGCACAGCGAGGATTTCGAGAAGGTTATGAACGGTACGCTTGAGTGGGAAGAAGAGGACGAAGATACGGAAGACGAAGAATAACGGATAGTAAATGATTGCGGCCGGGCAGATAGCGTAATACTCAGAAGCGTTATCAGCCCGGCTGAATTAATAATATGATAAGAGGTAAGTCCGGCGCACTGTTGACGCCGGCTTTCTAACCGCATTTAGTAAACGGAGATTTTATGAGTAAAAAAATAATTGTCAAAGGCGCGCGCCAGCACAATTTAAAAAATATAAACGTCGGTATCCCGCGCGATAAGCTCGTTGTAATAACCGGGCTTTCGGGCTCGGGAAAAAGCTCTCTTGCGTTCGATACGATTTACGCCGAGGGTCAGCGCCGGTACGTCGAGAGCCTAAGCTCCTACGCGAGAATGTTTCTCGGTCAGAGCAACAAGCCTGACGTTGACGATATCCAGGGGCTTTCTCCGGCTATTTCGATAGACCAGAAAACCACCTCTCATAATCCGCGCTCTACCGTCGGTACCGTTACCGAGATCTACGACTACCTTAGACTGCTTTATGCCCGGATCGGTATTCCGCACTGTCCCGTTTGCGGACGCGAGATTACCCAGCAGTCGGTGGATCAGATCGTTGACAGTGTTTTATCTCTCAGCGAGGGCAGTAAGATCCAAATTATGGCTCCGGTGGTCAAGGGCAGAAAGGGTACCCAGCAGAAGGAGTTTGAAAAGGCACGCAAGGCAGGCTTTGTCAGAGTGCGCGCGGACGGCGAGATTTACGATCTTTCCGAGGATATCGAGCTCGAAAAAAATAAAAAGCACAGTATTGATATAATCGTAGACCGGCTTGTGGTCAAGGACGGTATACGCTCGAGACTGGCGGATTCTATAGAAACCGCCTCGAAGCTGACGGGCGGACTTATTACCGTTAATGTTATCGGCGGCGAGGATTTGACGTTTTCTCAGAACTACGCCTGCCCCGAGCACGGCGTGAGCGTAGACGAGCTCGCCCCGAGAATGTTCTCGTTCAACAATCCTTACGGAGCCTGTCCGAAATGTACCGGACTCGGAGTTTTCCTCAAGGTTGACCCCGCTCTCGTAATCCCCGACCCGAAGCTGAGTATCGCTCAGGGCGGACTGAAGGGCAGCGGCTGGGCGATGGAGGGAAACTCTATAGCAGGTATGTACTTTGAGGCGCTTGCGAAAAAGTATAAATTCAGTCTGACTACGCCTCTCGGCAAGCTCCCGGAAAAGGTAATAAAAATACTGCTTTACGGTACGAACGGCGAAACGCTTAAGTTGCACCGCGTAATGCCATTCGGCGACGAAAGGATTATGGAAAGACCTTTTGAGGGGATCATAAACAACCTCGAACGGCGTTTTAAGGAAACGAGCAGCGCATGGATAAAGGATGAGATCCAGGGTTATATGTCCGAAATCCCGTGCGACGAGTGCGGCGGAAGAAGACTCTCTAGGGAGAGCCTCGCCGTAACGGTCGGCGGACTTAATATCGCCGAGTTTTGCGATATGCAGGTCGTCGAGGCGCTGGAGTTTATAAAAACCTCCGAGCTTACGGAGCGTGAGCGGTTTATCGGAAAAGCGATTTTTAAAGAGATAAGAGAAAGACTTGATTTCTTAAACAGCGTCGGGCTCGGTTATCTTACGCTTTCGCGCTCGAGCGGTACGCTTTCGGGCGGCGAGAGCCAGCGCATAAGGCTTGCGACACAGATAGGCTCCTCGCTTATGGGCGTGATGTATGTGCTTGACGAGCCGAGTATCGGACTTCATCAGCGCGATAACGAAAAGCTTTTGAATACGCTTAAAACGCTTCGCGACGTCGGCAATACCGTTATTGTCGTAGAGCACGACGAGGAAACGATGTACGCGGCAGACCATATCATAGACATAGGTCCCGGAGCCGGAATCCACGGCGGCGAGATCGTTGCCGAGGGTACGGTCGATGATATAAAGGCGTGCGAAAAATCGATAACAGGTCAGTATTTAAGCGGAAAGAGGAAAATCCCCGTACCCGAAAAAAGACGTAAGGGCAACGGCAATTTCCTTGAGGTACGAGGCGCGGCCCAGAATAATCTGAAAGACATCAGCGTTAAATTCCCGCTCGGAAAGTTTATATGCGTTACCGGAGTTTCGGGCTCGGGCAAGAGCTCGCTCGTTAACGAGATACTGTATAAAAGGCTTGCCTGCGAGCTCAACGGCGCTAAAATCCGCGCCGGAAAGCATAAGGCAATAAAGGGGCTTGAATATCTCGATAAGGTTATCAACATCAACCAGAGCCCGATAGGAAGAACTCCGCGAAGCAATCCTGCCACCTATACGGGAGTGTTTACCGATATAAGAGCGCTGTTCGCCACTACCTCCGAGGCTAAAATGAGAGGCTATACCCAGAGCCGTTTCTCCTTTAACGTAAAAGGCGGACGGTGCGAGGCGTGTCAGGGCGACGGTATAATAAAAATCGAAATGCATTTTCTGCCCGACGTCTACGTTCCGTGCGACGTATGTAAGGGAAAGAGATATAACCACGAGACCCTTGAGGTCAGGTACAAGGGAAAGTCTATCCACGACGTTCTCGAAATGACGGTCGAGGAGGGAATGGAGTTCTTTAAGTCGATACCGAAAATCGAGCGAAAGCTTAAAACGATGTACGAGGTAGGCCTCGGATATATCAAGATAGGCCAGCCCGCTACTACTCTCTCCGGAGGAGAAGCTCAGCGCGTTAAGCTCGCGACAGAGCTTGCGAAAAGAAGCACGGGGCGTACGGTCTATATCTTAGACGAGCCGACTACCGGACTTCATACGGCTGACGTTCATAAGCTGATCGAGGTGCTTGATAAGCTTGTTGACAGCGGCAACACGGTTATCGTTATCGAGCATAACCTCGATCTTATAAAAATCTGCGACCATATAATCGACCTCGGCCCCGAGGGCGGTAATTACGGAGGCGAAATTGTTGCTCAGGGTACTCCCGAAAAGGTCGCGGAAACCGGGGGCTCGTTTACGGGCGAGTATCTGCGGAAGGTTTTATAGTTTGTACCGGATGATATGATGATAAATAATCTGATATCTATTCCGTTATCCTGATTTTGTATTTTATTCGTCAGATTATATATAAAATCTTAAAAAAATTTCTTGGAAATATGTTGAAATTTTATTTAGAATGGTTTATAATATTTTTTGTGCGAAAACGCCCATCTGAACGGTTTTATCGATGAAATATTTTTTGTGCGAAAAAACTAACGGTATGTTAGCACGAAATACTACAATGTCCGTTATCCGGATTTTTAGGAGCGGCGGACGGAAAGGCTATGAAAACAATTATGAAAAAGTTTGCAAAAATCACACTTGCGGTTGTTATCACCGCTCTGATTATTGTTGTATCCTGTTTACCTGCTTTCGCGGCTAAGAGCAAGGCGAATGTAGTTTTAAACGAAAAGGCTGAGGCTGAAGTAGGCGATACAATTACCTATACTCTTAAGCTGAGCGATTGTGACGATAAGCTCGAAGGTATTCAGATGTACATCTTCTACAACAAGCAGTTCCTTGAGATCGATCCCGATTCCGTTAAGGTACCCGAGTTAAAGGGCGCGGTTATCAATCCTAAGTTTGAGTACGGCGTTGCGTTTAACTGGACCAGCGTTACAGATCTCGTAAGCTTTAAGAAGAGCAAGACTCTTTTCACTATGAACCTCAAGGTTAAGAATCCCTGCCATACTAGCGTTACTTACTTTATCGCTGATATGTACGGTAAGGATATGACTTATATGAAGTCATATAAGCTTACTCACGATATCTCCGTTAACGGTAAAGAGGCTGTTAAGGACGGAACTCCTACGCTTCTTCCGAACAGTGAATCCGTTAACCAGTATCAGGGCTCGTTCATAAACTATAAGGACGGTATGGGTGAGAAGAACGGTTCAGGTAAGGGTCACGTTGCTGTTACAGGCGGAGCTACTTCTCCCGCGGCTGCTCAGGCTGCTACCGATGTCTCAACAGTTTCTCAGGACGGCGGTAATATGACCACAGTCCTCGTTATTCTCGGAATAGTGTTCGCTATTGTCGCAATTATTGTTGTCGTTGTTCTGCGCCGTCATTTCTCTAAGGATGAAGACGCAGAAAGCCAGGAATAATTCTTTTGTATTTTGAAGCAATACTCATGAGCCGGCTCGGATATGCCGAGCCGGTTTCTCTATACAGCGGTCAAAATTGCTCTTGTCAAAAATCTACAAATTGAATATCTAATCTTTGTGCAAAATGACATTGGTTTTTAAGAAAAATATTATTGCGAAATTGTAACCAATAATGTATAATATAATTAATAGGACTATGTCTAAATATGTCTTAAATAAAAATTGAAGGAGATTATTCACAATGAAAAGAATTTTTGCAATCGCATTAGCGGTAGTTATTGTTTTATCAATGGCTGTTGTAGCGGTTTCAGCTGCTGAAGTAAGCGAAGGCGCAGTCGGCGCTGACAGCAACAACTCAGCAGGCGCAGATACCTCAAGCTCAACCTCAGGTGCGGGCAATAAGGTTTATTTCGACGCCAGCGGCTGGAAGAACGTTTCAATTGTTTATTGCCATATTTGGAAGAGAGGCGGCGACGCTTTCTTCGGTTGGCAGGCTAAGAAGGAAAAGTGCACAAGCGAAGGCGGC
>CAZERR010000019.1:0-21268 GCA_964514785.1 uncultured Ruminococcus sp. | reverse complement strand
TCATAGTTAACAGTGATTTTTTATTTCACTGTCTTCCATAAAGGGAGCATATCATCCACATTTCCCGACCGCATTTATATTTATTTTACCGTTATTAAACTAAAACGCGCCGGAATTACCGACGCGTTTTTCATATTATTTTACTTTAATTTTTCGATTTGTCCATACGGAGTTAAAGGTTTTTCCGCTGATTTTTGCTTTTGCGCGGATTTTTATATAATAAACCTTTCCGGATGATACTCCGCTGATTTTTAAAATTGACTTTGAGCCGCCTGCGATAAAAGATTTTTTGCCCTTGAAGTCCGGATTATCGGCGTACTTAACCTCGTAAGAGGAAAGTCCCTTCTGGCTGTTAACCTTAATAGTTATCTTGTTTTTCTTTGCCGTAGTGCTCTTTATCTTTACCCTGGCAGGCTTTACGGTTACGGTTATTTTCTTAACTGCTTTCAGGTAATCGGCAGTTTCGGCGGCAGTTATGGTTACAGTGGCTTTTCCGCAGCCCTTTATACTTACCTTTCCATCCGACGAAACGTCCGCAATCTTTTTGTTGCTTGAGCTGTATCTGAGTTTTCCGTTTCCGGAGGATTTTGCGTTAATTCTGAAATCCTTCGCGCCGTTGACCTTGTTAAAGCTTTTTGCCGAAATAGTCTGAGGCAGTTTTTCCGTTGCCTGTGAAGCTTCCTCGGTCGGCTCCTGAATTTCAGTCTCGGGCTGAGTTGCTGCGGTTGTCTCGATTGTCGTTTCGGGGACTGTTGTTTCAACTTCGGAAGGATTCTGAATGTCCTCGAAGGCAGCCGTCGATTCCTCAACATCCTCGGTATCGGCGCTGAATTGTATTGAGGTTTTTATTGTATCCTTCATCGAAGCCAAAACAGCTCCGTTTTCAATAAGCGAGAAATGATTTCCGTTCTCATAGCCGTCGAGCTCGTCGATAACAAGATTTATCGCCGTATTACCCTTTGCTCCGGGTACAACACCGAACGTTGCCGTAACAAAGACCCCGCCGTTTTTAAAGTCAAAAACTCCTGATTTTGTTTCAGCGTCAAACGACGTGAAATTATAAAAAACTTTATTCTCGACATTCTTGTTGAGCACAAGACCTTCGTTGATTTTCGGAAGCGCCGCCGATTTCAACGTCAGCACCTTTGAGTCGTAATTAAGCTGTCCCTGCGCGCTTTCAAGCAATACAGGCGCAGTCAGATAATAGGAAACGGTAATATTCTTTTCCGCGGTAATATCTGCGACAGCCTGACCGTTTAACGAGCAGGTCACTTTTACGCCCTTTTCGTGAACAGGCTGTTCAGTCTCCTCCATATCGGGGGTAAGCTGCACGGAGAATTTAAGCTTATCCTTCATCTGCTCGGAAATTACTCCTTTTTCAAAGAATGAATAATTCTTCCCCGACTCATAGCCTTCCATTTCATCAACGGAAAGGTCAACCTCTGTTTTTCCCGACGCGCCCTGAACAACGTCAAACGACGCCGTTACAAAGATTCCGCCGTTTTTAAAGTCAAAGGAGCCCGATTTATTATCCGCGTCAAGTCCCATAAAATTATAGTAAGCCTTATTCTCCGGCTTTGTGTTAATAACTGCGGACGGGATATTCGGAAGCTTAAACGACTTTAGCTTTAGCACGCTTGCGTCATAGGTAAGCAAGCCCTGAGCGCTTTCAATCATATAAGGAGCCGATAAATAGTAAGAAACGGTTAAATTCTTTTCGGCGTTAAGCTCGCTTTTTGCCTCACCGTTAAATAAGCAGGTTACCTTTACTCCCTTTTCATCGGATGTTTCTTCGCTATTTTCTTCATCTGACGAAAGCTTTGCGGAGGTAAATACTTTATCCTTCATCGAAGCCAAAACATCTCCGTTATCAAATAAACGAATCTCTTTTCCCGACTCATAGCCGTCAAGCTCGTCAATTGAGAGATCGAGCGCTGTGTTTCCTGTCGCTTCGGGTAAAACGTCAAACGTTGCGGTAACAAAAACTCCGCCATTCTTGAAATCATAAATTCCGGACATAGTTTCCGCGTCAATTGCCGTAAAATTATAATTAACCTTGTTTTGTGCTTTTTTATTTATAACGGGACCGTTAATTTTCGGTAGGCTGAAGGCCTTCAGTTCGAGCACGCTTGAATCATAATTCAACTTTCCCTGGGCGTTTTCCACCATAAAGGGCGCCGTTAAGAAGTAAGTAACGGTTACGTTCTTCTCCGCCTTAATCTCTCCCTTAACTTCGCCGTTAACCGAGCAGGTCACTTTCAGACCTTTTTCGGCGGCAGTCTCGGACGCTGTCGTTTCAGCAGGCGCAGTTGTTTCCTGAGCACCTTGTACGGGTGCGGCAGCCCAGTAGCCGCTGTATTTGTTATAGGCAACTCCTGATTTCTCCGTAACCTTTTCCTCTTCGTCAGCAACAAAAACCTTATCGGTTATTTTAAGGTCGTCGGTTTTTCCCGACGGAATAAAATCTGTATCTAAATCGGGAACCGATGGATTGTTTATAAAGGCAACATTATCAAAAAGGTTCTTAAAATAAATAAGTCCGCTGCCGTTGTTCCAGCCTGTAACAATATTTCCTGCCTTTTTATCGTTTTCCCAGGTATATGCGTACCAATCATCGTTCGACTCTGTTTCATCGAGCTTCACAAGCGTCTGAAGAATAGTATTGTTGCTGCCGAAGCCTTGAGGTAAAATCGCCCATGAGCCAGTATATTCCTTGTACGGATTTCCCATTACATCGGTTTCGTCGTTTTCCAACGCGATTTCATACATAAGTCCATTGTATGTGCTATCGCCCGTAGTCTGACCTATGGTTTTTGACGAAGCGTCACTTTCCTTGTAAATAAACTTTACATAATCGGCGATACCCGAAAACTGAACAATTCCGTTTTTTTCGGTTCCCTTCTTCATCTCGCCGCCGTGATCGCCGCAATAGGTCCACGCGTACCATTCACCGCCGCCGAGTCTGCCGTTGGGGTTCAGATATACCGTGTTGTTTCCGGGGGTATAGGGAGTGTCCTCATAACCTCCGTGTGGATGGGTTTCATCCATATTATCATATAGATTCTTATTATTCTTGGTATTCTCCATTGTTGAGGCTTTATAAACGGTCGAGCCGCTTGAATTTGTGTCTTCCGTAAGGTAATAAATCTCAGCAGACTCATCATACAGGATATCCTCGGACTGATGTCCGCTGCCGCTGAAAATAATATTCCAGCCTTTATTAATATCCACCGTATAAATCTCCTGACCAAATTCATTAGTCTCATTGGTTTCCAACGCGACTCCGGGCCACTTTGCATTTTCGCTTCCGTTGCCGTCCCATGAATAAAGACAAATATCGGACCAGTTAAGAGTATTGATAAACTTGATGCTTTTAACATCTTCGCATTCAGCCGCAGCGGTTAATACCGAAAACGCGGATAACGCCAGCAGCATAACCAGGATAAAGCTTATACTTCTTTTAATTGTTTTCATATCTTTCCTCCGTTTATTATTTTGATTCTAAATTACTCTTTTATTATATCATAAATAACGCTGTTAATGTGCACAAAACTCACAACAATTTATTATAAAATACGCACAAAAACGCGGCGCATAAACCCTGCGCCGCGCATAGTTAAACCATATAGGATTTTATTTTACTTTTATCTTACACTTAAGCTTAATCTTGCCGTTTGTCTTTACGGTAATAACCGCTTTACCTCTGCTCTTGGCTTTAAGCTTACCTGTTTTCGAATTAACAGCGACTATCTTTTTGTTGCTTGTTTTAAAGACAGCCTTTCCTACCCTTCCTATAACCTTAAGCTTAGTGACCTGGCCTACCTTAAGAGTAAGCTTCTTTTTATTGAGCTTTGGATTCTTTACGGTAACCTTGAGTACTTTACCTACTCCGTTATTTGTAATGATGATATTAGCCTTACCCTTCTTAAGGGCAGTAACCTTACCCGAAGCGTCAACCTTTGCGATCTTGCTCTTTGAGGACATATAGATAGTCTTACCGACAGGGTTATTAACGATCTCGCCGATTTTAAAGGTCTTCTTAACGTAAACGCTGACCTTCTCCT
Source organism: uncultured Ruminococcus sp. (assembly GCA_964514785.1). Classification (GTDB taxonomy): domain Bacteria; phylum Bacillota; class Clostridia; order Oscillospirales; family Acutalibacteraceae; genus Ruminococcoides. Next base: position 17,204 of record CAZERR010000019.1, on the reverse strand, counting down.
TTTTAAGGGTTACGGATGTTGTCTCATCCTCGGAAGGTTCAACGGTTACAGTCTCGGTAGCTTCTGTTGCAAAAGCAGGCTCTGTAGCCTCGGTATTAACGGGAGCCGCGGTTGTATCTTCGCCGCTTGCAGCGCCGGTAGACTGCGGAGCTGTTGTTTCAGCCGCGTCGGTCGGGTTTGTGTCTGCGGAACCGGAATTTGTTGTATACTCCGTGCTTTCGGTAGCAAAGCCGGTTACGGGAGCAGTTGTAGCCTCACCGGATGCCGGATTTGTTCCGGGTACGGTCGCGGAACCCTCGCCGGTCTCGGAAGCGGTCGTTTCTCCCGGAACTGTTGTCTCAGCAGAAGCAGTAGTCTCGATAACGGGCGCGTCGCCTATATACATCTTCAGCTTATAGGGCAGAGTAATCTTATCAAAGTTCTTTAACGTCTTACCGTCAACATAATAAACGTCGTCAAGCTGCGCCTCTATCGGAAGATTTTCCATATCCTCCTTAACCGTAAACTCAGCCGTAACGATAACTCTGTCGGGGCTGATATCGAAATTCTCAAGGTTGGTAGAATTAAATATTACTGCCTTATCGGTAACGTCAAAGTAAACACCTTCAATATGAGGAAATTTTACGGTATCCTTTTTAATGCTCACCTTGCTTGTGAAGCTAAGGCTTCCCTCCATACCTGTAAAGGCTCTGTCGATATCCTCCGCGGTAAAGCTCACCTTAACCACATCGTCCTTCTTAAATCCACCCTCAGCCGCAAAAGCGGGAACCGCCACAAGCGCCGAGCATAAAATCAACGCGGATAATACAATCGATAATAGCTTTTTCATAAATATCCTCCTGGTTTTATTTGTTTCTGATTCTTAACAGCTTGTCATCTAAGCTGAATTTTCTGAATATTAACATCATAACGAGTCCTGCGGCAATACCCAGAATCATTCCGCCGAGCACATCGCTCGGAAAATGCACATAATTATAAAGCCGCGAGAAGCCTACAAGTAACGCGAAAACAAGCGCAGCAAAACCGACAGGCTTATTGATCTTAAAGAAGCATACCGCCGCGGCAAACGAACACACGGTATGGCCCGAGGGGAAGCTTGAGCCCGTTGGCTTTCCGGTATTAAGCACGAACGGTATCGGCGAATTGTGGAACGCTTCATATACAATAAACGGCCGCTCTCTCGGGATAAGGTGCTTTATAACCAGTTCTCCGCACAAAAGCCCGACGATCATAGCGGCTAAAGCACAAGCCGCCGCGGGACGGGTTTTTCTCGGAATAAGAAGTATAAGACCTAAAATTATCCAACCTATACCTTTATCGGCGAAAAAAGAAATCCCCGCCATAATCGGATCAAGATAATCACACCGGATATTGTTATAAATAAAATCGAGTATTGAAAAATCGATTCCTGTTATAAAATCCATTTACACCACTCCTAATTTTAATTGTATCATATCTGAAAATGTTTGTCTATTACATTCTATTACATTTTTAAAAAAAGTCACGGCACATCTATATGCACCGCAACTATAAACAGATTATTTATTAAGCTTAGTTTTCCTTGCTTTTCTTTCCGACCATCTTAATACATACAACCATCGCGACTGCGTAAAGAACTAAGGTCGCAATTAAAATATAGTCGTAAACGCCGTCGGGATTGGCAGGACTCTTGGTAGCTCCGAGGATAAGCTCGGACATATTGTTACCCGTAATACCGGCTATTGCCCACGCGGTGAGCGCGAGTCCGTGAATTTTACTTATTTTATCCATACCGAAGCGTTCGGATAAAAGCGCGGGTAAGGTTGAGAAACCGCCGCCGTAGCCGAGATTAACTACGAGCAGAAGCACAATTACGAGCGCGCCGAGTAAAATCGAGTTCTTTCCGTTCGAGATAGCGAACGGCGCGAGCGTTGCTGCCGTAATTATAATACAGCTCATAAAGATTATCTTATAAACCGTATTTCTCTGTTTCATATTATCGGAGATCGTTGAATAGCCGATTCGTCCGAGAGCGTTAAACGCCGCCGTAACGGACGGAACGATGCTTATGATCGCCGTAAGCACAGCCGCTCCCGCGAAAGCGGTTGAGAGAAGCTGTTTCTCATATGTAATAAGGGCAAGTCCGCAGTGGATGTTAATAAAGAACATAATCCAGATACCGAGGAAGGTCTTGTTCTTAAACATCGTAACGACATTTGTATCGGATTTCTTAGTATCGGGTTCAACCCAGCCCTCGGGCTTTTTAAGAAGCAGATGACCTAAGAACATCAGCACAAAGTACGCCGCGCCGAGGATGTAGAACATCATCGAGATACCGTAGTTTTTCTGAAGCAGCTCCATTATCGGAGTCGCGATAGCCTTAGCTAAACCGAAGCCCATAATCGAAATACCGGTAGCCAGTCCCTTTCTGTCGGAGAACCAGAGCATAAGCGTTTTTACTGGAGAGAGATAACCGATACCGAGTCCGATACCCATAATACAGCCGTAGCTGATAAAGATACCGATCAAGGCTAAAACTCCGGTAGTAAACTGGATAAAGAATCCGGTTCCTATCATTCCGAGCGTAAAGCAGATACAGGAGATAAGCGAGGATTTATGAATATCCTTCTCAACCATCCTTCCTGCGAACGCGGCTGACATTCCGAGGAAGAATATCGCGAGCGAAAACGCCCAGCCCACCGCGAACGGGCTCATTCCGATTTTCTCGGCAATAGCCTGTTTAAAGGTTGACCAACAGTAAACCGTACCTACAGAACAGTGAATGAGCAGAGCGGGGACTGCGGCGCGCATCCACTTGTTGTTTAGAAAATTCATCGTTATTACCCCTTATACTATTTTTAGCACAATTTATTTTACCATAATAAAGTAAAACAATTCAATTCTCGCAGAAGTAGACATTTACAGTATATTGTAGGGGATTTTAGCAACAATGCACAATATATAGTGGAAAAAGCGGTTTTTTGCGGTTTTTTATCGTTAAATTATTATCAAACCGCCGCCCGCTACCGACAGCCACCGCTGATTACGCACATAAGGCCGAACGAAAAAATAAACCCGAAAACGAATCCGAAAATCATCGGCTCACCTCGGGTTTATTATTCGATTTTATTCAGTTTTTATTCGTCGGACTTATCCTCCTGAAGAGTAACCGTAACATCATAGCGCTTTTCGGTATCCGGTCGGTAGAGAGTCACCTTTATCTTATCGCCCTTTTTATGGGTTTCGAGTATATCGTAAACCTCGGCAAAGGTGGTAACGTTCTTTCCGTCAACCTTAGTAATAATATCGCCTGCTTTCGCGCCTGTGCCGTCCATAGGACCGCCCTTAGTGATTTCTCCGATTTTAATTCCGTACGTTCCGTCCTCGGATTTAAGCGCGACCGTTCCTATAATACCGATTTTTACTCTGTTTTTAACGTAACCGTACCTGATTATACTGTCTACTACCGTCTTGGCGGTATTTGCGGGGATTGCAAAGCACATTCCCTCGTATTCTTCAAGCGCGATTTTTGAGGTTGAAATTCCTATTACCTGACCGTACATATTACACAGAGGCCCTCCGCTGTTTCCGGGGTTGATCGCTGCGTCGGTCTGGATAAAACGGGCGTTGTTCGTAAGCGAAACCTGACGGTTTGTGGCGGAGATAATTCCCTTTGTGACCGAGTTCTGATAATTAAGACTTCTCGGGTTACCGACAACGATAACGTCCTCGGCGGTTTCAATCTGACGGCTGTTGCCGAACGAAGCCGGCTTAAGATTTTTAGCGTCCGCTTTAAGCACAGCTAAGTCGTAGCGGCTGTCGTAGCCTACTACTCCCGCCTTATATTCCTTCTTATCGGCAGTTATAATCTTAATAAGATATGCCGTTCTGCTGTTGCTGACGATATGAGCGTTGGTGAGGATATATCCGTCGGAGGTGATAATCGTACCCGAGCCCATTGTAGTGTAGCTGGTTGACGTGCCCTCCTGATCTTCCGTATAGCAAATTATCCCTACAACCGATTTCTCGATCTTCTTAAAGGCGGAGCTTGTTGAATGTTCTGCCTTTTTACCCGGCTTTTTATGAAGCTTAAGCCCCTTGAATTTTGGATTAACGTCCTTTTGACGGTCAGACTCGGTATACTTCTTAGCCGCTTCGGTCGGCGCTTCGGTAGCGAAGGGTTCTTCCGTCGGCACAGTAAAGGAATACTCCTTCGGGGAGGGATCCCTTTGGAAGCCCCGGTCGCCCGAACTAAGCGAAACATAGGCAATAAAACCGATAAGTCCCGCCGAAAGCAAAGCGATTACCGAAATCACGAACGCTTTAGCGCCGGAGCTCATAGGCTTTTTGCTTGACGGTTTCGGGGTATAAGCATAATTCGGGTTATAGCCGCCGTTCTGCTGAGGAGGCTGTCCGTACTGAGGCTGCTGATATACGGGAGCAGAAGTGTACGGAGAGTTATAAGCCTGCTGAACCTGCGGCGCCTGAGGCGGCTGCTGTACTCTCGGAGTCTGAGGAACAACGGGCTGCTGAGGAGCCCGGAAAGGCTGATACTGAGAATCAGCCGCCTGATTATAGGGCTGAGCCTGAACGCCGGGCTGCTCCGTATAGGAATAGGGCGCTCTCGGGGGAGCTTGCGGAGGGATATTCTGCGGAGCAGGGTTCACCCGCGGACGGCTGAAATCCTCCCTGCGGTAAACCTTAGCCTCGTCCTGAGCCTGAGGCGGTACAGGAGGTACATTCGGCATATTGCTATTGTTGTTATCATAAAAATCACTCATATGTAATTCTCCTTTTTGACTGTCTAAATAGCATTATAATATTTTTTTTCGATAAAAACAACAGACAATTTTAATAAATTATTCGTTTTCGCCGATTTTCGCTGACAAATTTTGAAAATTATTCCTAAAAAGGCTTTATTATCTGAGAATATTGTTGTATAATGGTTATAAGCATACGATGCGGACGCGTATTGTGTGAAATAAATCTTCGGAGGTTTTATTATGCCATTAGTTAATGCAAAAGAAATGCTTACAAAAGCAAAGGCCGGTCACTATGCTGTCGGTCAGTTCAACATCAATAACCTCGAGTGGACAAAATCCATTCTTCTCACTGCTGAGGAACTTAAATCACCTGTTATTTTAGGTGTATCCGAGGGCGCCGGTAAATATATGTGCGGTTATAAGACCGTAGTAGGTATGGTTACCGCTATGCTCGAGGAACTCAACATCACTGTTCCCGTTGCTTTACACCTCGACCACGGCTCATACGAGGGCGCTAAGGCTTGTATCGAAGCAGGCTTCAGTTCAATTATGTTCGACGGTTCTCACTATCCCATCGATGAGAACGTTGCTAAAACCAAGGAATTAGTTGCTACATGTAACGAGCTCGGTCTTTCGATCGAGGCTGAGGTCGGTTCAATCGGCGGCGAGGAAGACGGCGTTATCGGTGCAGGTGAATGTGCGGATCCGCAGGAATGCAAGATGGTTGCAGATCTCGGCGTTACAATGCTCGCGGCAGGTATCGGCAACATTCACGGTAAATATCCCGACAACTGGGCAGGTCTTTCCTTCGAGACTCTCGACGCTATCCAGCAGCTCACAGGCGATATGCCCTTAGTTCTCCACGGCGGTACGGGTATCCCTGCTGATATGATTAAGAAAGCTATTAACCTCGGCGTTTCAAAGATCAACGTTAACACCGAGTGTCAGCTCGCTTTCGCGGCAGCTACGAGAGAGTATATCGAAGCAGGCAAGGATCTCCAGGGCAAGGGCTTCGACCCGAGAAAACTTCTCGCTCCCGGCGCTCAGGCTATCAAGGATACAGTAAAAGAAAAGATGGAGCTCTTCGGTTCCGTAGGAAAAGCATAAGCAGTTTTAATAACTATAAAACAAAGCGGTCGGGTAGATTTCTGCCCGACCGCATTTTACTCTTTACTTTTGATTTTTTTCAGCATTTCGTATTTATGCTTGGTCGCTATTCCTCCGCGAATATGGCGCTGACTTTTATTAGTATCCAGTATCTCCCTTACCTCCCGGTACAAAACGGGATTGACCTGCTTTAAACGCTGGCTTACGTCCTTATGCACCGTGCTTTTACTTATTCCGAATTTCTTAGCCGCCAGACGCACCGTCGCCTTGCTCTCAATAATATATTCTCCAAGCATCGCGGCTCTTTCTTCCACTATACCTTTCACATATAGCCCTCCAAAATAAGATTATTAGATTATATGCGAAAAATGTATTCACAATGCTTGATTTTAGCTATATTTTATTGACTTATCATTTTTTAACATTTATAATGAATTAGAAGTTCTACAGGATGTGTTAACGTGAAAAAACTTTTTTCGATTCTGTTATCGGTAATAATATGTCTGACTGCCGGTTTCGTATCAAAAGCAGAAGAAATCGACATAAAAAGCGACGCACTTTTATCAAAATACGCTACATACGATATTATTAAAATGTATCCCGAATTATGTGAATATCTCGCGGAGCAGTTTCGGGCTTATAATACCGATATAAGCGTAGGAAAATTTAATATTAACGTATCCGTAATAGACGCGGTTTATTTCAGCGTAGTATGCGAAAATCCCGACATCTTTTATGTTGACGCCCATCTTTTCGAAATCACCTCGGAAAACGACACGGGTACACTTGTTTCGATACGTCCTACCTACCTTTTTGAACCGGAGGAAATCCCGGAGAAAATTGAGGAGTTCGAAGGGACGGTAAGTTACATCCGCTCACAGATAAGCGACAATCTTTCCGACGTTTACAAGTGCCGTTATCTTCACGATTTGATCGCTCAGTATGTTCACTACGATATGGATATATATAACCAGAACCCTCACATAAGAACCGCCTACGGCGCGCTTATCGAGGGGAACTGCGTATGCGAGGGCTATACGCTGGCGTATAATTACATTCTCTCAAAGCTGGGTATTGAGGCTCATTTTATTCAAAGCTTAAAAATGAAGCATACCTGGTCGCTTGTAAAGCTTAATGATAGATATTACCACGTTGATATAACCCACGATGATCCGAGCTACGATACTTTAGGGCGCGTACATCATAATTTTATTCTTCTCAGCGACTCCGCCATAAAGAAAAACAATTCTCATTACGACTGGATCTCCTCCCTTAAGGCAGACGACACCTCCTACGATAATATGTGGTGGAAAAATATAAGCAGCGTTATTTATCCTGTAGACGGTCACGACTACTATATAAATCAGAACTATTCGAGCAGCATTTACGGTGCATTTGTCCAACGGAACATAAACACCGGCAACGAGCATATTATAGAGAGGATCTACACCCGCTGGTTAGTCGCAGGACAGACCGACGGCGCGTTCTGGGAAACGGCGTACTGTTATTTGACCTTTGACGGCGTGTATTTTTACTATAACGATACCGAAGGCGTATACCGCCACAAGCCCGATAACGAAAGCTACTTTGATGTGCTTTATAAAACGCCCGAACAGGTAACTCAGAACATTTACGGTATCGCGATACAGCTTGACGGAAAACTCTACATCTCGCTAAAGGACAGCCCCAACGTCGAGGATAACGTATTCTTAATCGATAAATCCGTTCTAAACCAGAATTCCGAACAGCCTAAGGCGATAACAGAAAATATTTACTACGACACCGAAGGCGGTATTGCGCTTTACGAATATGTTGACAAATCGGAAAATCTTACTCTCCCCTCCGCGATCAACGAAAAAACAATAGTCGCTCTCGGCGATAATGTTTTCAGCGACAGGCTGGAGCTTAATTCAATTATCATACCCGAGGGAGTCGAGCGTCTCGGAAATTCGGTTTTCTACAACTGTCCTAATTTAACAAGCGTTGCGCTTCCCAAAACTCTCAAAGAGATCGGAGACGCCGCATTTTACGGATGTACCTCTTTAGAGGAAATAACTATCCCGAAAAGCGTAACCAAGCTCGGAAAGAATACGTTTTCAGGCTGTATAAATCTTACTATCAAGGGCTACAGCGGCAGCATCGCGGAAACCTACGCCTCTATGTATAAAATCCATTTCATTGTGCTCGATAAGCCTTCTCCAACCTCTCCCTCATCTCCAACCCCGGCAACCGAACCGTCTACCGAAATCAAATCTAAAGCCGTAGTTACTAAAAGCGATACGCTTTATATAAACCAGAGCGCAACTCTGCGCCCGGAGGGTTCGGGCTATAAATACTCCTCGAACAATAAATCAGTCGTGAGCGTAACGGACAAGGGAGTTATAACCGCGCGCAAAAAGGGCACGGCGGTTATAAAGATAGAAAACGACGAAGTGATCTTTAGGGTAAAGCTAACCGTCAAAAAACCGTCTCTCAACAGAAAAAAGCTCTCCTTAAAAAAGGGAGGAAGTTTTAAGCTGAAAATAAAGGGACAATACGGGCTTGCGACCTTTAAGTCGAGCAACAAAAAGATCGCAGCCGTCAGCAACAAAGGCAAAATCAAAGCAAAGAGAAAAGGCTCTGCCGTCATAACCGTTAAAACCAACGGCAACGTTAAGCTGAAATGTAAGATAAAAGTTAAATAAGCAAAGTAAAAGCTCAGCACAAAACGTGCTGAGCTTTTAAAATTTATATACCAATACAAATTCAAAATAGATATTAAAGAGTTCGGTTAGGCTTTTTAACTGCCGAATACCAGCTTCGCCGTATCTACCGACTCCTTGGCATCCTTACAATAATAATCGGCTCCTATACTCATTGCGTATTCCGCAGTTAAAACCGCACCGCCTACAAAGAAAATAACCTTGCTTGAACCGTCGGGATTCTGAAGCTCAGGAGTTTTCCTCGCGAGAGATATAGTTTCCTCCATACTTTTAAGCGTAGTCGTCATAAGCGCGGAAAGTCCTATCATCCTTATATCCTGCTTAACAGCGGTCTCAATTATAAGCTCAGGCGGAACGTCGCGCCCTAAATCCACAACGGTATAACCGTAGTTATCAAGCAACACCTTTACGATATTTTTTCCGATATCGTGGATATCTCCCTTAACCGTAGCGAGTATGATTTTTCCTTTGCTTACGGGAGCGTTGTTTGTTTTAGTAAGATGCTTTTTAATAACATCAAAGCATACCTGAGCGACATTTGCGCTCTGGATAAGCTGTGGAAGAAAGATTTTATTGCTCTCGAAATCCGCCCCGACCTTATCGAGCGCGGGGATGAGCTCACCGTTTATTATCTCCATAGCGTCCTTAGTTTCAAGAGCTTTTTCCGAAAGCGACTTAGCTTCTCCCTTGAGCCCGTTTACCACTGCGTCGTGAAGCGTTATCCTTGAGCTGATGATCTTAGGTTTTTCAGCTTTTACCTCGTTATACTTTTCGATAAAATCCTTCGAGTTCTTATCAATATTCGCAAGCACCTTATATGCTCTCACGGAACCGGTCATAAGCTCGTCGTTGGGATTTATAATCGGAAGATCAAGCCCCTCCTCTAGTGCCATAGTAAGGAAAATATGGTTAACAAGCGGACGATTCGGAAGACCGAAGCTTATATTGCTGACGCCGAGACAGGTCTTACAACCCAGCTCTGTTTTTACCCTGTGGAGCGCCTTAAGGGTTTCGACGCAGCCCTCCTGCTCCGCGGATACGGTTAGCGTAAGGCAGTCGATATAAACATCCTTGCGCGGAATACCGATTTCTTCGGCCTTTTGAACTATCCTTTGCGCAATTTCAAACCTGCCCCCGGCAGTTTTAGGAATACCGTTTTCGTCGAGAGTAAGTCCGATTACGCAGGCTCCGTACTTTTTAACGAGCGGAAGTACCGTGTTAAGTGATTTTTCCTCTCCGTTTACCGAGTTGATTATCGGTTTTCCGTTATAAACCCTGAGCGCCGCTTCAAGCACATCGGGCTTGGTGGAGTCAATTTGGAGCGGAACGTCTACAACCGACTGAAGCGCCTTAATAACCCTCACCATCATTTCCTTTTCGTCAATTTCGGGATGGCCGACGTTAACGTCGAGAATATCCGCTCCCGCGTTGACCTGGCTTATCGCCTGGGAAAGAATATAATCTATATCATTATTTACGAGAGCCTCCTTAAACAGCTTTTTACCCGTGGGATTGATTCTCTCGCCTATAATTCTCGGTTCGCTTACCGCGACAGCCGTCGTGCCTGAGCAAATCGCTGTCTCTCTTTTATAATCGGCTTTCTTAAATTTTTTAGCATCTATAACCTTTTTAAGCTCCGCTATATATTCCGGAGTCGTACCGCAGCAGCCTCCTACGAGCTTTACGCCGCCGAAATCGATGATCTCACTCATACATTCGGCAAAATCCCCGGGAGTTACGTTATATGTGTTGCTGTTAGGGTCGGGGAGTCCGGCATTCGGCTTAACGAATATCGGAAGCGAAGTGTTCTTCGTAAACTCCTTGACGATCGGGGTAATCTCGCGCGGCCCGAGCGAGCAGTTCACTCCGAGCGCGCTGACGCCTAAGCCCTCCAGGGTAAGCGCGGCGCAGGCTACGCTCACTCCGGCAAAGGTACGTCCGTTTTCCTCGAACGTCATCGACGCAACTATGGATTTATTGCTGTTTTCCTTAGCGGCGAGGACTCCCGCTTTAAGCTCAAGCAAATCGGTAAAGGTCTCGAAGAAGATCAGATCCGCTTCCTCTCCGGCTATTACCTGCTCCTTAAATAATTCGTACGCCTCGTCAAAGCTCAGCGAACCCGCAGGCTCAAGAAGCTGACCGATAGGCCCTATCTCGAGCGCTACAAGCGCCTTATCCTCAGCCGCCGCGCGGGCGTTTTTTATAGCCGCCTTTATCAGCTCGCTGACGGAATAGCCGCTTTCCTTCATTTTATATGAATTAGCTCCGAAGGTATTTGTCGTCACAATCATTGTGCCCTCGTTTATATAACGACGGTGAATATCAATAACAACCTCCGGACGGGTGATGTTCAGCGTTTCGGGGATTTCCCCGAGCTTTAGTCCGCTTTTTTGGAGCATTGTACCGGTTGCTCCGTCCAGCAGTATAAAATCTTTTTTCAGTAAATCTTCAAAATTCACAGCGTTCACCTGTTTTCCTGAATTTACAAGTTTCTCTTAAATTACAGCTTACGCAGCCTGAGCGTTTTCTCTCGATCGGAAAAGCGCTTATTCCGATTATCGCGGTAACGGATTTAGTCGGGGTTAAAAGCGAACTCTCGCTCGCGCAAAGTCCGATTTTCCTCGGCGCGTCAAGAAGCCGCAGAAACAGCTTTTGGAGTTCTATAGGATAGTCGCCGTAGCCGGGCGAAAACCTGTGTGTTAAATACTTTCCCGGGTTTTCTCCGGCAATTACATCATCCAGCTTATCACAAATCTGTTCCACTGCCGCGCTCGCCATTGCGTCAAGCACAACCGCCTCGGACATATCCTCAACCGACGCGGAACGTATCAGTTTATCAACACAACCTCCGACTGTCGCGCACAAAATAACGGCGGACTCACATCCCTTAAGATGCTTTTTAATATCCTCGCCCTTAAGAAGCCCGCTTTCCTCTATAGGGATCCTTTTATAAAGATACTTTACCGCGGACGCGGAAAGGATTTTTTCCTCGCACTTATCGAGCAGGGCGTTCATCTTATCATCGGGCTCGGTATTATCTCCGCCGAGATACCTAAGCACTTCTCCCCTGTTAAGCCTTCCGAGCTTTATCATAACAGATTACCGAGCGCGTCGGTTATTCTTCGGGCAACGTAGGGGTTATTCATTGTGTAGAGATGGATTCCGCTTACGCCGTTTGCGATCAAATCCACACACTGGTCAACCGCGTACGCTATGCCCGCGTCGCGCAGCGCCTCAGGGTTATTCTCATATCGCGTCATAATGCGGAGAAATTTTGCAGGAAGCGACGCTCCGCATAAGTAAACCATTCTCTGAATCTGCTTTGTATTAATAACGGGCATAATTCCGGCTTCTATCGGAACATTAATTCCCGCGTTTTTGCATTTCTCCTCAAAATCGTAGAAAGACTTATTTTCAAAGAAAAGCTGAGAGATCAAAAACTCCGCGCCGCAGTCAACCTTCTTCTTAAGATTAATAATATCCTCGTCCTCGTTCTCCGCCTCGGGGTGAACCTCGGGGTAACAGGCGCCGGCGATATGAAAACCTCCCTTGCTCCTGATAAAGCTCGTAAGCTCGCTCGCGTATTTAAAATCGGTCTTAGGCTCAATATCGGGAACCCTGTCGCCTCTTAACGCAAGTACGTTTTCAATATCGTTTTTTCTGAAGCTGTCGAGCGCAGCCTCGACCTCGGCTTTTGAGCTGTTGACGCAGGTAATGTGCGCGAGCGGTTCAATATTATAATCGTGCTTAATCTTAGCCGCTATTGCGCAGGTGTTATCCGCTGCGGTTCCGCCGGCTCCGTAGGTAACGCTCATATACGCGGGCTTTAGCGCGCAGAGCTCCTCGAGCACGCCGTAAACCGACTCTATCGGAGAAGTCTTCTTAGGCGGAAAGACCTCAAAGCTAAGCAAGGTTTTTTCACTTTTATACATATCAATTATATTCATAAATATCACCTGAGATAAAAAACTACTAAAATAATACCATATTCCGCCGATTTAGTAAAGTAAAGGATTTGACATTAGCATTATTTGTGGTAAAATTAGTAAGGTAAAAATTTTTTATTGAGGATAATGTAATGAAACTATCACTTGTTGTACCCTGTTATAACGAACAGGATAATGTCGAGCTTTTCTACGAGGAAACCGTTAAGGCATTTAAGGATGTTGTTTTTGATTATGAATTTGTATTTGTAAACGACGGCAGCAGCGATAAGACCCTCGAAAAGCTGAAAAAATTATATAACGAAAAAACCGAAAGCGATATAACGATCGTTTCTTTCAGCCGAAATTTCGGTAAGGAATCCGCAATTTACGCGGGACTTAAAAACTGTGACGGCGATTATATATCGCTTATAGACGCAGACCTGCAGCAGCGTCCCGAGGTTGTGATCGAGATGATGGATATTCTCGAAAACGAACCCGAATACGACTGCGTGGCGGCTTATCAGGCGACCCGTAAGGAAAACTCCGTTATGACGGGCTTCAAGTCCGGGTTTTATAAGCTTATCAACAAGCTCAGCGAGGTTGAGCTTCACTCCGACGCAAGCGATTTCAGAACCTTTTCGCGCGGTGTAGCGGACGCAATTCTCGAAATGTCCGAGTACCACCGTTTCTCAAAGGGTATTTTCAGCTGGATCGGCTTCAACACGAAGTACATCCCCTATGAGGTTCAGGAGAGAAACGCGGGCGAAACGAAATGGAGCTTTACTAAGCTCGTAAAATACGCGTTCAGCGGAATTTCCGCTTTCTCAACCAAGCCCCTTAATCTCGCTACTTTTATTGGTATGATAACCTCTTTTGCTGCGATCATCTATCTTATTGTCGTAATTATTCAAAGGCTGTTCTTTAACGTAGCAGTAAGCGGCTACGCCACCATAGTAGGACTTATACTCCTGATCGGCGGAATCCAGCTTTTCTGTATCGGTATAATCGGCTCGTATCTCGCTAAAACGTATATTCAAAGTAAAAAACGACCGATTTATATTGCAAAAGAAATATTGAAAAGATAATATATGCATACCGAAAGGCTGCCGCAAAAAACGCGGCAGCCTTTTATTCATAATCTCTTATATAAACGTAATACGGTGCGTAGGGATCGTTATTATTTAGATAATAAAGCTTATTATTCTCTCCGCTTAGAGTTTGAGTTTCGCTTTTCTCCTCGTTTGAACCGTCGGTAAAAATCACCTGATTGTACTTATTATAATTAACCTCGATCTTGTAAATACCGTAGCCGTCGATATCCTTTTTAACAAAGGTCATTTTCTCGCCCTTTTTTCCGTTGTTCAGCTTTGCGGAAAAGAGCTTTGCGTAAACATTTTTCCATTCGTTTGTATTAGTAAAGTAAACCGTGATATTACCGCGCTGTGAGTAGCTTAACACCTTAAGATAAGCCTCGCTGAGCTGCTTATACGCCTTGTCCTTATCCTTTTTCAGGGGAGCGAATTTTACCGCTCGCTTTAAATCGGCATAGTCGTTATAGGAGCTGAAGGTAAACATCTCGTTTAAGAGCGTTTTGCTCATTTTACAAAGCCCTTCGATATCGCTGTCATTAATATTTTTACATTCTAAGCTCTTAGGTACGGTAAACGCCGCCAGAGCAAGGCTTCCGATATCGTTCGAGGCGCCGAAAATCGTCTTTTTTTCTGCTGTATCTGCCGAAACTTTATTCTCCCCCTTGCGGCAGCCTTCAACAATATAGCACGCCGAGGGGTAAATCTTATCGTGGTACAGGTTCTCCCCGTAAAATACGCTCGCGTCATCAAAAACCTGAACGTAATAGCCCTCGGTTAAATCCTTATACTCCTCGTCGCTCGCGGCTGTATAGCTTAGGCTGTGGCTTCCGTAATTGAGCAGAGTCGGACAGCATACGGAGCTGTCGTGAATCATATTACAGGATGTATCGCTCATATTCGAGTAGTTATAACCATACTTAAAGGCGATATGAGTATGACCGGAAATCCAAATTAATTCGGGATATTTCTGAATAATATTCCTGAATCTGACGGTAGTTTTATACCGCGGATCGAGCGGAACGGTGTAGTAATTATCCTCGTCATCGCCGGCACCGTAGCCCTCGATCAGCGCGTGCTGAATAAGGTAGATGTTTTTATTCTTGCCGTAATTTTCCTTAAGCGTCTTTTCAAGCCAGTCGAGCTGGGCTTTTGAGAACTCGTCGCCCTTTTCGGGGCTGTAAAGATATTCAAGCGCCATAAAGATAAATAAATCTCCCGACTTCGGCTCGGTAACTGTATAGTACGGCAGTCCCGAAGCGATAGTTTTCTCTTTTCCGTCAAGCCCTGTTGAAGAAATAAAGGTAGATAAAAGCTCCTCGGGCTCGCCGCGGCGCAGCTCGTGGTTTCCGCTGCCTTCGTAGACATAACCCGTAAAACGAGAATCCGCCAGAATTTCCTGAAATTTATTAAACTCCCTGCCCGGCCCCTCAGCGTTCGTAATATTATCGCCCGCGGTAATTATAAACTCCGCTTTCCGCTTCGCAGCGGTTTCAAGAGCCTTTTTCCAGTGAAGCTCGGAGTACTTATAATACTGATTATCCGCGCAGTCAATATGAATATCGGAATAATTCATAAAGGTGTAATTCGCGTCCGGGCTTTTGTATTTAAGGCGTTTATTTTCGGGGATATCATAAACCGCGGCGGCGTTTTTAACCGACAAATCACTTCCCGAAACGGCTATAACCTTAGTCGCGTCTGCCGGAATCGCGTTGTGGTCGCTGAAAGTAAAGCTCTCGCCCGATTTCAGCCCTGTGATCTCATAAAAGCCGTCGAGCGCTTTCTTATCATCAGCCCAGTAAAGCTTATACTTTCCGCCGGGAACTCCGCTAAGGGTTATCTTACCCTCGGCATAGCCTGCCTTATCCTTCTCGTCGCCCTTAAAATCATAACTGATTTTTCCCGCGGAAGATACCGCCGTAATGCTCAGAACCGAAAAAGCTATAACCGCTGCCGTAAACAGCGCAGCGAATCTTTTTATACCTCTCATAAGCCGCACCTCTATATAATATATAAATTAATAATAACATAATTTTAAAAAAATAACAGTATTTTCCGCATAAAAATTTACGATAAACGCACATACTACCGATGAGGTGATAGCGTGAAAAAGAAATATTATCATAATTATCCGAATGAGAGAGACGAGGACGAATACGGCTTTCCGGTTTCGGCTTACGATATGACCGGCTTGATCCCGAGCGAGCCTCAGTCCGAGGACGACCTCGACGCTTATGAGGATATTTATCCGTATTTAGCGGATGAAGAAGATTTCAGACTATAAAATATGCGGCCGCTTTCTTCAGCCGCCGCATATGCGCACTCAGTGCGTTACTGAGCGGAGAAAGAAAAACGCCGGTATCTTGGATAACCAAAATACCGGCGTAGATTATTAAGTTTTTCTATCACAAAGGATACGCTTAGTTATATCAGGTAGCGTCCTCGAAGCTTGCAAGCTTAGCAAGATGAGCATACTTCTTCTCAGCGCCTGTCTCAGCCTTCTCGAAGAGCTTCTCTGCTCTTTCGGGGAACTTACGGGAGAGAGCGTTGTAACGAACCTCACCCATAATGAAGTCACGATAGGAAGCAGTCGGAGCCTTGCTGTCGAGAATGAACGGATTCTTGTTCTCGTCCGCGAGTCTCGGATCATAACGGAAGAGGTTCCAGTAGCCTGCGTCTACAGCCTTCTTCTCCTCGTCCTGAGCGATTCCCATACCGCCCTTGATACCGTGGTTGATACACGGAGCGTAAGCGATAATGATAGAAGGTCCGTTGTAGCTTTCAGCCTCAACCATAGCCTTGAGAACCTGGTTGTTGTTAGCGCCCATAGCTACCTGAGCAACGTATACATAACCGTAGCTCATAGCGATTGCGGCGAGATCCTTCTTCTTAACAGCCTTACCTGCAGCTGCGAACTGAGCGATTGAACCGATAGGTGTAGCCTTGGAAGCCTGGCCGCCTGTGTTGGAGTAAACCTCTGTATCGAATACGAGGATGTTTACGTTCTCACCTGAAGCGATTACATGGTCAAGTCCGCCGAAGCCGATATCATAAGCCCAGCCATCGCCGCCGAAGATCCACATAGACTTCTTAGCGAGCTCGTCCTTATCGATTAATGTCTTCTTAGCGAGGTCTGCTACAGCGTCATCAGCCTGCTCGAGCTCAGCGATAAGAGCGTCGGTAGCTGCGCGTGAAGCGAGAGAATCCTCGAATGTATCGAGATATGCCTGACAAGCATCTTTAAGGGAATCCTTAGCTGTCTTATCAGCGATTTCGGTTACATACTCAGCGAGTCTGTTGCGGATAGCCTTCTGACCGAGAGCCATACCAAGACCGAACTCAGCGTTATCCTCGAAGAGGGAGTTCTGCCAAGCAGGACCTCTGCCGAGCTTGTTGACTGTATAAGGTGTAGCGGGAGCCGAGCCGCCCCAGATCGACGAACAACCTGTTGCGTTAGCGATAAACATTCTGTCGCCGAACAGCTGAGTAACGAGCTTAGCGTACGGAGTTTCGCCGCAGCCTGCGCATGCGCCGGAGAACTCAAGTAAGGGCTGTTTGAACTGGCTGCCCTTAACTGTGCTTTCCTTAAACTTAGCGGCAACCTCTTCCTTAGGATCGAGGCTTACGCCGTAATCAAAT
>CAZERR010000018.1:0-22212 GCA_964514785.1 uncultured Ruminococcus sp. | reverse complement strand
ATGTAAAGTCGCTCGGATTGCCGACCGCCTTTCATAAGAGCTTTGATAATATCGATGACGTTATCGGTGAGATCAATAATATCGGTGATAACCGCGGCGACTACAGCTTTGCTATCGACGGCGCTGTAGTTAAGGTGGATGATTTCTCGATGCGCGAGGAGCTCGGCTCGACCGCGAAATTTCCGCGCTGGGCAGAGGCTTATAAGTATCCGCCCGAGGAAAAGGAAACAACCCTGCTTTCGGTTGAGATCAACGTCGGACGTACCGGAGTTTTAACTCCCGTGGGTGTGTTTGAGCCGGTGCTTTTAGCAGGTACGACTGTTTCCCGCGCTACGCTTCATAATATAGATTTTATTACCGAAAAGGGGATACGCGTCGGCGACAGGGTGCTTATCCGTAAAGCAGGTGAGATCATACCCGAGGTTCTTTCGGTCACGAAGCACGCGGAAAACTCAACGGCGTTTGAGTTCCCGAAGCTTTGTCCGTCCTGCTCGAGCCCCGTTGTGCGCGAGGACGGCGAGGCGGCTGTTCGCTGTACCAATACCGATTGTCCGGCTCAGCTGATGCGTCATCTTATCCACTTTGTAAGCCGCGACGCTATGGATATTGACGGCTTGGGACCTGCTGTTTTGGAACAGCTCGTCACCGCCGGACTCGTTAAGTCTCCTGCGGATTTATATAAGCTCAGCTTTGAGGATATCCTTACGCTTGAAAATAAAAAGGAAAAGTCCGCGGATAATCTGATTAAGGCGCTTGAAAAATCGAAGGACAACGAGCTCTACAGGCTTGTGTTCGCGCTCGGAATACCGCATATCGGGCTTAAAGCGGCTCAGCTTCTGTGCGGAAAATTCGGCACGATAGAGGAGATAATGTCCGCTTCGGTTGAGCAGATCAATACTATAGACGGCTTCGGCACAGTAATGGCGGAGGCGGTAGTTCAGTACTTTTCGCTTGAAAGCACAAAGCGTCTTATCGACGAATTCAAATCGCTCGGCATCAGGATGAAGCCCTCCGAGGTCAGAAAAGAGGGCGGAGTTTTTGAGGGCAAGACCTTTGTTCTGACAGGAACGCTTCCGACAATGTCCCGTAAGGAGGCTTCGAAGATTATTGAGGATAACGGAGGTAAGACCTCATCCTCGGTAAGTAAAAAGACCGACTTTGTGCTTGCCGGAGAAGCGGCAGGCTCTAAGCTTACAAAAGCTCAGTCGCTCGGGGTTACGATAATCAGCGAGGAAGAGCTTCTAAAAATGATAAATGAATAAAACTGTTGAAACACGGTTTGGGAAAATCCCGAACCGTGTTTTTTACGTTACAGGAAACTGCTGTTTCTGATAGTGTGAAATCATTTGCGCGGAATATTTTTTTATGCTTGTACATATATCTTAGTATGAATTACGAAAAGAATATTAAAACAATAATTTCGTACCTGCCGTTTAGTCTGAAAAACGCACTGAATAGCGTTAAACTTCCTGCTGATATAACGGAAATAAGGCTTATATCGGGACGCCCTGTCGTTATCTGCACTGTGAGTAAACGCCTTTTTATAAACGATAGCTTTAGGATTGTCGAAAAAGCGGAGGGCAGCGTGATAACTGCTTCAAAAAGCGATATCAATGATACTTTTAACAGTATCTGCAACTACTCGGTGTACTCGCGTCAGGACGAAATAATCAACGGCTTTATCACTCTCCCGGGAGGGAACCGCGCCGGTATCTGCGGTACCGCCGTTAACCGCGACGGCGCCGTTTATAATATCCGTGATATCAGTTCTCTCAATATCCGTATCGCCCGTGAGGTCAGGGGCTGCTCAGCCGGACTGCTTGAACGCCTGAGCCCGCTTGAAAGCGTTTTGATCTGCGGCGCTCCCGGCAGCGGAAAGACTACGCTTTTAAGAGATATCGCGAGGCTGCTGTCGTATGATCACAAGGTATCGCTTATTGATACGAGGCTTGAACTTGCCTGCGCGTCAGGCGGAGAAAACGAGCTTGACGTCGGATTTTGCGACGTGTTTTCCGGGTACTTTAAACGCGACGGTTTCAGCCACGCCGTGAGATGTATGTCGCCCGAATATATAGTATGCGACGAGCTCGGCGCGGACGATATCGACTCGGTCATAACGGCTCAGAAAAGCGGAGTAAGGATCATAGCCTCCGCTCATTGTACGGGAAAGGACGAGCTTTTTAGAAATCCGCTTCTTGAACCGATTATTAAAAGCAGGATATTTTCAGCGTATGTATTTCTCGATACAGGTAATACGGTCGGGAGAATACGCGTAATCGTAAGCGGAGACGATTTATATGGTTAAGTGTTTCGGGCTTTTGTTTATTGTTTCGGCTTGCTTTCTGACCGGAGTTTATTTTAGCCTGCGCTTAAAATTCAGATTCGAGTTTCTGTCGTCGTTTCGGGGATTTATGTCTAATCTTGAAACAAATATAAGGTATGACAGCCGTGATATATTTGAGCTTATAAAAGCTTCCGCTCCCGATTATATCTCCGGTATCTTCGGTGATGAGAGGGGGGAGCTTTCCTCTTACTGGAAGAATACGATAAAGAATATCCCGCCGCGTTATTCGCTAAAAAATGAGGATCTAAGTCTTCTTACGGAGTTTGGGCGAATGCTCGGCACAACCGATATCGAGGGACAGCTGAACCACATAAGTCTCTATAAAGAGCTGATAGAAACAAACATAGATAATTCTAAAAAGGAATTAAATTCAAAATCAAGGCTGTATAAGCTGCTCGGGTTATTCGCGGGAATAGCCGCAGCCCTTCTGCTTATATGAAAGGAAATAAAAATGGACGTAGATATGATATTCAAGATAGCCGCGGTAGGAATAATAGTCGCGGTGTTGAACCAGCTGCTTGTGCGCAGCGGCAGGGAGGAACAGGCTATGATGACGACCCTCGCGGGACTTATAGTGGTTCTCTCGATGCTGGTAACTCAGATAAGCGGACTGTTCGGCACAATAAAACAGCTTTTCGGCTTATGAGTATATCGGCTGTTTGTTTTATCGCGCTGATAACCTGCGTGCTGTCGCTTACTATCAGACGGCACAATTCCGAAATCGCCCTGATTATTACGGTTGTCGGCTGTATCATCATTTTTATTTCCGTTTTATTGAATATTTCTTCACTTTTTGAGTCGGCAAAAAGCATATTTCAGTCCGCGTCCGTCAACAGTTCCTACATAGCCGTTCTGCTTAAATCGGTCGGGTTGTGCTTTATGTGCGAGTTTGCCGTTGACTGCTGTATCGACGCAGGTCAGCGCGCGCTTGCGAATAATGTTTCGATCGCCGGAAAGGCGCTTGTGCTGGTGACGGCGCTTCCGCTTTATAAGGATATTTTGGAGAGCGTGCTTTCTCTTACGGGAGGCGGAGTATGAGGCTTCTTTTTTCGGCGGTTATCTCGATGCTTGTGATTATTGCTTCGGTGTTTTCCGTGAATGCCGGGACGTATGACGAGCTTTTAAAGGATAACGGCGCCGCGGAAATAATAAATCAGCTGCCCGATAACGCGAAAAACTCGCTTAACGATATAGGACTGAAGGATTTCAGCTTTTCCGAGCTCAAGAACCTTAAGCCTGAAAATATCCTTCCCTCAATTTTAGACAGCGTAAAAACCGAGGGAAAAACTCCTCTTAAAACTCTGGCTGCCGTAACGGCGGTGCTGCTGCTTTACTCTATCCTCTACGGACTGGGGAATACGCTTGACGGTGCGCTTAAGCCCGTTATGTCCACAGCGGTGACGATATGTTTAAGCTGCGCGCTTGTTATTCCGATAACCTCCTTCATAACCTCAGCGGTCGATACGATCAGGATCTCGTCCGATTTTATGATATCGTACGTTCCGCTTTTAACGCTTGTTATGAGTATGTCGGGACAGCCGTTAAGCGGCGCGGGATATTACGGGATAATGCTGTTTTCCGGTCAGGCGGTCAGCAGAGCTTCGTCACAGATAATCGCGCCGTTTATGAAGATTTTTTTAGCCGTCAGCGTGGCGTCCTCGGTTTCTCCGAATATCAATCTCGGCGGACTTGTAAGGTCGATCTCAAAGATCACAAAAATAACTCTCGCTTTTATTATGAGTATTTTTACGGGAATATTGAGCTTTAAGCAGGTTATCTCCGCAGGTGCGGACAGCCTTTCCGCAAGAGCGGTGAGGTTCTCGCTGACGAGCTTTGTTCCTGTGGTTGGTTCGGCGCTATCGGAAGCTTACCGCACCGTTCAGGGTTCGGTAGGACTGCTGAAATCGGGCGTCGGGATCACGGCGATTCTCGCGGTTTGCGCCGTGTATATGCCGGTTATTATCAGGTGCCTTTTCTGGATGCTGATACTCGGCGTATCCAAAACAGCAGGCGAGGTATTAAATCTTAGGGAGCCCTGCGTATTGCTCGAGGCGGTTTATACCGTGGTATCGACCGTGTTCGCGGTGCTTCTGAGCCTTACTGCCGTGTTTATAATTTCCGCGGCGGTCGTGCTTATGGCAGGAGGCGCGGGATGAAAGGGATAGCCGATGTCGCGGCGGTGATTTGCGCTGTAGCGATCGCTTCGTCGCTTATTTCGATCTTAATACCGCAGGGGAGTACAAAGAAGGTTTTAAGCGCTGTGATAGGTGCGTTTATTCTCTGCTCGCTTATCGCTCCGGTGAAAAACGCCTTTTTCGGCATAAGGCTTGAGCTTGACGTCCCTAAGCTTACGGAGAATATCTCGTCCTCCGCCGACGAGGCGTATGAGGACGCGGTGATAAAAGAAACGAAGTCAAGACTCGAAAGCTCGGTTGTCGGTTATCTCTTGAGCGAGGGTTATAAGGTCAAAACCGCCGAAATAAAACTTAAAAAAGACGAAGCGTCAAGAATAAATATCAGCAGCCTGTGCATATATATTGATAAAAGCGAAATAAGAAACAGCTTAAGAATAATAGGCTTGATCGAAAGGAGATACGAGGTGTCTCCGGCAGTAAAGGTGTCGTAATATGGGAAAGTTAAATTTTAAAAAGCTGATAAGCGGCGGCAGGATGAAAAAGCTGATAATAATATCGGGTGTTATCGGGATCATACTGATTTTTTTATCCTCGTTTATTGAGCTTCCGCAGGGTGATTCCGCCGTAGACGTCGAGGGGTATAAAACTCAGATGCAAAGCTCGATCGCCGAGATCCTAAACAGCGTTGAGGGGGTAGGCGAGAACCGGGTGCTGCTAACTATTGAAAACTCCGTCGAGGGCGTCTATTTAAACAACAGCTCCACAAAAACAAAGGAAATCGAGCCGAAAATCAGGGGAGTCGTAGTTGTGTGCGAGGGCAGCGACGATCCCGTCGTAGTTGACCGCGTAAATGAAATAGTGACTAAGGCGCTGAATATCTCAGCCGCTAAGGTCTGTGTAACAAGACTAAAAAATGAATAGAGGTAAAAGTATGAAAAGATTTAAAAAACAATTTCTGGCCGCCGCCTTGATCGTGGCGCTGGGAGCGGCGGTGTATCTTAACTGGAGCATATCGGCTCCGAAAACCACCCCGAAAACCTTAGGCGAGAGTAAATTCGTAAACGCAACGGTAGCGACAACCGCTGTGAAAAAAACCTCAGCCAAAGCAAAAAGCTCCGGTAAGCTCACCGAGAAACAGAGGGAGTTTTTCGCCTCGGCAAAAACTACCCGTCAGAAGGCGCAGGATAAGGTCGTAGACATAGCGAGTGATGTGCTTGAGCTCGATACTGCCTCCGACAGCGAAAAGTCAAAGGCTCAGTCGAACGTCGCCGCGGTGATAAAGAACTTCACGCTTCAGGATACTATCGAAAGCACCCTTAAGGCAAAGGGCTTTTCAAATTGCTTATGCTACATAACCGACAGCGGATGTACCGTTACCGTGCTGAAACGCGAGCTTGAAAAGCTAAAGCCAATTGCGGTAAAATCCACCGTCCAATCTGAGGCTGATATCGGCTTTAATAAAATCACGATTGTAACTATTTGATAACGTGAGAGCGTTTGGCTGCCAAATGCTCTCACGTTTTATTACATCTTTGTAAAATCAATTGATTATTTACTAAATATGGTATACAATACTACCGTAGGTAACTATATTTATATGCTTGGCGTTTAGATTTTAAACGCCGCGGATGATAAGAAATGGAAGTTTGGTGAGTTATGAATATTGCCGTGATATTAGCGGGCGGAGTCGGGTCGCGTGTGGGCGCCGACCGTCCGAAACAGTTTATCGAGGTTTTAGGTAAACCCGTTCTTGCTTATACTGTCGAGAAGTTTAATAACCATCCCGAGATCGACGCTATCGAAATCGTATGCGTAAAAAGCCACCTCGAGTATTTGCGCGAGATGGTAAACGAATACGGACTCGATAAGGTTAAATGGATTACCGAGGGCGGAAGTACCTTCCAGGGTTCCGTTATGAACGGCGTCGAGAACCTTAAGCATAAGATCTCCGATGACGATATCGTGCTTGTGCACTTCGGAGCCTCGCCGTTCGTTGAGGAGGATATAATCTCCGACGCGATCAAGGTATGTAAGGAAAAGGGCAACGCGATCTCAACGACTCCGTTTATCCTTCTCTCAGGCTATAAGGATGAGGGGGGAAAGTCAACCCGTTATATCGACAGGGATACGATCGTATGTATGAATTCCCCTCACGCTTTTCAGTATAAGTTTATCTGCGATTTGTATAAGGAAGGCATTGAGACCGGCGCGATCGAAAGGGTAGAGCCTCATACCACCACAATGATGTACGAGCTTAATAAGCCGATTTATTTTTCAAAGGGCAGCCAGACCAACATCAAAATCACTACCAAGGAAGACCTTGATCTCTTTGAGGGTTATGTTTTGATGAAGAAAAAAAGAGAAGAAGAAAAGTAAGGGTAAAAAGAAAATGGATGCTACACAAAAATATTTAGTTGATTTACTGCTTGAAATCGACACGATCTGTAAAAAATACGATATTCAGTATTTTATAGACTACGGTACGACTCTCGGCGCTATCCGCCACGAGGGATTTATTCCGTGGGATGATGATATCGATATCAATATGACCGAGGAAAACTACTATAAATGGGTAGAGGCGTGCAAAAAAGAGCTTGACCCGAAAAAACGGGTATACTGTGATAACCGTCTTGATAGGGATTTCCCCGGAACCTTCGGACGTTATATCGACGTTGAGAGTATCCGTATAAGCTCTAACTTCGCTTTCTGGAAGCCTATCTGCGGTCAGTGTATTGATGTTTTCTACTTCCTTGAGCTTCCCGGGGATCCCGTTAAGAAGCAGGAGAAAATCGATATGTACTTTGCGTATGACGAATATGCTAACCAAAGCTACCGCCATTTCCGCTATAAGACCGATAAGCAGATGGAATATTACAACAGCTATAAGGAAATGGAGAAGCGTATCGGAAGGGAAAAGACGCTTGAGAAAATCGAGTCTCAGCTTTTCCATCAGCACTATGACGACTGCGATACCTATATAAGCGTATCCGCGAGAAAATTCGGTCCTACCTCGATTTCTCCTAAGAGTTTTTACGACGACGTTTATTACGCCGAGTTTGAGGGCCATAAGTTCCCGATTTCCGCGCGTTACGCCGAGTCGCTGACCTACTACTACGGCTACGACTGGAATATTTATCCCGCTCATAAAAAGCACCATTCTAAAATGTCTCATACCGGCATTTCCTGCGATGATTATGTATCCGACTATATGCGTATCATCGACGAAAAGCAGCTTAAGGAGGAGCGCAAAAAGGCGAAGGATATCCAGGTCGAGGAGGGTTATCTGAATGGTAAGCACCTCGATTTGATCCACGAGAAGCTCGGTAAGCTCCAAAAGCTGAAGATAGAGAAAAATCTTAGAGAGCTCGGTGTGAATGTGCTCGATTTATGCGACGCATCATCACCCGAGAAGCTTTCAACGCTTGATAGTATTTTCTCGGATTACTACAGCAAGCAGATGATGTCTAGTATCCGCTACTGGGAGAATTACCTCGATATCGGTGATGATAATTTCTACGCCGCTATGTATAATATGCTTTATACGAGAAACGACCTTACCTCCGCCATTAAGCTTTATAAGGTAAGAAACGCGAATAACTTTAAGCCCGACGAGAAGTTCAATCAGCTCTACGGTCTTGTGGGCGCTGCCTGCGATATAAAGGCTGCTATGGTTTATAAGGACTACGAAAAAGCGTCGGCGCTTATAGCCGAAGCAGTCAAGAATTATCCGTATTCTAAGGAAATCAAGCTTTTCGATATCGAAATCAAGGTTATCAATAAGGACTTTGAAGAAGCTGAAAAGCTTATATCGGAGTTTATGAAGGACGAGCCCGGAAACGACCGCTGTAAAAAAGCTCTCGGCGATATCGCGTTCTTTAACGGCGATAAGGAAACTGCCGATAAATACTATGACGACGTTATGAAGAATTCAAACGACGGACTTCTTCATCTTGATATTCGTAAGAAAAGAGGTGCTTAAGTTGACTGACGTACAGGTTAAACTTCTTAATCTCGTTGATGAGATTACCGATATCTGCGAAAAGAAAAATCTTCACTATGTCGTTGCGGGAATGACCGCCGGCTATGTAATCAATCATAAGAGCTTCGACGCCGAGCAGTGCTATTTCAACATCAATATGCCGCTTAAGGATATTGTTAAGCTTGAAGAATATGTTAAGGAGAATTTAAGCGATAAAAGATTTATCGAATCCTGGAGAAACAACCAGGAGTTGTCTATGCTTAAATTCAGATACGTTGATAAAAACACCCTGTTGTTTGACGGCGGCTCAACCGAGAAGCATATCGCCAACGGTATCCACGTTAATATCTTCCCGACTCGTGAGTTTGAGCCCTCAAACGAGGTTCGCGGCTGCGAGCTTTATCTTCAGCTCGAAAGCTACGGCCAGAGCTCCTATGCACCGTGGGTTTCGGTGTTTAAGCTTGCTACGCGCGTTTCTCATATCCGTGTCTTCAAGAGATATATTATGGGACGTATAAGGCTTGAAAACGCGAATTATATCCATAAGGGTATGCTTAAACGCCGTAAAATGACGAAAAAGGAGTTCGCCGATTATATTATCGATGAAAACCTAAAGGCGAATAAGCCCTTTACGTCGCCTCGTTTTGTTCCCGAGGAGAAAAAGGAGGAGGGCGAAAAAATCACCGAGCCCTGCCTTGCGTATATGACAGACAGAGGCCGTGTAGTTAAGTTCCCGATCGATCTTTATTCAAATGTTAAAAAGTACGAGTTCGAGGGCAGACAGCTTAATGTTTATTCAGAATACGAAAAGTATTTTGACTCTCTTTATCAGAACGGCTGGGAGAAAAAGATCAAAGAGGAAATCAACGGTACCGACCGCTCAACGGTTATCTTTGATACCGAAATCTCCTACGCTGAATACGGCGAGTATATAAAGGACGATAAGTTTACTCTCTGGGATATCGCTGATAATAAAAAAGCGTATAACGCGTGGATGGGCAAGTACTATAATCCCGCCGTAAATAAAGCGTGGCACACCTTTATGAGAGCCCGCCGCGGTGTAGAGAGAATCGACGTATGGTATCGCCTTAGAAATAAGCGCGAGGCGCTAAAAGAGGCGTACGAAAGCGGCGATAACGATAAGCTCAGAAAGCTTATGAAGGGCTATCTTTCTACCTCGGACCGTTATACCGATGAGAAAATCGGCTTCTATATCGACGACGAGCTGTTTAAATACGCGACTAGACTCTGGGAAGAGGAGGAGCGTCCCGGCCGTACCCGTGAAGGAAATCCGATCACCTACGCCGAGTATGTTTATTCTCTCGTTCCCGATCTGTATAAAACCGAAACCCCTGATATGTACTTTGAAAGCAGAGGAAAGACGTTTGATTAACTAAAAGCTTTAATACTGCTTTTTAAAATCAGTATAAGATAAGGCAATCCGTTATTATGGATTGCTTTATTTTTTTCTCTGTGCTATAATTAAAATGAATTATTATATGTAAAGATGTGATATTATGGAAAATAAAATCTCACGCTTTAAGGCAAGGGAACAGGGCTTTATCCTCGTGTTTGAAAAAATGTTTAACGAGGAAAGTATCGATGATATTATTTTAAACGCCGAGGAGAGCCGCGAGGCTGTTTTTGACGATTACGCAAAGGAACTGGCGGAAGGCGTCTACCGGGAGCTTGATACCATCGACGCTCTTATTGCCGCCCGTCTTAAAAAGGGCTGGACTTTAAACCGTATCTCTAAAGCAAGTCTTGCTGTTTTAAGGATCGCCGTTTACGAGATGAAGTATGTAGACAGCGTTCCCGACGGCGTAGCGATCAATGAGGCGGTCGAGCTTTCAAAGAAGTATACCGTTGATGAAAGTAAGTTTATAAACGGCGTGCTGGGCGCTGTTTCAAGAGAGTGATTATGTATTATCTCGGAATTGATACCAGCAACTATACTACCTCGCTCGCGCTGATTGATGAAAACAAAGAGGTTTCTCAGAATAAAAAGCTCCTTCCCGTTAAAGAGGGGGAAATAGGGCTTCGTCAGTCGGACGCGGTGTTTCATCATACCGCTCAGCTTCATTCGCTTTACCGCGAACTGATTAAGAACATCGATCCTGCCGAAATCAGGGCGGTAGGCGTTTCAGTAAGACCGCGTCCCGTTGAAGGCTCGTATATGCCTTGCTTTACGGTAGGGCATAATACCGCGCGCGTAATAAGCGATACCCTTAAAGTTCCGCTGTATGAGTTTTCTCATCAGGAGGGACATATCGCCGCCGCGATTTACAGCAGTAAGGCTGAAAAGCTTTTTGATGAAAGCTTTATCGCCTTTCACGTCAGCGGAGGAACTACCGAGGCGGTTTTAGCCGAGCCGTATAACTTCGGCTTTAAGCTCAGGCTTATCGGTGAAACCTTAGATTTGAACGCCGGTCAGGCGATCGACAGAACGGGGGTTATGCTGGGGCTTAAATTTCCGTGCGGAAAGGAACTCGAAAGGCTCGCGTTAAGTTATAACGGCGAGCTGAAGGTAAAAAAGCCGACGCTTAAGGGCGAGGACTGCTGTCTCAGCGGAATTGAAAATATTTGTAAGAAGCTATATGAGGATAATTCTTCTAAAGAATATATAGCCGCGTATTGCTTAAAATACATCGAGCAGACGCTGTCCTTGATGACCGACAGGCTTCTCGATAAATACGGCAGGCTCCCGCTGCTTTACGCGGGCGGAGTAATGTCTAATTCAATAATAAGAAAACACTTTGAGGAAAGGTACGGCGCGTATTTTGCCGAGCCCGAGTTTTCGTGCGATAACGCCGCGGGCATTGCGTACCTGACTCTCAGAAAGGCTCAGTATGATAAATCCTGAATTCTCAAAGCCGAGGATCATATCCGTATCACAACTGAATTATTATGTAAAATCCCTGCTCGATAATGACCCGAGACTCTCGAACGTCTTTCTGACGGGAGAGATAAGCAACCTTACCGACCATTACCGCAGCGGGCATATTTACTTTTCCTTAAAGGATAAGAACTCGGTGGTGCGCGCCGTGATGTTCGCGGGCAACGCGCGCAACCTGAAGTTTAAGCCCGAGGAGGGTATGAAGGTAATCGCGCTGTGCAGGGTGTCGCTTTACGAAACTACCGGCTCGTACCAGATTTACGTCGAGGATATGCAGCCCGACGGTATCGGCGCGCTGACCTTAGCGTATGAACAGCTAAAAAAGAAGCTCGAGGAAAAGGGTATTTTCGCGCCCGAGCATAAAAAGCCTATACCGTCCTTCCCGAAAACGGTCGGAGTGATCACCTCGCCTACGGGAGCGGCGGTTCAGGATATCAGAAATATACTCACGAGGCGCTTCCCGGGTATAGATATAGTGCTCTGTCCTGTGCTCGTTCAGGGCGCGGGAGCTCCCGAGCAGCTTATAAGAGCAGTAAATCTCTTTAATGAATACGACCTCGCCGACGTTATTATTATCGGACGAGGCGGAGGCTCTATCGAGGATTTATGGGCGTTTAACGACGAGAACCTCGCCTACGCTATCTATGCCTCTAATATACCGATAATTTCCGCTGTAGGGCATGAAACGGATTTTACGATATCTGACTTTGCCGCGGATTTAAGAGCGCCTACGCCCTCTGCGGCGGCGGAGCTCGCGGTGCCCGACAGGGAGGAGCTTCTTTCTTACTATAATTCCCAGCGCCAGTATTTAGGCTCGCTTATTGATAATAAGATTTCATCTCAGATGAATTTCCTTTCCGAGTGCAAGGCTTCCGCGCTGAGGAATTCGCCCGAAAATATGATTACGGCGAATAAAACGAAGCTTGATTCGCTGATAGACCGGGCAAGCGCTTGTATAAAAAACACCTTTACTCTTAAAAGCGAGGGGATGAAAAAAACCGGCGCTAAGCTCGAGGCGCTGAATCCCGTATCCGTATTGCAGAGAGGCTATGCGATAGCCGAGAGCGGCGGACATATTATTAATTCTGTTAAAGAAATAAAAATCGACGACACAATCAAGCTCACCTTAAACGACGGTGAACTGAAAGCGAAAGTAACGGAGATATAAGTATGGCATTTGCTCATTTACATGTGCACAGCGAGTACAGCCTGCTCGACGGAGCCTGCCGGATCAAAGAGCTTCCGAAGAAAGCCCGTGAGATGGGGCAGACCGCGCTCGCAATTACAGACCATGGCGTTATGTACGGCGCCGTGGACTTTTACCGCGCCTGTAAAAAAGAGGGAATAAAGCCCGTGATCGGCTGTGAGGTTTATGTTGCGCCGCGCAGTCGTTTTGATAAAACCGCTTCTCTCGATGCGAACTATTATCATATGGTGCTGCTGTGTGAGAACGAAACGGGCTACCGCAATTTAATAAAAATGGTATCTCTGTCGTTTACCGAGGGCTTTTACATTAAGCCGAGGGTCGATGCCGAGCTGATTGAAAAATACCACGAGGGGCTTATCTGCCTTTCCGCCTGCCTCGCGGGCGAGATCCCGCAGAACCTTCTGCGCGGCGACTATAACGCCGCTAAGGAAAAGGCGCTTTATTATCAGAACATCTTCGGTAAGGATAACTTTTTTATTGAGCTTCAGAATCACGGCTTAGAGGAACAGCTTCGGATAAATCCCGATTTACAAAGACTCGCTTCGGATATCGGCGCAAATTTAGTCGCGACAAACGACGCTCATTATATCGCTAAAGAGGACTCTAAAACCCACGGTATTCTGCTTTGTATCCAGACTAATAAGACCGTTGAGGACAACGACCGTTTCGAGTTTAAGTCGGATGAGTTTTATCTTAAGTCCGAAAGCGAAATGCGTGCTCTGTTTAACGACTGCCCCGAGGCGGTAGAAAATACTCAAAAAATCGCCGACAGGTGTAACGTTGAATTTGTTTTCGGAGAGCGAAAGCTTCCGCGTTACGATTTACCCGACGGCGTCGATCATTATGAATATTTTAAGAAGGAGTGCTATAAGGGGCTTTTTAAGCACTACGGAGACAGTCCGTCCCCCGAGCTTGTCGAAAGGCTGGAGTACGAGCTTTCAACCGTTAACCGTATGGGTTTTGTGGACTACTATCTTATAGTAAACGACTTCGTTCAGTTTGCTAAGCGCTCGGGCATACCCGTAGGCCCCGGACGAGGCTCCGGCGCGGGATCGCTTTGCGCTTATTGTATCGGGATCACTGATGTCGACCCGATAAAATACAACCTGCTATTTGAGCGTTTCTTAAATCCCGAGCGCGTCAGTATGCCGGATTTTGATATTGATTTCTGTAAACAGCGCCGCGAGGAGGTTATAGATTACGTTATCTCAAAGTACGGAAGCGACCGCGTAGCTCAGATCATCGCCTTCGGTACAATGGCGGCGCGCGGTTCGATACGCGACGTCGGACGGGCGCTCGCGGTACCGTACGGTACGGTAGACAGGATCGCTAAGCTCGTACCTTTTGAGTTAAATATGACGATAGAAAAGGCGCTTAAAATCTCTCCGGAGCTTAAGAGCCTCTACGATAACGACGATAAAACAAAAAGCATAATCGATATAGCCTTAAAGCTTGAGGGTATGCCGCGCCACGCTACGATGCACGCCGCGGGAGTAGTTATTACCGATAAGCCCGTGTCCGATTATGTGCCGCTGTCGAGTAACGACGGCAATATCGTGACCCAGTTCACTATGACGACCTTAGAGGAGCTCGGGCTCCTTAAAATGGATTTCTTAGGGCTTAGGAATCTTACCGTTATCGACGATACGGTGAAGATGATAAGAGAGGTAAATCCCGATTTCAGCCTCAGTGATATACGCGACGACGACAGGGCTGTGTATAAGATGATGTCTCAGGGCAGCAGCGAGGGCGTTTTTCAGTTTGAATCTCAGGGAATGAGAAACGTACTTACTCAGCTTAAGCCCGACTGTTTCGAGGATTTAATAGCGGTTATTTCGCTTTACCGTCCGGGACCTATGGACAGTATCCCGACCTATATCGACTGCCGCCACAACGCCTCTCATATAAGATATAAGCATCCTATGCTCGAGAGTATACTCAACGTGACCTACGGCTGTATCGTGTATCAGGAGCAGGTTATGCAGATCCTCCGTAAGCTTGCCGGCTACTCGCTCGGACGCGCTGATATAGTGCGCCGCGCTATGAGTAAAAAGAAGCGCGACGTTATGGAGAAGGAGCGTAAAACCTTTATTGAGGGATATGTAAACGAGAGGGGAGAAGTCGAGGTCGAGGGCTGCTTAAGGCGCGGAATAGACCGTCAGACCGCCGCCGCGATTTATGACGAGATGGAGAGCTTCGCCTCCTACGCCTTTAATAAATCCCACGCCACCGCCTACGCGAAGATAAGCTTCCAGACCGCGTGGCTTAAATGTCATTATCCGAAGCAGTATATGGCGGCGCTGATGTCGAGCGTGCTCGATAACCGCAATAAGCTCGCCGTATATACCGCCGAGTGCCACAGCATGGGGATCCGCGTGCTTCCGCCCGACGTTAACTCAAGCTTCTACGGCTTTACCGTTTCGGGCAGGGATATCCGCTTCGGACTTCTCGCGATAAAAAACCTCGGAAGACAGTTCATCGATACGATCATTGAGAAAAGAAGGCTTTCGCCGTATAAGAGCTTTTACGATTTCTGCAAGAGGGTTTACGGCAGGTCGATGAATTCGCGCGCGGTAGAGAGCCTGATAAAATGCGGCGCGCTCGATAACCTCGGGCTCAACCGCCGCCAGATGCTTCTTATGTGCAAGACCGTTATATCCGATCTGGAGTACGAGAGCAAGAAGAATGTCCGCGGTCAGATGTCGTTTTTCGATATGGAAGTCGAAACTCAGGCTTCAAACGAGCTTGAGGTACCGTCCGTAAGCGAGTTCTCCCGCGAGGAGCTCCTGTTTATGGAGAACGAGGTCGCGGGGATGTATTTAAGCGGCCATCCGATCGACGGATACGAGGACTATATAAAGGCGGTCGGCTGTGATAAAATCTGCGATATTATAAACCGCGAGAACAATAAGTACAAGGACAACAGCTCGGTTCATCTTGTCTGTATTGTGACTAAGCTTAAAAATCAGGTCACAAAAACGAACCGGATGATGGCGTTTGTGACGATCGAGGACAGGTACGGCTCAGCCGAGGCTATAGTATTTCCCGAGGTTTTCGTAAAATGCGGAGCGCTTCTTTCTCAGGGCAATACGGTCGAGATTTTCGGTACCGTCAGTATGAAGGAGGACGAGGAGCCTAAAATCATCTGCAACGAGATACGCTCTGTTGATAAGAATAATATCCCGAAAACTCCCCGAAATCCCTCAAAGCCTCAAAATAACAATAAGCCGCCTAAGCTGTATCTCAGGATAGATAACCTTGAGAGCGAGCTGTATAAAAAAGCGTTTCAGGTGCTCGATATTTTTGAGGGCAGAACCCAGGTGATTTTCTACCTTACCGACAGCGGTAAAAAGCTTATCGCGCCCGAGCATATGTGGGTAAGCTTAAACGACGTTATGATAAACGAGCTTAAGCGCCGGCTGGGTGATGAGAACGTTGTTGTTAAGTGATAAAAGATCAGGGTAGGCGCTGTACCGAAGCCGTTTAACAATATAACAAAATTTAAAACAAAAATATAACGGGCTGCCGCTGCAGCCCGTTTTCAATTAAAGATTTTCTATTTCTTCCTGAGTGATAAGCTCGATACCGTTTTTAACTAAAACGTCCTCGGCAGCCGCGGGATTTTCAACTCTCATAACGAAATACGCGTATTCCTTTGATTTAGTAACGAAAGCGTACATATAATCAATGTTGATATTGTGCATTGAGAGAAGCTCGAGCGCTTTTGTTGTTGAGCCCGGCTTGTCGGCGATTTTGATTCCGACAACATTTGTGATGGAAACGATACATTTGTGGTCAGAAAGCGCTTCCTTAGCCTTTTCGGTATCGTTTACGATCAGCCTGATGATGCCGAAGTCCTGAGTGTCGGCTACGCACATAGCGCGGATATCGATACCCTGCTGTGAAAGCGCGTCCGTAACCTTTACGACCTGACCGGGTTTATTTGTAGCGAAAATAGAGATTTGTTTAATCATAGCTTTTACCTCTTAATTATTTATTGTCATAAACATGGCGTTTATCAACAACGCGAACGGCTTTTCCCTCGGAACGGGGAATAGAGTCGGGTGAAACGAGCTTAACCTTGGGCTTGATGCCGAGAGCCGACTT
Organism: uncultured Ruminococcus sp.; assembly: GCA_964514785.1. Taxonomy (GTDB): domain Bacteria; phylum Bacillota; class Clostridia; order Oscillospirales; family Acutalibacteraceae; genus Ruminococcoides. The sequence goes on along the minus strand of CAZERR010000018.1, from coordinate 5,544 downwards.
GAATTTATTCTCAAGCGCTTTTTCCATACCGATAATATCGGAGGGCTTATCTGAGAAGTTATCCTCCTTCATTTCGATATCGACCTCGATGCTGTCGAGACTTCCGCTTCTGTCAACGATTATCTGATAGTTCGGCGACTGGTTTTCCTTAAGCAGAACAGCTTCGATCTGGCTCGGGAAAAGGTTTACGCCTCTTACGATAAGCATATCGTCAACACGTCCTAGCGGCTTGCTCATTCTTACGAAGGTGCGTCCGCAGGCGCATTTCTCGTGAGTGATAACGCCGATATCCTTAGTGCGGAAGCGTAAAAGCGGGAACGCTTTCTTCGTGATAGAGGAGAATACGATCTCGCCCTTGGTGCCGTCGGGAACGGGCTCGCCTGTTTCGGGATCGATGATCTCGATAATGAAATGGTCTTCGTTAACGTGCATACCCTTCTGCTGTGAGCATTCATAAGCAACGCCGGGACCGCAGATCTCCGTTAAGCCGTAAATATCGTAAGCCTTGATGTTGAGGCTTTTTTCAATGCTTTGTCTCATTTCCTCAGTCCACGGCTCAGCGCCGAAGATGCCGACCCTTAAGGGAAGCTTAGAGGTATCTATTCCTGCCTTAGCGGCGCTCTCACCGAGATACATCGCGTACGACGGAGTCGCTCCGAGGATAGTGGAGCCGAAGTCCTGCATAATCGTGAGCTGGCGCGCTGTGTTGCCCGAGGAAACGGGGATCGTAGTACAGCCGAGCTTCTGGGAACCGCCGTGGAGTCCGAGACCGCCCGTGAATAAGCCGTAGCCGTAGGAAACGTGAACCTTGTCCTCTTTGGTGGCGCCTGTAGCAACGAGCTGACGCGCTACGCAGGTGTCCCAAATATCCATATCTCCGTCTGTATAGCCGACAACGATCTGCTTGCCTGTGGTGCCGCTGGAGGCGTGGATCCTCGTGACCTCCTCCATAGGAACCGCAAACATTCCGTAGGGATATGTATCTCTGAGATCCTGCTTGCTGGTAAAGGGGAGCTTTCTGATATCGTCAAGACATTTTATGTCCTCGGGTTTGACCCCTGCCTCATCCATTCTCTGACGGTAGAGAGGCACGTTGTTATAAACGTGATTTACCTGTTCGATAAGGCGTTCTGTCTGGATTTTGTTAAGTTCTTCTCTTGAGGCTGTTTCAACCTCGGGGCTGTAGTATCTTTCCATAAAATTACCTCTTGTCTTTTATTTTGAGTAGTTATATCCGAGTTCAAAGGCTTTTTTGTTGAGCTCGACAAACTTCGGCTTTACCGTTGTTTCGATAGCGTTTATCCACTCGTCGTAGCCTATGCCGAGATATTTCGCGAGACGTCCCATAAGCACGATGTTTACCGCCTTTGAGGAGCCTGCCTGCTCTGCTAAGGAGAGAGCGTCAAGCTCGTCTACGAAAACGTCTTTATTTTCGAGCTCGCCGAGGATACCGTTCGGGTACTCGGCTGCGCCGATGATTACGGGCATAGGATCGATTTCCTGGTTGTTTACGATGATTTTTCCGCCCTTTTTAAGGAAGGAAACGTATCTCGCCGCTTCGAGCTTCTCAAACGAGATGATGTAATCTGCCTCGCCCTGAGTTACGATGGGAGAGTAAACCTTATTTTCGTCGTACTTAACGTAGGTTACTACGCTGCCGCCGCGCTGGCTCATTCCGTGGACCTCGGATACCTTTACATCGTAGCCCTCCGCGGTGAGGATATTTCCGAGCAGCTTACTTGCGAGCAGGCTTCCCTGACCGCCTACGCCGACTATCATTAAACTTGTTGCCATTATTCCTGCACCTCTTTTCCGATTGCACCGAACGGGCAGAGCTGTGAGCAAACATTGCAGCCCACGCACTGGGTAGCGTCGATGAACGCCTTGTTGTTTTTAAAGCTAATCGAGGGACAGCCGAGCTTAAGACAGCGCTTACAGCTTCTGCACTTTTCCTCATTGACCTTTAAGGGCTTTTCGTGCTTAACATACTTAAGAAGTACGCACGGCCTTCTCGAGATGATTACCGAGGGCTCCTCAGCCGCAAGCTCCTCTTTTAGAACCTTGTCACATTCTTCAAGATTATACGGGTCTACAACCCTTACGCGGTTGATACCGATCGAGCGGCAAAGCGCCTCAAGGTTGATCTTGCCTGCCGGGTCGCCCTTGATGTTGTAGCCGGTGGTCGGGTTCTGCTGGTGGCCTGTCATACCCGTTATCGAGTTATCGAGAACGATAACCGTTGAATTTGACATATTGTATGCTATATTTATAAGTCCGGTCACGCCGCTGTGCATAAAGGTCGAATCGCCGATAACGCATACGGTCTTTTTCTCGTTTTCAGCCGCCTTGTTAAAGCCGTGAAGTCCGCTTACGGAAGCGCCCATACAAAGAGTTGAGTCGAGCGCGTTTAAGGGCGGAGTGGAGCCTAAGGTGTAGCAGCCGATATCGCCGAGAACTGTGATCTTATTCTTGGCGAGAGTGTAGTACATTCCGCGGTGAGGACATCCCGAACACATAACGGGAGGTCTTACGGGGATCTCCGAATCAGCGGTAACGCAGTCGTTTTCTTCGCCGAGCAGTACCTTGCGGATAGTCTGCTGGCTGAATTCGCCTATATTCGGGAATAAGCTCTTGCCCTCGACCTTAACGCCGATATTATTGCAGTGAGTCTCGATGATCGGGTCGAGTTCTTCTACGACAACGAGACGGTCTACCTTTTCTGCGAAATCCCGGATCATCTTAGTCGGGAGCGGGTTGATCATACCGATTTTAAGTATGCTTACGCTGTCGCCAAATACTTCCTTGATATACTGATAGCAGGTGCCTGCGGTGATGATACCGAGCTTTGTACCGCCCATTTCAACGCGGTTGTATTCGCAGTCCTCGGCAAGCTGTGCGAGCTTTTTAGTGCGCTCCTCTACGAAGGGGTGGCGCTTTATTGCGTTTGCCGGAGCCATAATGTATTTCCACGGCTTCTTCTCGTATTCGAAGCCCTCGAAGTTTTCTCTTTCTCCGATTTCAACTATGCTCTGGGAATGAGCCATTCTTGTGCACATTCTGAAAAGCACGGGTGTATCGTATTCTTCGGAAAGCTTAAAAGCGCTTTTTGCAAATTTGTAAGCCTCCGCAGAGTCTGCCGGCTCGAGCATGGGAACCTTTGAAGCGATAGCGTAATGACGTGAGTCCTGCTCGTTCTGGCTGGAGTGCATGGCAGGGTCGTCCGCGACGCATACTACCATACCGCCCGTAACGCCTGTGTATGAGAGCGTAAACAGCGGATCGGCGGCAACGTTAAGACCGACGTGCTTCATACAGCAGCAGCTTCTCTTTCCGGCTAAGGAAGCGCCGAACGCTACCTCCATAGCTACCTTTTCGTTGGGAGCCCACTCGCTGTATACGTCGTCATATTTCGACATAAACTCTGTGATCTCGGTCGATGGGGTACCCGGATAACTGGAAACGACGTTTACGCCGCCTTCGTAAAGACCGCGTGATACCGCTTCGTTACCAATCATCAGTTTTTTAGTTTTCTTCATGATTTTTGCCTCCTAAGGCTTTATAAAAGATTTTTATTGAATAATTTATTGCAAATTTATTGAACCGGATATATAATAAACGTTAGTTGTTTAAAACGGAGTGTGAGAAAATGATAATTGACTTCCATGCGCACGTCTTTCCCGATAAGATCGCCGAAAAAACTATTCCTTTTCTTATGGAAAAGGGCGGAATCGACTCATACGGAGACGGAACTCTTAATAATCTTAAAGAGAAGATGAAAAGCTCGGGCACCGATAAGGCTGTCGTACTTCCGGTATGTACCAAGCCGTCTCAGTTCGATTCGATAAACAGATTTGCCGAGCTGCTTAATACCGATTCGGATAATGTGCTTTCCTTCGGCGGGATCCATCCCGACTGCGATAATATAAGGGATAGGCTTGCTGATCTAAAATCCCGCGGCTTTAAGGGGATAAAGCTTCATCCCGATTATCAGGGCGTCTATATAAACGACGACCGGTATTATAATATAATTAAGACCGCCGTTGAGCTCGGGTTGTATGTGACGATCCACGCAGGCGTAGATGTCGCTTATCCCGATGACGTTCATTGTCCGCCCTCTGAGTCGCGAAAGCTTATCGACCGTATTTACGGGGAGAATAAGGACGTAGAGCCGAAAATTATCCTCGCTCACCTCGGAGGTATTGACCTCTACGATGAGGTAGAAGAGTACTTGGTCGGTCAGCCGGTGTATTTCGACTTAGCCGTAATTCTCGGTATGGCTCCGAAAGAGCAGACCGAGAGGATCATTCATAACCACGGCGCCGATAAGATCCTTTACGCGAGCGATTATCCGTGGAGCGACCTGAGCCTTAATGTCGAGATAATGAACTCCTTAAAGCTCAGCGAGAATGAAAAGGAACTGATTCTTCATAAAAACGCGGAAAAAATTCTTTGTGATTAAAACACACCAATATACATTTTATAATAAATAAAGATTTATTGCAACATTTATTTTGATTTTTTCACCTACAAAAATCATATATTATACATATGAGACAGGTTGGATGAACAATTTTTTTAATTTGTAAGTCAAAAAAAGTCAAATTCCACTTGATTTTTCTAAAAAATGGGCTATAATATTATTAGCACTCAAAGTGGTAGAGTGCTAATCAATCATTTCAGGTTATTTTAAGGAGGAATTATATATGACAATTAAACCGTTACTCGACCGAGTAGTACTTAAAGTTGAAGAGGTGGAGGAGAAAACCGCAGGCGGTCTTATTCTTACATCCTCAGCTAAGGAGAAGCCCCAGTTTGCTTCCGTTGTGGCGGTTGGCCCCGGCGGAGTAGTTGACGGCGAAAAGGTTGAGATGTTCGTTAAGGTGGGCGATAAGGTTATCGCTTCTAAGTATGCCGGGACCGAGGTTAAGCTCGACGGCGAGGAGTTTACGATCGTTCGTCAGTCCGACATTTTAGCGACAGTAGAATAATTCTTAATAAGAATAATAATTTTGTGGAGGTAAGATATTATGGCTAAACAGATAGCATACGGCGAGGACGCCCGCAAGGCGTTAAAGAACGGTATCGATCAGCTCGCCGATACAGTAAAAATTACATTAGGCCCTAAGGGCAGAAACGTAGTGCTCGATAAAAAATTCGGCGCTCCGCTTATCACTAACGACGGCGTTACTATCGCTAAGGAGATAGAGCTTGAGGATCCGTTTGAGAATATGGGCGCTCAGCTTGTAAAAGAGGTTTCCGTAAAGACTAACGATGTAGCAGGCGACGGTACTACCACAGCTACCTTGCTGGCTCAGGCTCTCGTTTCCGACGGTATGAAGAATGTTACCGCCGGCGCTAACCCGATGATCCTCAAGAAAGGTATGGCAAACGCCGTAAATGTTGCGGTTGACGCTTTAAAGAAAAACAGTATGCAGGTAAGCGGTACCGAGGATATCGCCCGTGTTGCTACGGTTTCATCCTCCGATGAGTTTATCGGCAAGCTTATTGCCGAGGCTATGGAGAAGGTCAGCACCGACGGCGTTA
>CAZERR010000017.1:2569-22588 GCA_964514785.1 uncultured Ruminococcus sp. | reverse complement strand
ACGCCGAAACCCTTTATCAGAAGGATTTGAGCGATTTTTCGGATTTATTCGTCTCCGCTCCACCAAAAAAGGAGTACCCTTGCGGTACTCCTTTTTTTGCCATCAGGGACTCGAACAGCCCGTATAGAAAAAGCGGAGCATTCCTCCGGGGCGGTCTATAGAAAGTGCAGACAGTAAACATAATCATTAAAATAAAAAAACACCGCGGGATTTTCTCCGCGGTGCTTTTTTGGATGAAATTGTGTGAAACGCTGCTTATTGCAGCAATGTTTTGGCACTCTTTTTGTGTGCAATTATATTTTAAACCATCACGGATGATAAATCAACAATTCTAGCATAATGTAATTGCAAAATAGTGAAACTGTAAGGGTTAATTCTTTATTGAACATATAGGAATACAATTCCGTAACAATTTGTTACGAACAAGCGTTCGAATGTAAATAACCTATTACAATAGTTACATTAAAAGTTACTCCATAGAGAAATATACGCATATATTGGGGATGTTTTTTTCAACACCACAATATTTAGTTGTTGATAAGTTTTTGCACTTTTGTACTTGACTTCGTCCTCTGCTCCCGTAAGGTATATCGGAACGGAGGAGTCTCGGCAAAATTCGATAAACGCCTTATCCTCGGTAGGCAGTGTTCCGCTGTGGTAGCCTTCGAGCAAAACTGCCTTGTATCCTTCGGCTGAGGGATAAGTCATACCCGGGTGAATCCTTAGCCATAATACCCGGGAATTTTTTGAAAGAGTATAAACACCCCTGCCTTTTACGACAGAAGCCTCTCTAAGGCGAATAAAGCCTTTGCCGTCAAAGTACCCGCACGCGCCGTTTAACGCTGTAAGAGCGTCGTTACAGGCGTTGTGAGGCAGCAGAGAATCCGCAGTGTAGATCGACGGTGCGCCTCCTTCGTTTTTATAGCTTACATAAACTCCGCCGATACCGAGTTTAATAAACTCGACCGCATATTTGAAGTTTGCTGATCCGTTTGAACGGCTGTCGGTAAGAATATAGTTTGAGGAAACAAATACAACGGGGATCTTACTATCGGAAAACGCTAAATGAAGCGCTGCGGCGCTGTATTGAAGGGTATCGGTGCCGTGGGTTACGATAATACCGTCATAATCGCCGTTAATAAGCTCTCCGGCGCATTTTATAAGCTGAGTGAGATATTCGCCGTTAAGCTGTTCGGAAAGGATATAGAAAGGCTGAAAGCCCTCGACGGAGATATCCGGGTCGAGAGCTTTTATAAGCATATTTTTAGTTGTATCCGAGGGCGATAAAAAACCGTCGTCAGGCAGACTGGAGATAGTTCCGCCTGTGAAAATAACAGCTAATTTCATTTTATTTTACGGTTACGACAATATGAATGTTGTAGTTTTTATCATTATAATATGCGGATGCGGTAAGTGTGGCTGTTCCCTTTTTAACTCCTGTTATAACGCCTAAATCGCTAACCTTGGCTACGCTCTTTTTAGAGGTTTTCCAGGTAAACATATAGGAAATAAAGTTATCGGCAAGTTTTTTGTAGATGTCCTCGAATACCTCGCCTTTTTTGATTGTAAGATACAGGGGAGATTCGGGATTATCCTTATCTATCCATCCGTAGATTTCTTTCGTTACATCACTCTTGGCGGATGTCGAGCCGTCATCACAGTAAGCTTTTACATAATACTTGTAGACGTTGATCTGAGTTGGGTTTTTCTCATCCTTTACGGTTCTGTCGCGGTAGAAGGTAGTGGAACCCTTGGTTATAGTCGCGATTTTGCTAAAGGAATTTTTTGATTTAAGGGAACGGTAGATACGGTAGCCCTTAGCTCCCTTGATTTTTTTCCATTTAAGGCAGATGCCGTCCATATCAAGGCGCTCGTCAGCGCTCAGAGTGGGCTTGTCAAGGAAGGTGATTTCAGCTTTTTTGCTGAAGCTTCCGCTAACGTTGTTTTTTACAGCCTTAACCTTAAAAACGTACTTTGCGCCGGGATTTAAGTTGTCGTCCTTAAAGGAAGTCTTTGAACCGCTGTAGGAAGTTTTAAAGCTTTTTGAGGACGCTTTCTTATATTTTAATACATATTTTGTAGCGCCCTTTACTTTATTCCATGAAGCCTTTACTCCGCTGGATACGTTCTTCACGGTGAGCTTTGGAGCTGCCGGAGCCTTTGCAGCTGAAAATGTGCAAAAGCCCGATGTCATAATAACGGCGGATAAAAGCGCCGCCGCGATAAATTTGATTGTTTTCATAAATAATACCTCGTTTCTTCGCACATTATACCATTAAACGAGCTTTATTGTCAACGGAAAACATTGGAAGAAGTGCACAGCTAAAGACAAGCGTTTTTGTCAGTATTGCATAAACGGGGATAAAAAATCAGGCAGAGCGTAAAAACGTTCTGCCTGATAATCTTCAGTTATTAATAAGGTTTAGATTAAGCTACCTCAACCTCAACAAATACTGTCTTTGTAACAGCCTTGTTGTAAGCCTTTGTTGTACCCTTGTTAGCAAGTGAGTTAACGATGCTTGCAACTGAATCTGAAAGGTTAACCTTTACAACAGCCTTACCGGACTTAACAGCTGTGATTACGTCGTTCTCAACTGTAACTACGCCGCTGTTGTCGGGAGTAACTGTGTATAAGCCCTCGAGGCTGAAGTACTCGGAGAGAGCCTTACCCTCAGCGTATGTCTCGCCCTTGTTGAGCTTGATGAGGATGTGAAGGTTCTTTTTCTCGTCATAGCTGTAGGAGTTTGCGCCGTCTCTCTTGGGTAAGAAACCTGTAAGAGGAGCGTCGCTCTTAACAGCAGAAGAACCGTCCTTAACAGCAACGATCTTATACATATAAGCTGTGGGGTTAACGCTAACCTTTGTATCTGTGTATGTTGTTGATGAAGTAGAAGCGATCTTTGCGAAGTCAGCTTCACCTGCTTTAACTCTGTAAACATCGTAGGAAGCAGCGCCCTTAACAGCGTTCCACTTAACGTCGATTGACTTAGCGTCAACGCTCTCGCGTGCATATACGCCTGTTACCTTGTCAAGGTAAGTGATTGACTTAGCAGTAGAATCCATAGACTTTGTCTTTGTCTTTGAGTTGTAGCATACAACCTTGTATGTGTACTTTGTGCCGGAAACTACCTTCTTATCTGTGTAAGAAGTAGCCTTGTTGCTGCTGAGAAGAGAATACTTGCCAGTAGTCTTTCTGTAGAGCTTGTACTGTGTAGCGCCGGATCTCTTTGTCCAGTTAAGAGTTACCTTACCATTACCGTTTTTAACGTTCTTAATGATAGTGTAGTTCATTCTTGTGATGGACACCTTCTTGGAAGCCTTAGAAGTCTTCTTGCCGTTAACAGCCTTTACCTTATAGGTATAGCTCTTACCGGACTTAACAGATAAATCCTTGACAGAAGTTTTCTTAGTAGTTTTGATAACCTTCTTGCCGCGGAGTACCTTGTACTTCTTAGCGCCCTTTACCTTTTTCCAAGAAATCTTGATAGACTTCTCGAGGTTGGCAACCTTTACATTCTTAGGAGCCTTAACAGAGGCAGCCGAAACGGAAGTAGCGGCTACAGCCATAGTTGAGGCAACTGTCAGCGCTGCAAGCGCTGTGCTGATGATTCTAGTTGATTTTTTCATATTCTTTAATCCTCCTATAAAATTAGTCTATGAAAATACTACTTCATCCTTCAACCAGATGCATTTTTGCGGAGCTTATTATGAATAATAACAAGAACCGCGCTTATAAATATGAGTACAACCGCAATAACGAGTACCACGGTAAATACCGAATTGATACAGGCAGTGTACATGTAGTTGAGCGAACGCGTGAGAATTGTAATCTTAGACACGATTCCGCTCACAAATACGACAGCCGGAATAATGAAAGTGAAAAGCGCCGCCGAAGCAAAGGCGTAGTAGATATACCTTACGGCGATGTGCTTCCATTCATTTGTAAATATAAAGAAAAGCGCAATTGCAATAGCAACGACAGCGGTAACTGCAATAAAGATGTTAAACCTCGACGTATATTTTACAACACTTTTCTGAATACTCGGAAAATACTTGAGCGCAATATGGGATGCGTAGATATCAGACGCTTCTTTAACGAAATAGTTGATATTTTTTTGAGATAAACTCTCGGATTTAATACCGTTCTGGCTTATATAGGTGTTGAGTGCGGAGCGTAGAGCCTTCTCAAAATTGGAAGTATTTACATTAAGCTCGCGCCCAGAGTAGAATTTATAGATGTAGGATTCTACATCTCTCCTTACGAGCACCTCATCAATAAAATCCTCAAAAAAGCTTTTATCAAGACCGCTCGCGTCTCCTATATCCATAAGGTTTTCTGAAATTTCGCTGCATAAATTGGGGTAGTAGTCGGTATTGTTAAGGGTTTCGATTAAGAAATCTTCATTGAATACCGTAAACCGTACTGCCGATAAAAGCGAGCACGCCAGTATGCAAATTCCCATTATAAAGGAAAGGATAAGGGAGAAAACGGTGTTTAGCTTAGGGTTCTTAAAAATACTCACTGTTTAATTCTCCTCACCATACAATCCGATAATTTTCGGTCCGGAAACCTTTTTTGCATAAACAAAAAACCTTTTCTCGGTAAGTCCGACCTGATCGAACGGATAACAGGTGTAAAGTATTAAGTTTTCCTCGTCAGCGTTTAAATCGTAGGATTTTTTGCTTGAAGCGTTATAAATCTTGGTTTCTGTAACCTCATATTTATAGTTGCCGTAACTTGTACGGATTTTAACTATATCGCCCTTTTTAACGTTTTTAAGACCGTTAAAGTAGGTGTTGTTATGTCCGGCAACGAGAATTGTCTTTCCGTAACCGGGAATAAAGCTTCCGGCGTATATTCCGACTCCGTTGCGAAGCGGAATAGCCGCATCTCCGAAGAAGAGCCTTGCGTCAACGTCACAGCTTTTGATCGTTATATCGCCGAACTGCTTATTAATGGTCGGAAATTCGATATCAGCGGCGTTCACCGTATCGGGATCATCCCCGGTAGGGACAAATATGTTGTCGAACGATTTAGAGTAGTCAACCTGTTTATCCGACAGGAACATATTACCGATCGAAACCGCGTCGCTTATAACCGGAAAGAATAAGGCGACGAAGAAAATACACATCACCAGTACCATAGCCGGCGGTATAAGCACGAACTTTTTAAGCTGCTTGGAAATCTTTTTACCTGACTTCTTCATAAGCTGCCGATTTCCTCTTGGAGTAAGTTAAACCGATTACCGAAATTGAAAGCAGTACGGTTAACGCGCCTGACGCAACGTAAGGTAACGCGCTTTTTTCGGCTCCGGTTGTCTTGATAATGTTTGTGGAATCATCTACAACGGTTTTTCCGTTTTTTGTGATTACCTTAACATTTCTGTTGTCCGAGCCTGCGGCCGCCGAAAGATTAAGTACTGCGGCTGCTGCGCTCGCGTAGTTGATGAGAGTTTTGCGTTCGGAGGCTGAAAGCTCCTTAACGCTCGATTTTCCGGTTGACGCTAAAAAAGAGCGAGCCTGACCGATAATCGAATTAATTTTACCCGCCTGAGCGGTCGTCATATCAATGGTATTAAAATATGATTCCGCCTGGTTAATGTAAGAAGCGGGAACGTAAACACTGTTTCCCTTCATATTCGCGGGAGTGCGCATATTGTTCAGCACACTCGCTTCACTCGAGTTGATACCCGCCGCGAATGCAGAAACACATGACAAGCCGATGATAAGCACTGCGGCTAAACCGGCAAACAGTTTCTTCATTTTTAAATCAATCCTTTTAATTTTTGAAATCATAAATCATTTTTCACTGAACCTGCACCCGATTATATTAACACAAAAATTCGAAAAAGTAAAGTAAAATGCCGCCATATGGAAAGATTTGTTAATTTTTGTGTAATATTACCATCATATTTACATTTATTCGGTGATTTTGCGAAAAAAATCTTCCAAATTGAATAATTTGTTGCATTTAGTGGATTTATGATGTAGAATTATATCTTGAATAACAGGCATTAACGATAGATAAACGACTTAGAAGAAACCGGAAATAAGCCGAATTTTCCGAACATCTTTTATGAGAGGTGCTTTTATGAATTACAATAATAACGATAAAAATGAAAACTATGAAATTTCCTTCGGCGAAATTTTTAAGGTTTTAAAACGCGGCTTTTGGAAAATGGTGATTTGTGCCGTTGCGTTTGCCTTGGCAGCGTTTGCTGTTTTTAATTATTTTGTTCCGAAGAAATATACCTCAAGCGTAAAGCTTTATGTTGAGACCGCGACGTCAACAAGCAAAGATAACCCGATGGGCGACTATAACTACGCTACCGCGCTTGTTAATACATATGTACAGATGCTTTCCACCAATAACTTTTACGAAAAGCTTGCTGCCAGTCTCGACGGCAGATACACCGCGTCCGAGTTAAGCAGAACCGTTACCTTTAAAAACGGAAGCGATGAGGACGGCGTGCACACCGAGGTTTTCTCTGCTACGGTAGTCGCTAAATCTCCGACAGAAGCGAAGGTCATCGCGGACAGCGTGGCGGATACGGCTCCCGGAGTTATCGCGGCGCTTAAGAACAACGATACAGAGCTTAAGATAGTAGATAACGCGATTATCCCGACTAAGCCTTCTTCGCCGAATGTTATGGCGAACACGATCATAGCGGCGATAGCCGGTTTTGCGATTATGCTCGCGTTCCTGTTTATGAGGGAGCTTCTTGATAACAAAATCAAGTATTCCCCGGAACTCACCGAATTAAACGGAATTCCGATTCTTTCCGCGGTTCCCGAATTCGGAGGCGAAAGATTTATTCTTAAGGTTCCGCCTGAGCTTCATAATAAAGCTGAAAGCGAGGTTTGATTATGGCTAAGACAAAGAACACGGAAGAATCCAACAAGGTTCTTGAATTCCAGACCACAGAGGCATATAAAAAGGCAAGAACAAATATCGTATATTCCATCGTTAAAAAAGGTTGTAAAAGGATTATTTTTACAAGTTCTTTAAAAAGCGAGGGAAAAACAACAACTACAATCAACGTATCGATCGCGCTTTCTCAGCAGATGGGAACCAAGGTTCTTGTTATTGACTGCGATCTCCGCCGTCCCACGGTTCATTCCACTCTTGGAGTAGAAAACAACAAGGGACTCGTAAACTTCCTCAACAACGAGTGCACCGCCGAGGAAGTAATTACAAAGACAGAAAATAAAAATCTCGACTGTATCACCTTCGGCGCTGTTCCGCCAAACCCCTCGGAGCTTCTTTCAAGCGAAACCATGGCTGAGCTTATTGAGGAACTCGAGGATAAGTATGACTACATAATTTTCGATACGCCTCCCGTAAATATGGTTGTAGATATCGTTCCGCTTATCGGTTTATCCGACGGTATCGTTTTCGTAGTAAAGAATAATGAAACGACCTACCCCGATTTTAACCGCGCTATCGAAATGATCAAGAGAAACAACGGTAAGATACTCGGAGTTATTATCAACGGTATCCCGACGACTCTTACGAAAAAAGGCGGCTCCTACGTTAAGGATAATAATGACGATTACGGTTATTAACGTAACCTTTTTCAGAGTAACTTTTTAAAAAGAATCGGGTGATTTCATGTACCAAAAAGGCCGTGCGGGTTGGCTGAAACATATTGATTTCCTGATTTTGGACTGGTTTTGTGTAAACCTGTCGTTTATAACGGCTTTTTTGATCCGGTATCAGGGCAATCTATCTGCTTTCAATGTAGAAGCTAACGATAAACTGCTTCTTATGATAAATATTATTGCGGTGCTTGTGGCGCTTCTTTCGCACGCGTATAAAAATATGCTTAAGCGAGGAATGTATAAGGAACTTGTAGAAACGGTTAAATATACAGTGCTCGTATTTTTGGCTTCGGTTTTTTATCTTTACGCATTAAATGACAGCAACTCCGTTGCGGTAAGGGAAACCCTATACATAACCGTGGGAGTTATGCTTCCGCTTGATTATATATGCAGGCTGGTGTGGAAGCGAATCGTAAGATTCAGACTTGCGCGCGCCGAAGGAACCTCTATGCTTGTGGTTACCACCAGCAGTATTGCCGAAAAGGTGGTTAACACGCTTGAAAACAAGGGCTTCGGTAATTTTAAGATAGCGGGAATAGTTATCATTGATAAAAACTTAACGGGAAAAAAGATTAAGGGAGTACCCGTAGTTGCGGGAGTTCAGGACGCCGCGGACTACGTTTGCCGCGAATGGGTTGACGAGGTTTTCGTTGATGTTCACAGCGAAAAAATGTATCCCAAAAAGCTCATAAGCGAGTTTGAGACGATGGGACTTGTTATCCACGAAAGACTCGCAAACTCCTCCGATACGGATACGAACCGGAAAATGGTTGAGAAAATCTGTACATATACCGTGCTTACCTCGACTATCAACTCCGCTTCGCCTCTCCAGCTTTTTGTAAAGAGGTTTTTCGATATCATCGGCGGTGTTTTAGGTTGTATTGTTACGGGAATTCTGTTTGTTTTTGTCGCTCCGCTTATTTATATAAAATCGCCCGGTCCGGTTATTTTTAAGCAGGAGAGAGTAGGCAAAAACGGAAAGAAGTTTATGCTTTACAAATTCCGCACGATGTACCTCGACGCCGAGGAGCGTAAGCAGGAGCTTATGAGCGAAAACCGCGTCAAGGACGGAATGATGTTTAAAATCGAGTTCGATGAGCGTATAATCGGATGTAAGAAGCTTAAGAACGGAAAGATCAAGCGCGGAATCGGCGGCTGGTTAAGAAGGCTGTCTATTGACGAGTTCCCGCAGTTTCTTAATGTTCTTAAGGGCGAAATGAGTATGGTCGGAACCCGTCCGCCGACAGTCGATGAATGGGAAAAGTACGAGCTTCATCACCGTGCGCGCCTTGCAATTAAACCGGGAATTACCGGAATGTGGCAGGTAAACGGCAGAAGCAAGATCACTGATTTTGAAAAGGTCGTTAAGCTCGATACAATGTATATACGCGAGTGGAAGATTTCACTCGACGTTAAAATTCTCGTAAAGACCGTTTTTACGGTATTCAAGCGTGAAGGCTCAATGTAAATAATGCGGTCGAAAACTTTTATTTTCGTTTTCGGCCGTTTTTGCTTTATAATGCACGCTCCGCCGCGCGCGTACGAGCGACGGCTGAAGAAAGAAAATGAATTTTGAAAGGTTCTGCGTGTTATGAAATATGATTATTTAATAGTAGGCTCCGGGCTTTACGGTGCGGTTTTTGCCCGTGAGGCTGCGGATAAGGGAAAAAAAGTGCTCGTTATCGACAGGCGTTCAAATATTGCGGGAAATGTCTATACCGAGAAAATTGAAGGGATAAACGTCCATAAGTACGGCGCCCATATTTTCCATACCAACGATAAAAAGGTTTGGGATTATATTACGAGATTCGCCGAGTTCAACCGCTTTACCAATTCGCCGGTTGCAAATTTTAAGGGAGAGCTTTTCTCCCTTCCGTTCAATATGTACACCTTCAACAAAATGTGGGGTGTAATAACTCCCGGGCAGGCGCAGGCTAAAATAGACGAGCAGCGCGGCGAAATAAAGGGAGAACCGAAAAATCTCGAGGAACAGGCAATTTCCCTTGT
Organism: uncultured Ruminococcus sp.; assembly: GCA_964514785.1. Classification (GTDB taxonomy): domain Bacteria; phylum Bacillota; class Clostridia; order Oscillospirales; family Acutalibacteraceae; genus Ruminococcoides. The sequence continues at coordinate 12,979 of CAZERR010000017.1, read as the reverse complement.
AGGACGCGATATTTACGAAAAGCTTATTAAGGGATATACCGAAAAGCAGTGGGGCAGAGACTGCGCCTCGCTTCCGCCGTTTATTATAAAAAGGCTGCCGGTGCGCCTGACCTTTGACAATAATTACTTCAACGCGCTGTATCAGGGAATTCCCATCGGCGGTTATACGAAGCTGGTTGAAAACCTGCTTGAGGGAATCGAGGTAAGGCTTAATGTCGATTATCTGAAAAACAGAAAAGAACTCGATTCTCTCGCGGATAAGGTTCTTTATACCGGAGCGATTGACGAGTTTTTTGACTTTAAGCTCGGAACGCTGGAGTACCGCTCCGTCCGTTTTGAAAACGAGCTTCTCGATATACCGAACTATCAGGGTAACGCCGCGGTTAATTATACAGACCGTGAAACTCCGTGGACCCGTATAATCGAGCATAAATGGTTTGAGTTCGGAAAGGACGAAAACGGAAACGACCTTGAGAAAACAGTGATAAGCCGTGAGTATTCTTCAGAGTGGAAGCCCGGGGACGAGCCGTATTATCCTGTTAACGACGAAAAGAATTCAAAGCTCTACGAAAAATACAGAGAGCTTGCCCGGGGTGAGAAAAACGTGATTTTCGGCGGACGTCTCGGCGAGTATAAGTATTACGATATGGACGCCGTTATAGCAGCAGCTCTAAATACGGCAGAGGAAGAATTATCCGAATAAAAAATAATATCCCGCGTATAATATCCATATCAGGGTGATTTTATGTTATGGATAATATGCGCGGGAGTTTTTTTGTTTATTGTTTTTTTGCTCTATACCTGCGTTGTTGCAGGTGCGAGAGCCGACAGAAAAATGAATGAACTTATGAAAAATATCCGGAAGAAGTAGCTCTTCCGGATTTAATTCTGCTTTTTTACGATTTTATATTCGTCATAGAGGTTGAAATAATGACAGTCGCGTACGGCTCCCGTTAAAAACCTCGCCATTTCGTCCTCGTCAAGATTAATATCGCATACATAACATTCGAACTCATCGTCGAAGATATAATGCGCGCAGTGTTCGCAGTCAGTCATATTAATCGCCATAGCCTTTCCGCCCACAAACAGTCATTATAATTCTCTACATCCTTACCGTGGGCGGATAAGGCGTAAAGCGGCGATTACAGTCATTGCCCGTTGACGCTCTGCGGCAAACCGGGCGGACAACATAAATCCTGATAGTGTGAATTTTCACACTATCACCTCAGCTTTTCTCGTATTTATAGTATGAGAAAGGAACGTAGTTCTCTATGTAGTTTAATATCTCGTCCTTATTATCGCTTACGAAAAAGAGGGTTAAGCACTTTTCCGCCATAAAGCCCTCGCTTACGGAGCTTTTAAGCATACCGAGCATACCGTCGTAATAATCGTTTACGTTATAAACCGCTATGGGCTTTCTGTGGCGGTCGAGCTGCTTTAAGGTAAGAATTTCAAAAAACTCCTCAAAGGTGCCGATTCCGCCCGGCATCATAACGAAGGCGTCGCTTCGGTTCTCCATAATCTCCTTGCGTTCTCTCATTGTATCGGTTTTTATTATTTTACAGTCCTTAAACATAACGTCTGCACCGTCAAAAAAGCGGGGTATAACGCCTGTTATTTCTCCGCCCTTACGCTTACAGCCTCTCGCTATCGCGCCCATAATTCCGAATTTTCCCGCTCCGAAAATAAGAGAGTGACCGTTTTCGGCTAGAGCTTCTCCGAACTCCTCGCCTGCCTTAAAGTAGATTTTATCTATATTTTCGCTTGACGCGCAGTATACGCAAATATTCATAGTTCATCTTCCTTTTTATACGCATTTATACGCAACTAACTCATTTTATCACAGAATGTGAGTTTTATCTACTGTGATTTTATATATAAAATCGGGTAAAATTTTGTGCGAAATTCTCAGGTTGAATATTTTTTTCAGAAGTGCTATAATTTTTCTTGTCATTATTTAAAAAAGGAAGTACAAAGATATGAAAAAAAGAAGGAAATTTACCGCAGCGGAAAAAATCACCCTAACGGTGCTTGCGCTGCTTATGATAGGCGTTGCTGTCGCGGCGGCGATAATTGTCGTAAATAACGTGAATGACGCGAACCGCAAGGCGACCGATACAGCTCATACCACCGTAAGGCTCGAAACCTCCCGTGCCGTGGAAACTACCGCTCAGCCCGGGGCTACGGAAAAGGTTATAAAGAATAAGAAGTCCGGCACAGGCTCAAATGCTTCTGCCGCTCAGGAAACTACCGAGGCTGCTAAAACCGCTTCGAACAACAGCACGTCCTCAAGAACGTCCAAGACTTCGAAAACTTTGAGCACCCCTGAGGCTCAGCCCGAGCAGGACGACGATAAAATCCCGGTAGTAACTCCGGAAAATAATTCAAGCCACAAAAGCAGCGAAAAGTGCGTGATTAACGGCACAACCTGCTACGTCGGCGATACGATTAACGTGACTCTGAATCTTTACGCGCCTAAGGTTCTGGTTAATTATCAGGGTTTTACTGATTTTGACGGAAATTATCTTTCCTGTACCTCCACTAAGTCGACCTCCGGAGGACTTGTAAACGCTAAGGGAAATCAGATTCTCTATAACGCCTCAAACTTAAACGGACTTGACTTTACCTCGACGGGTACGGTATATACCGCGAAGTTTAAGGTTAAAAAAGCGGGTTCTACCACTATTACAAATACACTCGAGGTGCTTTGCGATTTAAAGGATGTTCCGCTTGATAAAAATACATGTAAGACTACGGTAGCGGTATACAGCTGATTTTTCAATTAAAGCGGCTCAGGGCTTTTCGGGCTGCAGTATGGATTATGATATAAGGAAAATGGATTAAAGGCAGGAATAGTATGAATTCAGAAGTAAATACGGTGCCGGAAAATATGGAAGAGGCGGTAAACGAAAACACGGAAATTACCGCGCCCGAAAAAACGGAAATCGACATAAAAAATATGGACTTTTTTTCGAGCATGAAAAAGAGCTATCCGGTAACAAACGATACTACGGTGGAATTCTTTTCCATTCTGGTTTCTTTTGTTATTACTCTTATTACAATTATGGCGGTGGGATTAATTCCCGTTAATACGAGTACAGATTCGTACAAAGGAATACTGACGACAGAAGCAATGTCAAATTGTCGTCCCGAGCCGCTTGAGATGCCGATGTATATACTGACGGTCGTTCTGGTACCGCTTGTCTTTCTTGCGTCCTATTGTATATTGAAAAAAAGACTGGCGCCCGTGCCGATTGTATTGACCAACACTATCCAGTATGTCTTTCTTATTGCTGTCTGTGTGATTTCGTTTTTGGCGTATTATATCTCAAGAAACGCAACTCTGCACTTTGCTATCGGGTTCAGGCTGACACTTTTCTTCCTGGTTCCGCTTACGGCGGTCGTTCTGTTTTCCGTTATTCTCGCTCAGAAGATTAAAAGAAAAAAGCACCAGACTGTTATATTTGTCGCGGTGCTGACGCTTCTTTTCGCTTACGCGATCTGGCGTATAGCTACGATAAATTTTTCTGTTCAGGTCAGCCGGTATAATTATCACCATTATTATGCCGTGTGGTATCCGATAGTTAAGGTAAGCCAGGGACATACTATCGGAACCGATTTTAAGTGCATCTACGGTTTTTATCCGTATATTGCTGCCCCGATTTTAAAGCTTTTAGGCGGAGTGAATCAGGCGTCCTCGTCGATATTCTTTACGGGTTTAATGGCAATCATCGCAGCTGCATATAGTGTATTCTCTTTTAAATTTATAAAAAATAAAATTCTGGCGCTGTTTATTTCCGTTGCCTGCTCAATTTACGGACCGTTCTCAATTTTGGGAGACCAGTCTAACGGCGGCGTAAAAATGTATCTGCAGTATTATCCGCTGAGAGCGATTTGTATTGCGACTGTTCTTTTTGCAATTGTAATTACATCCTCGATAAAGTCGAAACGGATAAAATTCATTTTCGATATAATTGTCTGTGTCGTTTTGGGGCTGGGCGTTGTATGGAACTTTGAAACGGGAGCTATCGCCGTAATAATCTGGGCGGCATACCGTGTGTTCGCTTCGGCGCTTGATAATAAACTGTTCAGCAAAAAGACATTCATAGCGTTCGTTAAGGCGCTGATATACGCCGTTATTTCCTTCTCCGAGTTTTTTATACTTGTTTCCCTGATAACCTATGTAAGAAGCGGCCAGATTCTGCCCCTTAAGGATATGCTTTTCGGAATAACAACCTTTGCCGGAATGGGCTTCTTTATGATGAAGATAAAATTCGGACTGTGGGTAGTTATGGCTGTTGTCTTATCGCTGGCGTTGATTCGAGTTATTCCGTATCTCACGAAATACAAGGACGCTCCCGAGGAGTTGAAGTCCAATATTACGGGATTATTCATCACCGCTGTTACGGGAGCGGGCACTCTCACATATTATGTCGGTCGAAGCCATCCGTCAAATTATCTTTTTGCTCTTCCGATTACGGCGGTTTGCTGCGGACTGTTATATGAGTACAATCTGTATTTTTATAACGCGCAGAAAAAGGATATGTCTGCGGGCTCAAAGGTCCTTGACTGGATTAAGAGGATAATGTGTATTACTTTTATTTCCGCGCTGCTTATCCCTGCGGGAGGAAACTTTATTCAAAGTTTTTCCGCTGACTTTTCAAAATGCCACTACCCTAAAGGAAAAGACCTTGCGGAGATAAAAATGAGAAACAAGGGAATAAAAAAGTGGGCTGATGAGAATAATAACGGAAAAATTCCGAACAATCTGCTCACTTACAGCGTGTTTACGGATGAAGTGCTGGGTAAGAAATCCTACGAAAAGGTTTGTGATCAGGTTGACTGGTTCTATCTTGATAACGCCCGCACCTACCTTACTTTCATCAAGGAGCATTCCGATGAATGCTTTATGATAAACGCCGAGTGTGTCATTACATTAAAAACCGAATTGGACAGCGAATGGAAAGAAACAATAAAGAATTTCAAAAAGACGGCCGAAATAAAAGACACTTATTTTGACAACGTATATATTTATACACCGAAATCATCTTCAAAATAAAACTATATAAACAAGGAGATTTAATCATGTATCAGTCAAAGATTGAAAGAGTTATTGCCCGTGAAATCATCGATTCCCGAGGCGATCCTACAGTAGAGGCGGACGTATATCTCGATAGCGGTGTTATGGGAACAGGCGCCGCTCCGAGCGGAGCGTCAACAGGCGAGTTTGAGGCGCTTGAGCTTCGTGACGGAGACAAGTCCCGATTCGGCGGAAAAGGAGTTTCCAAGGCGGTTGAGAATGTTAATACCGTTATAAACGACGTACTCGCCGGAATGGACGCTTACGATATTTACAAGATTGACAAGGCGATGATAGAGGCGGACGGTACCGACGATAAATCCAATCTCGGCGCAAATGCAATTTTAGCGGTATCAATCGCCTGCTGTAAGGCGGCGGCAAACGACCTCGATATACCGCTTTACCGTTATCTCGGCGGTCAGAACGCCTGCACGCTGCCGGTTCCGATGATGAATATTTTAAACGGCGGCGCTCACGCGACAAACACCGTTGATACTCAGGAGTTTATGATTATGCCGGCAGGCGCTCCGAGTTTCAGGGAAGGTCTGCGCTGGTGCACCGAGGTTTTCCATGCGCTTCAGTCGCTTCTAAAGGCTGACGGTCTCGCAACCTCCGTAGGCGACGAGGGCGGCTTTGCTCCGAACCTTAAGGATGACGACGAAACTATAGGTTATATCATAAAAGCTATTGAAACTGCGGGCTACAAGCCGGGTGAGGATTTTGTTCTCGCTATTGACGCCGCTTCCTCCGAATGGAAGGGCGGCGAAAAGGGCAAGTATATCCAGCCTAAATCGGGCAGAGAGTTCACCTCGGCAGAGCTTGTTGACCATTGGGCGCAGCTTCTCGATAAATACCCGATTATATCGCTCGAGGACGGACTCGACGAGGAGGACTGGGAAGGCTGGCAGTATATGACCGAAAAGCTCGGAGGCCGTCTCCAGCTCGTAGGCGACGACCTCTTTGTAACTAATACAAAACGTCTCAAAAAAGGCATTGAGCTCAAGGCGGCAAATTCCATTCTGATTAAGCTCAACCAGATTGGTTCCGTTTCCGAAACGCTCGACGCCATTAAAATGGCTCATAAGGCAGGCTTCACGGCGGTAGTATCCCACCGCTCCGGAGAAACCGAGGATACAACAATCGCGGATTTAGCCGTTGCGCTCAACGCGGGTCAGATTAAGACCGGCGCGCCGTCACGTTCGGAGCGTGTAGCTAAGTACAACCGCCTTTTAAGAATTGAGGAGGAGCTCGGAGATTCCGCGGTATACGCGGGCTTCGGCGCATACAATGTAAAAAGATAAAGAAAAAATCCCCGAAAATTTTTTCGGGGATTTTCTGTTGCATTACGGCGTTATATCCGCGTCATCCGATTCGGGGACGGGAGTATTTTCATCAATCTCGATAAAATTATCCCTGCGCTCGCCTTTTGCGAGGTAGATTTCCTTGGCGCGCATTCTGAGCGTCGCTTTATCGGTAATCACCATACCCTCGTCCGCGGTCATATGTCTTAAATTAACCGACTGTGTTTCGTAAGTCATACATAAGGCTCCTTTCTAAATTATGCTCCAGTTTTTGTTTACGGCTATCGCTATCTGCTCGTTTGTCAGCTTGGCGATATTATCAACTCCGATGATGAAGGTCGCGGGGGAAGTCTCGCTTCTGTCCGCGAGAGCGTTGAACCACGTTGTTATCTGAGTTGCCGTCGCGTCAACCGCCGATAAATCAAGTCCCGAAGCGTTAAATCCGTTTTCGAGGGTAACATCGGCGTCATACGAAAGACTGCCGAAAAATACGCCGTCGCTTATGCCGGTGATTGTGTTCGGGATATAAAGCGTTCGTATTGCGCTTTGACAGTATGCAAAGCAGTAGGAATTAAGTCTGCGTACTCCGTGCTGCAGCTCAACATACGAAAGACTGCGGCAGTTTTTGAACGTATCGCTTCCGATGGTGCCCACTCCTCCGGGGATAATAATGCTTTCAAGCGAACTGCAATTCTGGAAGGCGTACGAACCGATATATGTAAGATTCTCGGGCATATTTACGCTGATAAGCGAGGCAGCTCGTGTGAATGCGGATTCCTCTATGCGAGTTACCGTCTGAGGAAGCGTAACCTCCGTCAATAAGGCGTCTTCGTAAAATGCGTATTTTGCTACTTTTTCGGTTTCGTAAGGTACGGCAACCGATACGGGAGTCCTCTCGATAAGCTGCCTTACGAGCTCTGTCGAGGGGATAAGGGAGATAAGTCCGGCAAGAGCTGTGGCGGGAGTAGAATCCGTAACCTCAACTCCCTTTGCGAGAATTGCGGCTTTTACGGCGTTGAGAGCCGAAAGCCTGTAATCGGCGAGGTCGCGGAGACGCTCAATTTCCTCAACAAGCTCCGAACGCTCGGGTACCTCGACATCACCTCTGTTTATTTCGCTCACGGTAAAGCTTTTTATTTCGGTTCTGCCGATAACGTTATTTTCCGCGCTGATTTCAACGAATAACCTGTGAACGCCCGTATGGTCAGTGATATCCTGAGTTATAGGCACCTCGGCAATTCCGTTTTCGTCGAACTCAAGCCCGTATCTTATGTACTCTCCTCCGAAAATAACATTAAGCGTAAAATTGAGCTCGTCACGGTTGAAGGAACCTATGCTTTGGGGACCTTCGACTATAATGCTGCCGATATTGTTTTCGCCGTAATAGATTTCGCCGAGCTTTATAAGCTCGAGCCTTTTATCGGGAAGAATTTTCAGATTAATCATAAACTTTTCCTTTCCATTTTGGTTTGAATAAAAGCGCCGTACATATATATATACAAATAACAAAAAAATTGCGTAGTTTTATGCAATTTTGAAAGAAAAAATTTAAAAATTTTCAAGTCAAAAACAACACAAATATATAAAAGCAACAAATAGTTTATAGCCAATAACCTTGTCAAGCCTCAATTTAAAATAATTCCTTTGTCGAATTACCCAAATTTAAAAGCAGTTTTTTGTGGACTATAACTAAGTGCTAAAAAAGTTGCACAAAATTACCGATTATTATAAAAAATTACCCAAATATTATTGACTTAGACCGCTAAAATATTATAAAATAGTATAGCTAAACTTATAAATGTCTACTTCTGTCTGAAAAAGACTTAAGGTACGTAAAAATATGTTGTCGGGAGGGATAATGTGTCTTTAAAAAGTTATTTTGATAAAACGAGAAAAAGACTCAGGAAAAGAAAGAAGTTAATTGTTTTCCTCTGCATTATTTCAATTTTGGGCTTAACCACTTCCACCTACGCGTGGTTTACGGTTAACACCTTCGCCGGAGTTCAGGATTTTGAGCTCAACATCAGTACGGGCGAGGACTTAAGAGTATCTATGGATAACCACGGCTCGGATATCGAGAAGTATACTCATGTTATCACCAACGATATGATTAACTCTTATCTCAGGAAAAATTATAATAAAACTCTCGAGGATGTAATTCTTGATCCCGTAACCTCGAATAACGGAAAAACATTTACGTACCAGAACGGCTCTGCCGCCGAGGCTAACGGCGATGAGTCATATTTCGAATTTGAGTGTTACTTTATCGCGACTAAGGCGATGCACGTTCATCTTACCAGTGAGGACGGCGTTGATGAGGACGGCGAGAAGATTGAGGGAACGAAGGTAAGTTCCGATTCTCCGGCGCCTCAGAGCGATGTAATCAGGGCGAATCGTGTTTCTTTTGAAGCGGCGGGCGACACATCCAACGCTAAGACTTACGAGCCCAACAAGGGCAGCCAGGTTACAAGTCTCTCAACCTTCGATTTACCGAGCGGCACAATGAATTATACCGATTCAAACAACCTCTTCCATCTCGAGAAGCTTACCCCGAGAAAGGTAACGGTAAGACTGTGGCTCGAGGGCGAGGATCCCGAGTGCGTTAACAGAATCCAGGGCTCCGAGCTCAGCGTTCGCTTAGCGTTCGTTGGTATTAAGGACGGCCAGTCCGCTCCGGGCTAAGATTCCCCGGTATCCGCTAAGATACAAGAAAGACTTCCCGCATAAAAGGAGAAGGTGATTTATATGCCATTCAGAAAAAAGAATAAACAAGTCGATGCACCGACTCCGGAAGAAGTCGCGAAGCTTGGTCAAAAGCATGAAGTCGAAGCGGCTAAGGATAAAAAATCCTCGGTTTACGACCATTTCCATGCTCAGGAAGAAGCTAAGGCTGTTGCCGATGCCAAGAAACGCAAAAAGCGTTATGCCGCTATTCTCGCGGCACTGGTATCGATACTCCTTGTAATGTACATAATCTCGATGCTTCTTACCCAATGGGGCGACCTCGTAATTACTATCGGCGATGTTTATGAGGGCAAGTCGCTTATGCTTTCAGAGGGGGCGTCCTTCGACGACGCAACCGTTAAGCTTAACGGCGGAACCGTTAAAGACGTTACCAATATTACAAAGGCGTGGCTGCCGAAAGGGCTCGATACCGAGAAGGACGGCCAGCATAACGGCGAAAACTACCTTGCTTATACCTTCTATCTTAAGAATACCGGCGATCAGGATTTAAAATACAATACCACAATGACTGTTACCGGTGTTTCAAAATCCGCCGACGAGGCTGTAAGAGTTCAGATTTATAAGAACGGAAAAGACAATATGTACGCTAAGGGCTCCTACAACAACCGTAAGATTGCCGAGACCGACGCTACAATCTGGAAGAATAATGATACCATTCTTTCCGTTAAGGATTCTTCCCTCAAGGCAGGCTCTACCGATAAATATACGGTGGTAATGTGGATAGAGGGCAACGACCCCGAGTGTGTCGACGCAATCCGCGGCGGTTCAATCCGTTCACAGATGGTATTTGATGTTGTTGACGAAAGTCAGGAAGCAACGAATAATTAAGTGAAGAGCGAAGAACGAAAAGCGAGGAGTAATTTAGGACAATAATTGTTAGTCGCTGATCGTTAATTGTTAATTGTCAGTTTTGGTCATAACAGCTTTCCTGCTACCGCGTTGCTGAGGCGGTATGGAGGCTGTGGACATACATGTAAATAAGCCCCTTATGTGTTTTGTGGGGCAAAATAATTTTAAGGAGGATTCTCTTATGAAAAACACAAGAAAAAAGATGTTACTTTCATCAGTAGCTATGCTTCTTGTTGCCCTCGTAGCATTAGGCTCCGCAACATACGCATGGTTCACAATCAACAGAGTTGTTGAAGCCAACACCATGAAGGTTAAGGCTATCACAACAGCAGGTCTTGTTATCAACAACGAGCAGACCGCTAACTGGAAGCGTACAGTTTCCTACGCTGACACAGCTACAGAGTTAAAGCCCGTTTCATACGACTTTACTGTAGG
>CAZERR010000017.1:0-2469 GCA_964514785.1 uncultured Ruminococcus sp. | reverse complement strand
TGCTCAGGACGCTCAGGTTAACTTCACAGTTAAGTTCACACTCGCTTCTTAATTGATAGCATAGTTTAACTTAAAACAATTTATTAAATTATCGTAAAAGATAATTAACGCCCCGGGCCGGATCCCAGGTCCGGGGCAAGGGCAAACTACCCTGACAGCACAGGGCAGGCTGCTTTACCAAAAAAGGAAATGAGGAAAAACCGAATGAAAAAGACTTTGAATAAGATATTGCATATTGTTGTAGATGTGCTGATTATATTTATCTTAATTATATCGGTATTTGTGCTGACAATTGCATTAACTTCTCGAGGCGAAGACGGAGTTCCGAGTGTTTTTGGTAAAGCTCCGATTGGTGTACTTACCGATTCAATGAAAGGCGATAAGGAAGACGACTTCAATAAAGGCGACCTTATCATATGCGATGTTGTAAATGCCGACACCGAACTGAATTTTAAGGTCGGGGACGTTATTACCTTTGCCGCCGATATCAACGGCGACGGAGCCCGCGATTTTGTAACTCACAGAATTTACAAGATTACCAAGAAGGGCAACTTCCTTACAAAGGGCGATAATAACGAAACCTACGACCAGGATCCCAAGAACAGCGTTGTATTCCCTGAGATTATGGACGCTGAGGTTCTCGCGGTTTACCACGGGACCAAGATTTCGGGTCTCGGAGGAGTAATAAACTATCTTCAGACACCGACGGGATTCTTCCTGTGGATTTTACTTCCGATGATTATCTTCTTCCTGTATCAGGGCGTACGCGTTATTATTAACGCTATGGCGTACAGCAAGGAGAAGGGAATGCTGAAAGCTCAGGAGGCTATGGATAAAGCCGGTCTTACCGAGGAACAGAAGCAGAAAGCTATCGCAGAATACCTTGCAGCTCAGAATGGGGAGACTCCCCCCGAAGACTCAGGCGAGGCTTCAGAAGAATCGGATAAGTAAATGTAACGCAGAACTGCGGGAGTCAGCAGTACCGCGTTCGCTGTTACATTTTATGTCAGAAATGGTTCGGCCCTTTTTGAACCATGCAATGTTAACAATTGTCCGCAAATAACTTACCCCTTTAAAAAGGGGTACGAAATAATTACACCTTTTTAAATAGGTAAGAAATTGCCGAATAATTTTTCAACATAAAGCTGAAATTCCGAAGTAGAGCGTTTTGCGCCCGTAATGTTAAGGAATTTCGGTGGAAAAATTAAGATTATTCGGACTCACAGGAATGTACACTCATATTGACGGTTATTCAGGCTGAAGTGCGGCGTAATGCGCCGGAATGGTAAGGTCTGTATAAAATAAAGCCGAGGTCAGAAAGCTTTAGACCGGCGATGAAGATTTTTTTAAGGAGAAAATTATGGATACAGTATTTAAATTTCTCTTCCAGTTTTTAGGACAGTTCTTCGGCTCTATATGGAACGGAATTGTCAGTATGCTCGGCGCTTTCAATATTCCCGAGTATATAAACATTATCACCCGCTACACTACTAAGCTCGGCGGACTCGCATGGGTAGTAGCAATTATCGCGATTATTCTTTTAGTCGCAATCATAGGCTTGTTAATATTCTTAATAGTTGTCTCCTTAAAGAAATTCTTCAGGAACAAGCGCGCCCGTAAGGATACCGGTTCGCTGGTTCAGGAGGTTCAGGCATTAAACCGCGAGGTTATGCGTCTTAACCTTGAGAAGGATAAGATCCTCTCGATGAAGGTTTCTCAGATTGGACTTAATCCGAACGAGATTTCAGAGCTTACAGGCGAAGAACTCGAGACATTAAACGGCGGAGAAGAAGACGGCGATACAGGCGAGGTTCGTTTCCTCAAGCTTACCGCTCTCGACGAAGAGTGGGCAGATTATCAGCCGCCCGAGTATGATAACGACATTACTCTTCCCGAATTCTGCGACCGTTTCCGTCTTTTCGCTTGCTCGAGACTCGGTCTTTATTATGATATAGCTATGATTCGCCGCTTTGTATCGGCTTTCGCCTCTACGAGACTTATAGTTCTCCAGGGTATTTCCGGTACAGGTAAAACATCACTTGCTTACGCTTTCGGTAAGTATGTATCTAACGACTCCGTTATTACTCCGGTACAGCCTTCATGGCGTGACCGTTCCGAGCTTTTCGGATACTTCAACGAATTTACAAAGAAATATAACGAAACCGAGCTGTTAAGAGCGATGTACGAGGCTAACTTCAACGAAAACGTTTACCTTGTAATCCTCGACGAAATGAACATCGCCCGTGTTGAGTACTACTTCGCTGAGATGCTCTCCATTCTTGAAATGCCGAGACGCGACGAGTGGGTAGTTGACCTCGTTCCCAGCCAGTGGAAGAACGACCCGAAACAGCTCCACAAAGGTAAATTTACCGTTCCGCCCAATATGTGGTATTGCGGAACAATCAACAACGACGACTCGACCTTCGCCGTTACAGATAAGGTATACGACCGTGCTATGCCTATCAACAT
>CAZERR010000016.1:0-23088 GCA_964514785.1 uncultured Ruminococcus sp. | reverse complement strand
GCATGACTGTTAATCATGATGTCACTGGTTCGAGCCCAGTTGGGGGAGCCAAAAAGAATACTCACTATCAACAGTTGGTGTTGATGACGCCGGGGGTCCACCTGTTCCCATACCGAACACAGAAGTTAAGCCCGGTGGTGCCGAAGATAGTTGGCTGGCGACGGCCTGTGAAAATAGGGAAATGCCAACATCCGATAGTGAGTGTTCTTTTTCTGTATAGGATGATTTTTAAGATAATAATTTGTTTTTTTAAGGTGTATTATGGATTATTCAATTACTTTATCAAAGCTATTTGATATTAAAGAGGAATACGCTAAAAACATCATCGCTTTGCTTGATGAAGGCAACACGATTCCTTTTATCGCCCGTTACCGTAAAGAAATGCACGGCTCAATGGACGATCAGCTTATTCGTGAATTCAGCGAAAAGCTCGAATATCTGCGCGGACTGGATAAACGCAGGGAAGAAATCCGTGAACTGATAGACGGGCAGGAAAAACTGACGGATGAAATCAGCGCGGCGCTCGACAAGGCGCAAACCCTGAGTGAGCTGGAGGATATTTACCGTCCTTTCAGACCAAAGCGTAAAACAAGAGCCTCGGTTGCAAAGGAGCGTGGATTGGAGCCGCTTGCGATCGAAATTTTAAAGCAGGAAGAGGATTTTAAGCCCTTAGAGTACGCAGAACAATTTGTTGATGCGGATAAAGAGGTACCAACCGCACAGGATGCGCTCAACGGCGCGATGGATATTATTGCCGAACAGCTTTCCGACAGCGCGGAGCTCCGCAAAAAGCTGAGGAGTATTTTTCATATCAGCGGAGTGTTGAAGTCTGTTGCCTGTGACGAAAACCTGGACAGCGTATATACTAACTATTATGACTTTTCGGAACCTGTCAGAAAGATTGCCGGCCACCGTATACTTGCCGTCAACAGGGGAGAGAAAGAAGGCTTTTTAAAGGTCGGTATAGTACTTGACAGCGAATATCCGCTGAGTCTTATCAACGCTTCCGTTGATAAGAATACAAATCCATTATGTTCCGATATAATCAAAGCCGCAGGCGAGGACGCGTACACAAGACTGATATTTCCGTCAATAGAGCGTGAGATCCGCTCCGAAATGACTGATAACGCGTCGGAAAACGCGATGAAGGTTTTCGCTACGAACCTGAAACAGCTTTTGATGCAGCCTCCGGTTAAGGGCAAGACGGTTCTCGGGCTCGATCCCGGTTACCGTACCGGCTGTAAGGTTGCTGTTGTAGATGATACCGGAAAGGTTTTAGATACGGCGGTGATCTATCCTACGCATTCGCAAGCGAAGATCGCCCAATCCAAAAAGACGCTGCTTGAGCTTATTAAGAAGCACAATGTGGATATTATCTCTATCGGTAACGGTACCGCCAGCAAGGAAACCGAGATGTTTGCCGCTGACGCAATAAAGGAAGCGGATCATAAAGTTTATTATATGGTCGTAAGCGAGGCAGGAGCTTCTGTATACTCTGCGTCGAAGCTGGCGGCAACAGAATTGCCGGAGCTTGATTTGACGCTTAGAAGTGCTGTTTCCATAGCCAGAAGATTGCAGGATCCGCTTGCGGAGCTCGTTAAGATCGAGCCGAAGGCAATAGGAGTAGGGCAGTATCAGCACGATATGCCTCAGAAAAGGCTCGGTGAGACGCTTGACGGTGTTGTTGAGGACTGTGTTAATTCAGTCGGAGCTGATCTGAATACGGCTTCACCTGCGCTGTTGCTGAGGGTATCCGGCTTAAATGCGAGCGTGTGTAAAAATATTGTGAAGTACCGCGAGGATAACGGAGCCTTTAATTCTCGTGCGGAATTAAAAAAGGTCCCTAAGCTCGGTCCGAAAGCATTTGAGCAGTGCGCGGGTTTCTTGCGTGTTCCTGAAAGCCGCAATCCGCTCGATAACACGGGCGTTCACCCTGAGAGCTATACTGTTGCGAAAGAACTGCTTAAGCTCGCCGGATATACGGATACGGAAATCAAGTCAGCCAAATTCGGAGATTTATCCGTAAGAGTCAAGAAATTAGGCGAAAAATCCCTTGCCGAAAAGCTCGGTATAGGTCTGCCGACCTTTAAAGATATCGTAAAAGAGCTTTCAAAGCCCGGACGAGATCCGCGTGATGAAATGCCTCAGCCGATGCTCCGTTCGGATGTGCTTGATATCAATGACCTTAAGGAAGGTATGGAGCTGACAGGTACGGTGAGAAATGTAATCGACTTCGGAGCGTTTATAGATATCGGAGTCCATCAGGACGGATTGGTGCATATCTCCCAGATTTGTGATAAGTTTATCAAGCATCCCTCCGAGGTTCTGAAGGTAGGCGACATTGTGAAGGTTAAAATCCTTTCGGTTGATGTGAAGAAGAGTCGGATATCGCTTACGATGCGCGCATAATAAGCTTAACGTAAACCTTTTTAGAAAAATTATTGTTACCTGCTCAGTTGCACGCTGCGCGCGCATGAGCAACGGATAAAGAAACCGCACGCACCTTGGAGCGCGCGGTTTTTTGTCAGAGCTGATTTTATGTAAATAAAGTCGGCTCTTTTTCTATCCTGAATGATGGCTTAAATACAATCAAAATACTTGTATTTTTCTCGTCTTTATGATACAATGATACGGTATAGAATTTTATAAGGGGGACCGGTGCTTTATGAAACCTAAGGTAAAGCTTTTGGCGCATACTCCTGATGCCGAACAGGTAGTCGCTATGGCGGCGAAGCTGTGTTATTCGGCTTCGGATATTGAACATATCAAGGATGGACTGGACGAGGAAAGTACAGCGCGTTTTATCAAGCTGCTTACGAGTCTCGGTCACGGAAGCCCGGTCGAACACGCTTCTTTTACCTTCGGTATCGAGGGTATAAGCCGCGCGTGCTCTCATCAGCTCGTGCGCCACAGGATCGCATCATATTCCCAGCAGTCCCAGAGGTATGTTGACGGTACGAGCTTTGAGTTCGTTACCCCTCCTGAGATAGAAAAGAACGAAAAGGCGTATTGTGCATATAAAAAGGTGATCGATATGCAGTCCGACGCCTATAAGGAGATCCGCGATGCGCTTGTTGCCGGTTATGTAAGGGAGGAAAACCCCTCTCTAGAGGGCAGCGACGACGAGGTTTGCGCTCAGTTTAAGGCTGATAATAAAAAGCAGTACAACGCCCTTGTGAAGAAGGCTAACGAGGATGCGCGCTTTGTGCTTCCGAACGCCTGCACCACTAAGATAATCTGTACCTTCAATGTAAGAAGTCTTGAGAACTTTTTTGCTCACAGATGCTGTAACCGCGCTCAGTGGGAGATTCGCGAGGTTGCCGAGCAGATGCTCCTGGAGTGTCTTAAGGTTGCGCCTAATCTCTTTAATAACTGCGGCCCTGCGTGTCTGTTCGGACCCTGCCCCGAGGGCAGTATGTCCTGCGGCAGGATGAAGGAAATGAGGGAGAAGTATGGCAGGTAGGTTTATTGTCATCGAGGGGCTCGACGGCTCGGGTAAAGCTACTCAGACCGAGATTTTAAAAAAAGCCTTTGAGGAAAAGGGCGTTAAGGTAAGAAAGCTCACTTTTCCCGATTATGAAAATGAGAGCTCCGCGCTCGTGAAAATGTATCTCGGCGGAGAGTTCGGCGATAATCCCTCCGACGTTAACGCCTACTCCGCTTCGGTGTTTTATACTGTCGACAGGATCGCAAGCTTCTTAAAATACTGGAAAGAGGACTACGAAAACGGTACGGTTATTTTAGCCGACCGCTACGCTTCCTCTAATATTATTTATCAGATGTCTAAGCTCCCTGAGAGCGAATGGGACAGCTTTATCGCTTTTCAGGAGGATTTTGAATATACGAGAATCGGCGTGCCTAAGCCTGATACGGTTATTTATCTTGACGTTGAGCCCGATGTGTCTCAGAAGCTCTTGTCGGGAAGATATTTGGGTGATGAAAGTAAAAAGGATTTGCACGAGAAGAACGTTGATTTCCTGCTTGAGTGCAGAAAGTCGGCGCTCTATGCCGCCGATAAGCTCGGATGGAAAAAGATTTCCTGTACCGAAAACTCACAGATGAAGTCTATACCCGAAATCTCCCGTGAGATTTTGAATGTAATAGAAAATAGTTGAATAATCTACAGCTTAATATAGAAACAGTCTGCAGCAGAACCTTTCTAATCTATCGAAACCCCGACAGCGGCGCTTTAGTCAGGGGATATCAAAGATAGGGACTGCACAGATTGACGTGGAGAATTAAAATGTTTGATTTTAAAAGTCCGTCAAAGGATGATTTGCCTTATATAAGAAGAATCTGCGAAAAGTACGGCACGATGGGCTGTGACTTTAATTCGGCGAACATCTTTTTATGGAGAAATAAATATAATATTAAAACCTGTATATATTACGGCTTTCTGGTGCTGGCTTATTTTCGTGATAAAAAGCCCTGGGGCTATTGCTTCCCGCTTGGTGAGGGTGATCCGACGGCGGTTATTGCCGAGATTTTTAAGGATGCACGTCAGCGCGGCGTTGAGGCGAATTTCTTTATGCTCACCGACGCTCAGAAAGAAAAGCTCGTAGAGATAACAGGGTATAAATTTTCTTTTAAAGAATTATATGGCGATGAGGATTATATCTACCGCAATTATGATTTGAGTATTCTGCCGGGTAAACGCTTCCACGCTAAGCGCAACCATATTTCAAAATTTAACCGTCAGTATCCCGACTGGAGTTTCCGCATGATCGGTAAGGATAATCAGGGCGACGCGCTTGAGGTTGCAAAAAAATGGTGTGAAGCGAAGAATATCGATCCGTATACCAACGAGGAATTTAAGGCGATTGAGGAAGCGGTCGAAAACTACGAACTATTAAAGCTTCATGGCGGTATTCTTTATGTAGAGGACAAGCCCGTTGCTATGACTATGGGCTGCGAGATAAATCAGAAAACCTTTGACGTTATTTTTGAGAAAGCACTCGTGGAGTACGACGGCGTTTACGCTAAAATCAATAACGAGTTTGCTAAAACGCTTGTCGGCTTTGAGTTTATTAACAGGGAAGAGGATATGGGCATCGAGTCCTTAAAGCAGTCTAAGCTGTCCTATAACCCTGTCGTAATTCTTAAAAGGTATATGGGAGTAAGAAATGATAAAGCTGAGGAGAGCTGAGGAAAACGATGTTAATTCCTTAAAAGAATTATTCAAGAGCGTATTCAAGGAAAATGACAAGGCGCTGGAATTGTTCTTTAAAAGAATATTCAAGCCCGATATCTGCTATGTCTGCACCGAAAAAGAAGAGCTTGTATCTATGGTGTATATCATCCCGACTACGGTTAACGGTCGAAAAGCCGGTTATCTTTATGCAGCCGCTACTAAGGACGAGTTCCGCGGAGCAGGTCTTATGAAAGGGCTTATTCACTACGCGCTTTCGATTACCGCTCAGGAAATCTGCATAACGCTTCCGGCGGAGGACTCGCTTTACGGTTATTACGCAGGTCTCGGATTTGAGGAGCTTACCTCGAATTTTTCGGAGCTCAGCCGTGAGGAAATGACTGCCGTTGCTAAGCCGTATGAGCTTACTGAGGTTGTAGTCAGCTCGTACTGCGGAATTAGAAACAGGGTTTTAAAGAATAATTTTCTTTTTTGGAATAATAATTATATAGATTTTGCGCTTGAGTACAACGAGCTTTACGGCGCTAAGGTCATAAGAAATAATTTCGGTTACGCCGTGGCGTTTGACGAGGGAGATTGCTGTTTCGTTTCGGAAATTATCTGCGACGACAGAAACGCCCCTTATATGCTTACCGATCTGCTCAGCGAATTCAAGTGCAAAAAATTCAGATTTCATTTAAGCGAAAACCAGCGCTTTATAAAGAGCCGTCCCGAACGGTTCGCGATGATGAAGTCGATAACGGGATATAAACCGGAGAGCATTTATCTCGGGTTAGGTCTTGAATAGGAAAAACAGAATATAAGGATAAATAAGTTACGAATATCACTTTTTTAGAAACATATACGACGTACGAGGAGGTTTATTTATGATATATCTTATGCTTGCTGACGGCTTCGAGGTTACCGAAGCCCTTACTACGATCGACGTATTGCGCAGAGCAAAGCTCGACGTGCTTACCGTCGGAGTTACCGGAAAAACAGTTACCGCTTCCGCTAAAATCAAGGTAGAGGCTGATATTATGCCCGACGAGGTCGAGCTTGACCGTTTAGATGCGGTTATATTGCCCGGAGGGCTTGACGGTACAAGAAACCTCGGAAAATCCGAATTTGTTGACTCTGTTCTTGACTTTGCCGTTGAGAACGATAAATATACATGCGCTATCTGTGCGGCGCCCTCGATCATGGCAAAAAAGGGAATATTAAACGGTAAGAACGCTACCTGTTTCCCGGGCTGCGAGGTTAATGAGGATAAGGTGAATTATACGGGAGCACCTGCTGTCTGTGACGGAAAGGCTATCACAGGTAAGGGCGCAGGCTGCACGATCCACTTCGGTCTTTTAATAGCCGAAAAAATGGCTTCCAAGGAGGTCGCCGACCACGTCAGAGAGACTATGCAATGCCCGTAAAGAACCTTCGCCAAAGGAAAAGCGAGCTTCGTTCAAGGTATAAAAAGCTCAGAGCAAATATGCCTGCTAAGCTTAAATCAGAGGCGGATAAGGGCATTTTCGAGAGGCTTAAAGACCTCAAGGAATATCAAAATGCCGAAGTTGTATTTGCTTTTATTTCCAAGGATATAGAGGTCGATACCTCGTATATAATAAACGATGCGATAAAACGCGGAAAAAAAGTAGCAGTGCCGCGCTGTGACGCCGATACTTCGACTATGAAGTTTTACTATATAAGCTCGTACGGCGACCTTGAAAAAGGTTATTACGGACTTTTAGAGCCCGATACCGGCAGATGCTCTTTAGCCCGTCCCGGGGAAGCCTCACTTATGCTTGTGCCGGGGCTGGTATTCGACAGGAGCGGTTATCGCTTAGGCTTCGGAAAAGGCTATTACGATAGGTATATTTCGGATTTCAGCGGACTTACGGTAGGAGTATGCTACACGAAATGTATCGAGAGCGCGCTGCCGCTCGGCTATTTTGACAGACCGATTGATGTTGTCGTAACCGACAAATATATTATTGATACACGATAAGGGGAAAATTATGGAACACGATAATGATTCTTTTGAGCAGAGAGAAATCGAAGAACGCCGAAAGAGAAAAGTCAGGGAATTTCATATGAGTTTTAACGATGATGACCTCGCCGTCGGCGACCGTTACCGTGAAATTGAAAACTACGATGATGAAAGCCCTCAGACTATCAGTTCCTATTCGGATGATGACGTAAGGGAACAGATGGAGCGTAATTCGCGGAATATCCACAAATGGGAGAAGCGCGAGAAAAAGCGTCAGCTTAAATATGTCGATATGCAGAATAAGCGCCGCTTCCGCATAATTTGGTGGGTGTCAGTATTTCTTGTAGGACTTATGCTCGCAATGTTTCTTATGGTGGGCGTAAATGATATGCTCGCTATGAACCGTTCCGAGGAAAATAAGGTTACGGTGGATATCCCCGAAAACCCGAGCTTAAGCGATGTTTCTAGGGCGCTTTGGGAAAAGGGCGTTATTAAGGAGGAAAACTTCTTTAATATTTACGCTACCCTTACCAAGAGCGCGGACAGCTTTACTCAGGGCACCTTCAATATGAAAACGAATATGGACTACGAGGCTATTGTGAATTACCTTCAGTCCACCTCAAACCGTACCGACACGATAAAGATAACCGTGCCGGAGGGTATGAATGTGCGCGAAATTGCCGAAATGCTAGTCAAAAAAGACGTGCTCCCCGATACTAAGGAGTTTTTAAAGCTCTGTAAGTCTGATTATTTTGACGATGACTACGACTTTATCGCGAATATAAAGAATCCGGAAAAGCGTTATTATAAGCTTGAGGGTTATCTTTTCCCGGATACCTATGAGTGCTACCATAACGAGAATCCTAAGCTTACCATTACCAGAATGTTAAACGACTACGAGGAACGCATTTACAATAACCAGAACGTTGAGGGTTACAGCAAGGCTGTTAACGTCAAAAAGCTCTCTAAAAAGAATAAATATTCGCTCCAGCAGATACTCACTATGGCGTCTATTATTCAGGCTGAGGCGGCTAACGAGAAAGATATGTACAATATCAGCTCTATTCTTCATAACCGTCTTGAATATGATATAAACTACGGCGTACGCAAGCTCAGCCTTGATTCGACCAAGTATTATCCGTTCAGAAGTAAAAATAAAATCCCCGCTTCGATGAAAGCAACCTTCAAGAGCAAATACAATACATATAAGTTTTTGGGACTCCCTCCGGGACCGATTTGTAACCCGGGTATGAAGGCTATTATGGCGGCTATTTATCCTAACGATACCGACTATCTGTATTTCTGCCACGATAAGAAGGGCAATCCGTACTACGCTTCAACCCTCTATCAGCAGAATATCAACCTTAATTCGATCGGATAGTTTATATCGCAGGAAGATTATTGGTGAGTTATATGAAACCTGAAGTATTATCGCCCGCAGGTGATTTTGAGTGCCTTGAATCGGCGGTTAAATTCGGCGCCGATGCGGTATTCCTCGCGGGAAAACAGTTCGGAATGCGTACCGCTTCCGCGAATTTTGATAATGAAAGCTTAATAAAAGCGTGTGAATACGCACATAAAAACAATGTCAGAGTTCACCTGACCTGTAACACACTTCCCCGAACCTACGAGGTGGACGAGCTGCCCGGATTTCTTGAGTTTGCACAAAGTGCCGGTGTCGATGCATTTATAATCGCCGACGTAGGCGTTATGGAGCTTGCTAAAAAGCATGCGCCTTCTGTTGCGCTTCACGTCTCGACGCAGGCGGGAGTTACTAACCATCTTACCGCGAATACTCTTTACAATATGGGAGCGTCGAGGGTTGTGCTCGCAAGAGAGCTCAGCCTTGAGGAGATAGCCGATTTAAGAGCGAAAACCCCGAAGGAGCTTGAGATAGAAACCTTCGTGCACGGTGCAATGTGCGTGTCGTTTTCCGGCAGGTGCCTTATTTCCAGCTATATGACCGGGCGTGACGCAAACCGCGGAGACTGCACCCAGCCCTGCCGCTGGAAGTATCATCTTTTTGAGGAAAACCGCGAAGGCCAGTTTTTTCCGGTTGAGGAGACCGATAAGGGCACTTTCCTTTATAACTCGCGCGATTTGTGTATGATCGAGCACATACCCGAGCTTGTTGATGCCGGGATCTCGAGCCTTAAAATCGAGGGACGCGCTAAGTCCAGCTATTATACCGCTGTTGTTACGAACGCCTACCGCCACGCGGTTGACGAGTATTATAATGATCCGGAGGGCTTTGTGCTGCCTGAATGGATAAAAGAGGAAACCGATAAAATAAGCCACCGTGAGTATAATACCGGCTTTTACTTCGGGCACGAGCCCGGACAGGTAACCTCAAACGGCGGTTATATAAGGCATTATGATGTTGTCGCTTTCTGTGAGGGAAGCGAGGGCTCCGCTGCTAAAATCACTCAGAGAAACAAGTTTTATAAGGGCGATACGCTCGATGTTCTGCCTCCGGGCGGAGTGCCTTTCAATACGGTGTGCGAAAAGCTTGTGAATAAAAACGGCGAGGAGGTCGAAAGCGCCCCTCACGCTAAGGAGGAGCTTACGCTGTACTCTGATAAGCCGATTCCCGAGGGAAGCGTATTGAGAGTTAAAAGAAAAAGTTAAGAGAAAGAATAATAGTCGAACGCAGAACCTTTTAAATGCATCTGAAGCCTGATATAGACTTTAAGGTCAGGAGGATATGTATTTAGGAGAGGGACGCACACGACAGACTAGGAAATATAAAAACGCAGAATCTTTCCGTGCTATCCAAAACCTGACATAGACATTAAGGTCAGGGGGATAGCATATTTAGGAGAGGGACGTACATGACAGACGAGGAGATATAAAAAAGGAGAATTAAAAATGGAATGGACAGGTCTTAATGAATTAAGAGAAAAGTTTTTATCTTTTATGGAGAGCAAGGGCTGCTTGCGGCTTCCTTCTTTCCCTCTTATTCCTAAGAACGACAACAGCCTTCTGCTTATAAACAGCGGTATGGCTCCTATGAAAAAGTATTTTACAGGTGAGATCACTCCGCCTAAAACCAGGGTTACTACATGCCAAAAGTGCATCCGTACGCCCGATATCGAGGAGGTCGGAATTACCGACCGCCACGGAACATATTTTGAAATGCTCGGAAACTTTTCTTTCGGAGATTATTTTAAGAAGGAAGCTACCGCGTGGGCTTGGGAGTTCTTTACCGAGGTGCTCGAAATTCCTACCGATAAGCTTTATGTTTCCGTTTATCAGGACGACGATGAGGCTTACGATATATGGACGAAGCAGGTCGGCGTAGAAGAATCCCATATGGTGCGTCTCGGTAAAGCCGATAACTTCTGGGAGCACGGAAGCGGTCCCTGCGGTCCCTGTTCCGAGATATATTTTGACCGTGGTGAAGAACACGGCTGCGGAAAGCCCGACTGTAAGGTTGGCTGTGACTGCGACCGTTATATGGAGGTTTGGAACCTCGTATTTACTCAGTTTGATAACGACGGAAATGATAACTATACTCCGCTTGAGCATCCGAATATCGATACGGGTATGGGACTTGAGCGTCTTGCCTGCGTAATGCAGGGAGTGGATAACCTTTTCCTTGTTGATACCGTTCAGAATATAATGAAGCATATAAGCGAAATCGTCGGCGTGAATTACGGCGACAGCGAGAAAACCGATATTTCGCTTCGGGTTATTACCGACCACATCCGTTCCACTACCTTTATGGTATCCGACGGCGTTATGCCTTCGAACGAGGGCAGGGGATATGTCCTCAGGAGGCTTTTAAGGAGAGCTTCACGCCACGGAAGACTTTTAGGATATAATAAGCCCTTCCTTTATAAAATATGCGAAACAGTAATTAAAGAAAACGAGTCCGCTTATCCCGAGCTCAGGGAGAAGCAGGAGTTTATCACTAAGCTTATTAAGGTCGAGGAGGAGAATTTCTCCCGTACGATCGACCAGGGTATGGAGCTTCTAAACGCTCTTATCGATAAAACCGAAAACGTTATTTCGGGCGAGGACGCGTTTAAGCTTAACGATACCTTCGGCTTCCCGATCGACCTTACCCGTGAAATAGCCGAGGAATCGGGTATCAAGGTAAATGTTGACCGTTTCAGAGAGCTTCTCAAGGAACAGAAGTCGCGAAGCCGAAAGGCGCGCAAGAACGCCGGTGCCGACGCCTGGATTTCCGATACTACCGATTTGTCCGATATAAAGGCTACCGAGTTTACCGGATATACTGATACAAATGCCGAATCAGAAATTCTCGCCATTATTAAGGACGGCGAGCGTGTTCAGATGGTAACCGAGGGCGAAAGCGCTATTATAGTTACCGCTAAAACTCCTTTCTACGCTGAATCTGGCGGTCAGATAGGCGACGCCGGTATCATCTCCAACGAAAACGCTCAGGCGGAAGTAGATAATACAACTAAGGACGCTCAGGGGATTTTCCTGCACAGCGTAAAAGTAAACAGCGGAGCGCTTACCGCAGGCGACAGCGTTAATCTTTTTATCGATATAAAACGCCGCGATTGCATACGCCGCAACCATACCGCCGCTCATTTATTACAGGCGGCGCTGAGAGAGGTTCTCGGAACTCACGTTGAACAGGCCGGTCAGCTTGTTACCGAGGACAGCGTGCGTTTTGACTTCACTCATTTTGAGGCGATGACAGCTAAGGAGCTTATCGATGTTGAACTTCTTATAAACAAGAAGATTTTCGAGGGTATTGACGTTGTCACTAAGGAAATGCCTATTGAGGAAGCTAAGAAAATGGGTGCGATGGCGCTGTTCGGCGAGAAGTACGGCGATGTTGTCAGAGTTGTAAAGATTGGCGACTTCTCCGTTGAGCTCTGCGGAGGTACTCATATTGATAATACCTCAAAGCTCGGTCTGTTTAAAATCCGTCAGGAGGGCTCTGTAGCGGCAGGTGTACGCCGTATCGAGGCTCTTACGGGATTCGGAGTGCTTGAATTCCTCAACAATGCTGTTAAGATGATCGGTGAAGCGGCGAGCGTATTTAAGCTTAACGATCCGAGAAAGCTTATGACTGCCGCGGTGAAAATCGCTGATGAGATAAAAGCTAAGGATAAGGAAATCGCTATGCTTAAGAGCAAGCTCGCTTCCTCTAAGCTTGACGGTATCCTCTCGGGCGCTGTTGACGTAAACGGTGTGACCGTTATTACCTCTAAGGTTCAGGACGTTCAGGGCAACGAGCTTAAGGATATGTGTAATATGTGCCTTGACAGGAATCAGAAATCCGTTGTAGTACTTTGCGGCGTAACAGGCGGCAAGGGAACCTTCGCCTGCGCATGCGGTAAGGACGCCGTAGCGCTCGGACTTAACGCAGGCAAGATCGTTAAGGCTGTCGCTCAGCTTACGGGCGGTAATGGCGGCGGAAAGCCCGATATGGCTATGGCGGGAGCTAAGGACGCTTCTAAGATTTCCGAAGCGCTTGACGCCGTTAAGGATATCGTTTCCGAAAGAATATAATTCTATAACAGAATAATAGACGTAAAGCAAACGCCGATTCTTAAAGTATCGGCGTTTCTTTTTGGCGACTTGTACAAATAGCGAGGGTTGTTTTTGTGCAAAACAACAAAGAAATTTTTTTTTGAAAAAATGTGAAACTTTTTTTATTCTTTTCGACACTACTAAGGTGAAAGATGCATTTAGTTTAAGGAGGTTTTAAAAATGAAAAAACTAACATCTGTATTGTTATCGGGACTTATGCTTATGAGCGCAGTTCCCTTTATGGCAACAACGGCTTCGGCGGTTGATT
This sequence comes from uncultured Ruminococcus sp., assembly GCA_964514785.1. Classification (GTDB taxonomy): domain Bacteria; phylum Bacillota; class Clostridia; order Oscillospirales; family Acutalibacteraceae; genus Ruminococcoides. The sequence goes on along the minus strand of CAZERR010000016.1, from coordinate 10,194 downwards.
CAAAGGACTTTGATTACGAGGTTACTTCCGCAGGAAACGTCGTAATAACCGAGTATAGCGGTAAGGACGCTGAGGTTACGGTTCCCGGAGCGATTGAGGGCAAGCCCGTAACGGCGTTAGGAAGTTATTCCTTTGCTTACAACAAAACTCTCGAGAGCGTTATTATCCCGACGGGCGTAAAGTCAATCGGTGACTGCGCGTTCTCAAACTGCGAGAAGCTTGTGAAGATCAATATTCCGGAGACTGTTACAAGTATAAGAGATTCGGCGTTTCAGAATACCGAAAATCTTAATGCAGTAACGCTTCCTTCAAAGATCACAACGATCAGCAGCGGCCTGTTCAGTAACTCGGGCATAAAGTCGGTTAATATTCCCGAAGGCGTAAAGAAAATTGAAAGCAACGCCTTTTACGATTGCGATAATCTCGAGTCGGTTTCTATGCCTGATACGGTAAACGAGCTTGATTACAGCGTGTTTTCCGAGTGCAAGAGCCTGCAGTCCGTACATCTAAGCAAGAACTTAAAGGTTATCCCGGAATCTGCATTCAGTGAGACTGAGAGCTTAACCGATATTTCGCTCCCCTCGAAGATCACAAAAATCGGGTATCAAGCTTTCTGGATGTCCGGTATCAAAAAGATTTCGATAGGGAAGAATATCAAGACTATCGAAAAGTATGCTTTTGATAAATGTCCTAAGCTCACTGCGGTTAAGGTGAATATGAAGAATAAAAACTACCGCTCAAAAAGCGGCGTGCTTTATAACAAGAAAAAGACCGAGCTTATTACATATCCCGGCGGAAAAAACGGCAAGAAGTTTACAGTAGGTAAGGATGTGCGTAAGATTACTGCGTATGCTTTTTCGGGAAATGCAAAGCTCGAAAAGGTTTCCTTTAAAAAGGGAGTTAAAACTATCTTGGGCAATGCGTTTGAGGAGTCTTCAATTAAGAGCCTGAAGCTGCCGTTGACAGTTAAGAAAATCGGTCGCGAGGCGTTTTTTAAGTGCGACAGTCTCGAAAGCGTAACGATACCCGACAGCGTTGAGCTCATTAAGGACAATGCGTTTTCCGAGTGTAAGTCGCTTAAAAAGCTTACATTTAAGGGCAGCTCAAAGCTTGAACTCGGCTGGAGCGTGTTTGAGGGATGTACCGCGCTTAAGAGAGCTACCGCTCCTGTGGCAAAAAAGTGCGCAGGCAGACTGTTCTTTGCCTGCACAAAGCTAAGTAAGCTGAATATCCCAAAGACCGTCAGGAAGATTTACTACGAGGACTATGCCGAGTGTCAAAACCTCAATAAGGTGACTATACCCGCGACTGTTAAGAAAATCGAAAACCGCGCTTTCGGATATATCAACTACTACGACTATTCCTTCGATAAGAATGATAACCTTGTTATTAGGGGATATAAAAACTCCGCCGCCCATAAGTACGCTAAGGACAACGGATTTACGTTTAAAAAGATTTAGGATTTTGAATATAACAGAAAATGCGCGCACATCAGTGCGTGCGTTTTCTTCAGCATAGCTGAGGTCAACAAAAAAAGGGATTGCTTTTGCAATCCCTTTTGATTTTGCGGTTAATATTAAGCGCGCTCAACCTTACCGGAACGTAAGCATCTTGTGCATGCGTAAACGTGCTTCGGAGAGCCGTCAACAATAGCCTTTACGCGCTGTACGTTGGGCTTCCAAGCTCTGTTTGAACGTCTGTGAGAATGAGAAACTTTGATTCCAAAAGTTACACCCTTGCCGCAGTAATCACACTTTGCCATGTGTCTGCACCTCCTTGTTTTTTACCAAATCACATAACTAACTACTGTATTATAAATGATAATCACGAAAAAAGCAAGAGTTTTTTTAAGTTTTTTTAAAATTCAGAGAAAAGTGCTAAAGGGGACGCGTATTCGGTATGAGCTGATTGTTATGGGACGCTCTGAGAGGATTTAGGCGTATGGAAAGCTTTCGGTGCGAAGATAATTAAAATACTTGTTATTTTTTTAAGATTGTGGTACAATAAATCTAACTTTAGATTAAAATAGGGGAGTGGCGTATTTTGCTGATTTCTTTATTGTCCGGACAGCTTGATTTTGCGACTGCCGTAGTCGATATACTGGCTTCGCTGGTTGTAATTTTTCTTATAATGCCCTTTCACGAATGGGCTCACGCGTTCGTTGCCTATAAGCTCGGAGATACTAGCGTTAAGTCGCGCGGGCGCTTGACACTTAACCCGATTGAGCATATCGACCCGATAGGCGCGCTCCTTATTCTCCTTATCGGCTTTGGCTGGGCTAAGCCCGTTCCGATCAACGACCGCAACTTTAAGAATCCTAAGGTCGGTATGGGGATTTCCGCTATGGCGGGACCTCTTGCAAATTTGATTGCGGCTATTGCCGGCGGACTTATTCTTAATGCTCTGCTGAAATTTGCTCCGAATTTTATTATAACAAACCAGTTCGGGTATTATATTTACCTGTTCTTTGTATATTATATTCTTCTTAATATCTGTCTTGCGGTGTTTAACCTTATCCCGATCCCGCCGCTTGACGGCTCTAAGATATTGTTTATGTTTTTGCCCGATAAATGGGTTTATACGCTTTATAAGTATGAGAACATTTTCTTTTTGATTATTATTGTGCTGGTTTGGTTTAACCTGCTCCCGCTCGATATTATCCAGAACGCTCTCGCCGAATTTGTAATGTGGCTTACCGCGTTGCCGTTTAGCTTTTTTTAGTTGATAATATAAAATGGATAGTTGATAAATATGAACGATTTACCGCAGTTTAATTATAAGCTTGAGGTGTTCGAGGGACCTCTTGATTTGCTTTTGAGCCTGATTGCGAAAAATAAAATAAATATATATGATATTCAGATTTCCGAGCTTCTTGACCAGTATATGGAGCAGATAAAGCGTATGCAGGAAAATCAGATGGACGTCGCCAGCGAGTTTCTCGCTATGGCTTCGAGGCTTGTGTATATAAAGTCGGCGTCACTGCTTCCAAAGTACGAGGATGAGGCTGAGGAGCTTAAAAAGGAGCTTTCCGGTCAGCTTATCGAGTATCAGCTCTGTAAGGAAATCGCCGCTAAAATGAGCGTGATTTATGATTTCGATACGTTCTATAAGGACGCGTCGCCCGTTAAGTTCGATTTGACCTATAACCGCAGTCATGACCCTCAGGATATCGTGAGAGGCTATATCGACGCTGTCGGAAGAGGAAAAAGAAAGCTTCCTCCGCCGCATTCGGCATTCTCAGGTATCATCGAGAGAAAAATCGTTTCGGTAAACGCGCGTATTATTACGGTTATGAGGCGATTGTGGCACGGAAAGCGCGTTAAGTATCAGGAGCTTTTTACCGCCGTAAACGAGAGAAGCGAGCTGGTCGCGACGTTTTTAGCAGTGCTCGAGCTCGTTAAGGGAAAGAGAGTCCGTATCGACGGCGACGGCGATAACGCCGAAGTATATATGATTGAGAAGTGATATTTATGGTATCTGAAAAAATAAACAGCGCTATAGAGGCGATACTTTTCGCGAACGGTTCCTCGGTTGAGCCCGCGAGGATCGCTATTGCTCTTGAGATTTCCGAGTCGGAAGCAAGAGAGCACCTTGAGGCGCTTATGGATGAATACAGTAAATCCGGCAGGGGAATTACTATTATAAGACTTAAAGACAGCTACCAGATGGTCAGCGTTAAAGAGTACGCTCCCGAAATCAGAAAGGTTATGGATCTAAGGCGAAACACTCCGCTTTCTCAGGCGGCGCTTGAGGTACTCGCGGTAATAGCCTATAACCAGCCTGTAACAAAGTCGTTTGTAGAGCAGATAAGAGGCGTTGACTGTTCCGGCGTTATCGGTTCCTTGACCGCAAAGGATCTGATTGAAGAGCAGGGAAGACTTGAACTTCCCGGACGTCCGCTGATTTACGGTACTACCGAGAACTTTTTACGTTGCTTTAATATCTCCTCTATCGAGGAGCTTCCTCCGCTTCCCGGAGATGATGGTGATGACGATGAGGATAGCGGCGACGTTCAGCTCACGGTTGAGGAAGTTATAGAAGAAGCCTCGAAGGAAGAGTAAAATTGCTTGCGCTGTATATTATAGCGGGTATTCTTTTATTTCTGTTTTTGCTGACTCTTTTTAATATTTACGTTTTTGCCGATTACGACGAGACCTTGAAGCTCAGCGTAAGGGTTGCGTTTGTAAGGATTAAACTGATTCCGCCGAAGCCGAAAAAAGAAAAACCTAAGAAAAAGAAAAAAGAAAAGCCTAAGCCCGAAAAGAAGGATAAGGAAAAGAAAAAAGAAAAATCCTTCAGCATAAAGGATTATGTAAAACAAAAGGGCGTTTCGGGTATACTTAATATTGTAAAGCGGATATCTAAGCTCGCTGTCGGTACTTTAAAGGACTTGTTTTCTCATATCACCGTAACGGAACTTATGGTCAATATGAAGATAGCCGGCGATACCGCCGAGGACGCCGCGGTAAACTACGGGCGCGTGTGCTCGGTATTCTTTCCGTCGCTGAGGCTTATTACCGATATCGTTACCGTAAAGCACTACGACGTAAACGTGAACCCCGAATTCAACGAGGATAAGAAAAGCTCGGCGAAGGCTAAGGTAATAGCTAAGATAAGAATACTTTCGATACTGAAAATAGCGTTCTCGAAAGCATTTACGGTATTAAGGATTTATTTAAAGGCAAAACCGAAAAAGAAGAAAAAATAATTTTCATTATAGATAAGGAGAAACATTATGGATCATCCTATTAACAGCTTAATGGATACTACGATGAACAAAATCAAGGAAATGGTGGATGTTAATACTATCATCGGCGATCCCATTACCTCGCCCGACGGTACTATTATCATTCCTGTTTCAAAGGTGAGCTACGGCTTCGCTTCGGGCGGCTCCGATTTTCCGACAAAAAAGGAGAATAAGGACTGCTTCGGCGGCGGAAGCGGCGCGGGCGTTACGATTCAGCCTATCGCGTTTCTGACCGTATTCCGCGGCGACGTTAAGCTTATTCCTGTTGAGAAGTACGACGGAGCTGCCGACAGAGTTGTCGGTATGGTTCCCGAACTCGTAGATAAGGTAAGCGCGTTCTTTAAGAAGGATAAGAAGGATAAGGTAGCCTCCGATGTTAACGACGAGGCAGCCGACGCTGACGAAGATATCTTTTGATCCGGCGCAAAGTTTGCTGAGCCGGGATACTTCTTAATATGACTTGAAGCATAAGAAAACAGGTTAATAATTCTATAGGCTTTCTCATATTATCTAACGGTGATATGTATGAAGCGGTTTATTTCCCTGATTATTTGTTTAGCGTTATTGTCCTTAGTTCCGGTTAACGGCGCGGCTTCTTCTTTGAGCGTTTCAGCCGAGAAAGCAGTGCTTTACTGTGCGGATAACGGCGAAATTTATTATTCTAAAAACGAAAATAAACTCTCGAAGCCGGCTAGCACCACGAAAATCATGACGGCGCTTTTGACGCTTGAATATGCGCAGAAGAATAACCGGCAGGTCAAGTTTACCGAGGATATGATTTCCGAGGGGAGCAGTATGTATCTTAAGCTCGGCGAGGTCGTAACGCTGAGGGACTTGGCTGTCGGGATAATGCTCTGCTCGGGTAACGACGCGGCTAACGCGGCGGCTATTTCCATATCCGGAAGCAAGGAGAAGTTTGCCCGTCTTATGAATGAGCGCGCCCGTGAAATCGGTATGAAAAATACAAACTTCGTAACGCCGAGCGGTCTCGACGATCCTAACCATTATACAACGGCTTACGATATGGCGCTGCTGATGGCGCATGCGCTTAAAAATTCCGATTTCAGACGGCTCACTATGCGCAAAACCGAAACGGTAAGCTTTATAAAGCCGAAAAACAAAATCACCGCCTACTCAAACCACAACCGCCTGCTCTCTACCTACAGACATTGTATCGGCGGAAAAACCGGTTACACTCAAGCTGCGGGAAGGTGTCTTGTGAGTGCGGCGAAAAAGGACGGTTTAACCCTTATAGCGGTTACGTTTAACGATAAACGCGACTGGGAGGATCACCGCACTATGTTTAATTACGGATTTGAAAATTACCGTATGAAGGAGTTTGACGACCGCGAGTTTTGCATTGAAGTCGATACCGTTTCCGGAGAAGCGCCTAAAACCGCCGTATCATGCACAGAGTTGAGCTCAGCCGTGCTTAAAGCGGAGGACTTTTCAAAGGTTAAACGAAAAATATATATGGATAACTTTCTTTATGCTCCCGTTAAGTCCGGAGATAAGGTCGGAAGGATCGTTTATACCCTGAGAAATAAAAAGCTTGCGGTTCATAAGCTGAGAGCCGCAACGGATAATAATTCTTATAAAGAAAATAAAAACTTGTTTGCAGCAGGCTGCGCGCCGCGAAATCCGGTGGAAAGTTAATATTCAGCCTGCAAAAAAGGATTTTTTAAATATGCGTTCAAAAGAGGAAAGATTACAAAAATTTATGGCTGAGTGCGGAGTAGCGTCCCGCCGTAAGTCGGAGGCTCTTATCGAGAGCGGCGCCGTTAAGGTCAACGGCAGGCGCGCCGAAATCGGTGATAAAATCAATCCCGATACCGATAAGGTCTATGTACACGGCAAGCGTATCGTCCTTAAAAAGAAGGGCGGTAAGCGTTACATAATGCTCAATAAGCCCCGCGGCTATGTCACAACGATGAACGACGAGCGCGGAAGAAAATGCGTAGCCGATCTGGTGAAGGATATCCCCGAGAGAGTTTATCCCGTCGGACGTCTCGATAAGGACAGCGAGGGCTTGCTTCTTATGACTAACGACGGCGATTTTGCCAACGTTGTTATGCATCCTAAAAAGGAAATCAACAAGGTTTATCACGTTACCGTGAAGCCCGATATGCCTGACGACGCCGCTAAAAAGATTATGAGCGGAGTTGAAATAGACGGTCGGAAAACCGCTCCCTGCGAGGTTCGCGTAATAAGCCGTGCGGATGAGAGAGCGAATGTTGAAATGGTGCTTCACGAGGGGAGAAACCGTGAGATAAGAAAAATGTGTGCGCTGTTCGATATCGAAGTCACGCGCCTTAAAAGAATAGCGGTAGGCTCCGTAAAGCTCGGTAAGCTTAAGCGCGGTATGTGGCGTGATTTAACAGCCGATGAGGTGAAAAAGCTCTCGGCAAATCCCAACCCGCCTAAATATATGGTTTAGTTTACGGCTTCTGCCGGGAAGGTAGGCTGATAGGATTTCAGCGTTATCTTCCCGGCTTTTTTCTTTAAAAGAAATAATTTATTTCTTTTGAAGAAAAACACATTCATTTTGCCTGCTCAGTTGTACGCGCTTTTCTTTTATCCATGCTCAAAAGGAAAGGAGCGGATTGACCGGAACAAATAAAACACTTGCGATTTTTTTAGTTTTGTAATATAATTAGTTTATACCTTTATAAGGGGTAATTTGTCGATTAATTTACGGAGGATAGATATGAGTATTGAAAGCATCGCTCAGGCTAAAGCAGCAATCAGCGAATCAGCCGCTTATAAAACGCTTGCCGCGTTTTTTGATAACGGCGAGTTTACACCGATAGCGAGCCTCGCAAAATCCGGGGATACTTATGCGGAGGTTGTAGCGGGACGAGGTTATGTTGATGAAAGACCTGTTTACGCTTTTGCGCAAAATCCCGATTTCTGCGGCGGAGCTATGAGTATAGCTCAGGCGGCTAAGATTAAAAAGGTTTATGATCTGGCTAAAATGAACGGAGAGCCTGTAGTCGGTTTTTATAACAGTAAGGGCGGACGTCTCGATGAGGGAAACGCTTTGCTTCAGGGCTACGGCGAGGTTCTTAACGCCGCGTCAAAAATCTCAGGAGTTGTACCGCAGATTTCCGTAATACTCGGAGATTGTATAGGCACGGGAGCTTTAAACGCTGTTTGTGCGGATTTTACAGTTGCCGTTAAGGACAGCAGGTTATCCCTTGATACGATGGGAAATAATTCTGATATAGAATATAACGCGAAAAACGGTATAGTATCTGTCGTAGCTGATGACGAAGCTGACGCTGTAGAAAAGACTAAGGAGCTTCTTAATTATCTACCCGACAGCAACCTTGCCCCGGTGCTCGGATTTGAGGAAGCCGGTCCTAATGAAGACGGCTGCGTAGTACGCCGTATGGTAGACGAGGGCTCGCCTTATCAGGTTTATAAGGAGTACGGAGAAAACTCGCGTACCTTGTTTGCCGCATTAAACGGCACGGTTGTAGGAATAGTCAGAACAACAGGCGGTAAGCTTTCTGCCGATGATTCAAATAAAATCGCAAAGCATGTTCGATTCTGTGACGCTTTTTCGATTCCGCTTATCACCTTTGTGGACGTTGAGGCGTTCGGCGATATCAAGTCAGCCGCTAAGGTCAGCTCCGCGTACGCCGAGGCTACTACGGCTAAAATCTCGGTAGTAACCGGAAAAGCTGTCGGCTCGGCATATATTGCCTTAGCCGGAGCCGGTGCAAACGCTGATATGGTTTATGCTCTTCCCGAGGCGGTTATAAGCCCGGTAAATCCCGGGGCGGTCGTTCTTATTAATTCTCCTGAAGAATTAAATGTACCTGCAGCAGAGCAGGCGGCTGTAGTAGAGAAATACGCTAAAGAAAACCTCAGCGCCGAGAAAGCCGCTGAAAGCGGATATGTTGATGACGTTGTCGCTGAAGAAGAACTTAGAGCTGCGCTCGTAGACGCGTTATGTCTGCTGGCGGGCAAGAGAGTTGAAACCGAAGCTAAAAAGCACGGTACTATCTAATTTATAACGATTTAAAATAAAAAACTCAAAGGGGTAATCATAATGAAGAATTTAAGAATTACAGTTAACGGTACGGCATATGACGTTCAGGTTGAGGAATTAGGCGCTGACGCGGCTCCTGCTGCTCCTGCCAAGGCTGCTTCCGCTCCGGCGAAGGCGGCTGCTCCTGCGGCTTCCGCAAGCGCGGGCGCTGTTAAGGTTACGGCTCCTATGCCCGGAACTGTTGTAAGAGTTGAGGTTAATACCGGCGATGCCGTTAAGGCAGGTCAGGATCTCGTATTTATCGAGGCTATGAAGATGGAAACTCCCGTTAAAGCTGCTCAGGACGGAACAATAGCCTCTGTTGAGGTAAGCTCCGGCGAGAGCGTAGATACAGGTAAGGTTCTCCTTACGATGAACTAATATAATTCGAGGTAAGCTATGAGTAAAAAGATTTTAGTTACGGAAACAGCGCTTCGCGACGCTCATCAGTCGCTGATCGCTACGAGAATGAAGACCGAGGAAATGCTCCCGGTGCTTCCCTTGCTCGATAAAATCGGCTATCACTCCCTCGAGTGCTGGGGCGGAGCGACATTTGACAGCTGTCTCAGATTTTTAAACGAGGATCCGTGGGAAAGGTTGCGTACTATCCGCAAGAATTGTCCTAATACAAAGCTCCAGATGCTTTTCAGAGGTCAGAATATGCTCGGATACCGCCACTACGCCGACGATGTTCTCGATTACTTTGTACAGAAAAGCTGCGCCAACGGTATTGATATAATCCGTATTTTTGACGCGCTTAACGATATTAAGAACCTTAAGAGCGCTATCAAAGCCGCTAAGAAGGAAGGCGCTCACGCTCAGGTCGCTATAAGCTACACAACAGGCCCCGTATTCACCGAGGAATACTATGTCGATTACGCTAAGCGTATCGCGGATGCAGGCGCTGATTCAATTTGCATTAAGGATATGGCAGCGCTTTTAACTCCGTATAAGACCTACGACTTGGTTAAGGCGATTAAGTCCGAGGTTGATTTGCCGATTGCGCTTCATACCCACTACACATCGGGTCTCGGCTCAATGTGTCTTATAAAGGGCGTTGAGGCTGGCGCCGATATTATCGATACGGCTATTTCTCCGCTTTCTCAGGGAACCTCACACTCCCCGACAGAGTCTATGGTTGCCGCCTTTGCAGGTACAGAGTACGATACAGGTCTCGACCTCGAGGCATTTACCGAGATTCGTTCTTACTTTATGGATTTAAGAAAAAAGTATATCGACTCGGGTCTTTTAGATACAAAAATCTTAACAGCCGATACAAAGGCTCTCCTTTATCAGGTTCCGGGCGGAATGCTCTCCAACCTTATCTCCCAGCTTAAGCAGGCAGGAAAAGAGGATCAGCTCGACGAGTGTCTTGCCGAGGTACCGAGAGTCCGTAAGGACGCCGGTTATC
>CAZERR010000015.1:0-25144 GCA_964514785.1 uncultured Ruminococcus sp. | reverse complement strand
CGACACTACTATAGTGAGGAGAGATAAAAATGGGTAACAGCTCTAATGATGTCACCTCAGAATTTAATAAAATATACGATTCCACCGCTAATAAAGCCTTGGCGTATATTTCCGCTAAGTGCGGAAATCCCGACGACGTCGGCGATATCCTTCAGGAAACGTATATGGAGCTGTATTCCGTTATGCTTGATAAGGGTTGCGGCTTTATTGATAACGAGGAAGCGTTCGTTATCGATATAGCGAAGAAGAAGATTTATAAGCATTATACCGCGCTTGAGCGCAAAAAGGCTGATTTGTCGCTGACGATGCTTACTAATGAAAACGGTGAGATCAACCTTGATATCGCTCCCGAGGAGTTTGACATCGACGACAGCATTTGCACGAAAGAGCTGGTGGAAGAAATCTCCGAAACGCTTAAAAAGAAATCCAAGGAGATCCGTAAGATATTCTTTATGAGATTTTCGCTGGATTTACCGATCAACGAAATTGCTCAGCTGCTCGGTACGAATGAATCTAATGTAAAAAACAAGCTGTACCGTACGATAAAAGAGCTGAGAGAAATTTACGCAGAAAAGGGTGAATTAGTGTGAAAGAAAAAGATTTACTCAAATCCGTAACAGATTTACAAATGCCCGATTTGGAACAGATCAGAAAAAACGTAATAGAAAGTAAAGGCGTTATAGATGAAAAGCCGAAGATCGTGAAGCTTAAGCCGACTAAAATGCTTGCGGTGGCGGCTGTTGTGGCGCTTGCTGTGATCGGTACGGTTGCGGCGGTGGCTTATCAGAACGGCGGATTTTTTGCGCCGAGGATCGTAGAAACTACTGTGCCCGATACGACTCAGCCCGTTAGCACTGTCGCTAAGACTGAGGATAAAACGCCGAAAAAAACCTCCGAGGCATCGCTTACGCCTGCTCAGAAGAAGGCTGCGAGGATTAAGGAATATAAAGAAAGACTTTCTGCCACCGGCTTTAAGGTGAACTGGCTTTATGACCTCGGAAAGGTTGAGGATTATCATATCGTATATGCCGGAAACGGCGATACCCTGAGATACGACTGCGACTATGTTATAGGAAGCTATACCTTCTCGACAGGAGTTCAGCAGTCTCCCTACGGACTGGGACTTTATGCCTGCGGTAAAAACGGCAGCTATAAGCTTTCCGCCGCGTACAAAAAGGGTATTTTCGAGAATTTCTCCGCGGTTGCCGAAACAGTAAGCGCTTACAGCGAAAAGGATCTCGGAATAACCGTGACCGAGAAGAAAGCAAGCTCCGAGAGCTTCCGCAATTACTTAGGCGGTAAGGACATTGTATCGCTTGCGAAAATTGCGTCTAATGATTCCTATGAGCTGTATTTTACTGTTCCGCATAACGCTCCGAAAAGCTCTAAGGCAAAGATCATCGGCGACTATACCTTCTTTTTGACCGCTGAGCAGGATCATTATGACCTCGGGCTGTATGTTGTTTCCGAAGGAAGCATAAGCACTCTCGAGGAAGCTGTGGAAAACGGCGTTATCACTATGGACGAGGCTTTTGCGGCGATAAATGAAAACGGCGCTGTTCCTTATAATTTCCATGTTTCCAAGGAGGAAGAGGAAGCGACTGAGGAAAATACTCATGAGACTGACGACAACTCTAACGAGGAAGAAACTACGGTTGCTGAGGAATAAGTAAATAATTAATATTTTTTGGTCGGGAGGACGTTTGAACTATCGTCTCCCGACCGTATTAATATGGATATAATACCCCTGCGGTAACAATTATGTAACTATGCTTGATAATATTATAATTGTGTATTAGAATTATAATATTAGGAATGAAGAAAGGCAGATTTATGTCTGATATAAATAAACTATTCGACCGGTTTCCCGATTACGATGTGTTTTCCGGGAAAACAAAACCGCCGGAAAAGCCGCGTCAGAACGCGCGCCGCGCTCCCGAAGCGCCCGTAAAGCGTGCGCCGAAAAAGCAGCCTCACCCCGAGCCGGTGCGGGATTACGGCGACGGCTTTGGTAAGGCGGTAAAGCCTGTGAAGGTAAAATCGCAATCAAAAGGAGCTTTTTTCTCTGCGTTGTACTTTCCGATACTGATAATCTGGCTGGAGATAACGCTGAGATTTTTCTGCGGAGAGGAATTAAACCCGGAAAGTCTTTTATATAATGCGGGCTTTTCGCTTCCGATAGGATTTGCGCTTACCGTCATCTGTACGTTCGGCTCTAAGGTTTTTAACCGCGTGCTTTCGATATTTTTTACGCTGGCGATAACCTTGTTTTACATTTTTGAGGCGGCGTATTTCAGCGTGTTCCACGGCTTTTTCAGCTTTCAGAACAACAGCTCTTTTACCTTTGAGCAGCTTTTTGGCGCGCTTAACGGCAAGATCCTTTTTGTTATCGTGTTTGCGCTGCCGATGATGATCAACCTGATTATCGGGCATAAAATCTTCCCTTTTTACCGACTGAAAATAACCGCCAAGCTCGCGGTTATAGCCGTAGCGGTGCTGATCCAGCTTATAGCGATAAGCGCGGTGAATTTTTCCGAGGATATAAGCGCTCCCGTAACGAGCTATAAGATTTACCGCAGCGAGTCGCCCGATATCAGCGTCCAGGAACGTTTCGGACTGCTTACGATGGAGCGGCTGTCGGCTTTTTCGCAAAATCGCTGATTTGTACATTGTAGTTTTGTTATAATAATGATATGATGGATTTCGGATATTACTAACCGGAGATGATTTGATGCAAGGCTTTTTATATAAATTACAGGAATTTATGCGCGGAAGATACGGCTTTGATGAGCTCGGTATCGTGCTGATAATTGTGTCAGCCGTGCTGAATTTAGTTTCGCGCTTTATCTTTAATTTTCCTGTAAGGATCACGCTCCAGTTTATTTCTCTGGCGCTGCTGATATACTTTGTTTTCAGGGTATTGTCCCGTAACTGCTATCAGCGCTCGCGCGAGAACGATATATTTAAGCCTGCTATAATTAAGGTAAAGGATTTTTTCAAGATCACATACCGCAAATTCAGGGACGGAAGAACTCACCGTTACTATAAATGCCCGGCGTGCAAGGCTCAGCTTAGGGTGAAAAATGTTAAGGGAGAGCATACTATCCGATGTCCGAAATGCGGAAATCAGTTTAAAAAGAAAATAAGATAAGGAAAAATCAAGGAGGTTATATGGATAAATTATGGCTTGTAATACCCTGTTATAACGAGGAGGAGGTTCTTCCCGAAACCTCAAAACAGCTTTATAAAATAATGGCGGATATGATAATCAATAAGAAAATCGCGCCCGAGAGTAAAATCGCGTTCGTTAACGACGGAAGCTCCGACGGCACATGGAGGCTTATTGAGAAGTACCACGCCAATATAGATATGTTCGTCGGAATAAACTTATCCCGCAATAAAGGTCATCAGAACGCACTGCTCGCCGGACTTTCCGTCGCGAAACAGTACGCGGATATGGTGATCACCCTTGACGCGGACTTGCAGGACGATATAAATGTTATACCCGAATTTGTTAACAAATACTACGAGGGCAACGATGTTGTGTACGGCGTGCGCAATAACCGCGATACGGATACAGGCTTTAAGCGCCATACGGCTCAGGGCTTCTATAAGTTTATGAAGTTTTTAGGCGTAGATATCGTGAATAACCACGCCGACTATCGTTTGATGAGCAAGCGCGCCTTAGAGGGACTTTTCGAGTACGGAGAGGTAAACGTATTCCTGCGCGGTATCGTGCCTCAGATCGGCTTTCCGAGCGCGATAGTTGAGTATAAGCGCGCCGAGCGTCTTGCAGGGGAGTCGAAGTATCCGCTGAAGAAAATGCTATCGTTCGCGTTCGACGGAATAACCTCGTTCTCGGTAAAACCGCTGAGGATATCGCTTTTTCTAGGAATAATTGCGTTTATTGTAGCGATTATAATATTGATTTATATTATCGTACAGTTCTTCCTCGGAAACACAGTCAGCGGTTGGACGAGCTTGAGCGTGTCGCTGTGGGGACTCGGCGGAATGCAGCTTCTTATGCTCGGAATAGTAGGTGAGTACATAGGTAAGATATACCTCGAAAGCAAGCACCGCCCGAAGTTTATTATTCAGGAGATACTTTATAAGGAGTTTTAGAAAGAAATAAGTTCAAGCGGTTCAGGCAAGCCTGAGCCGCTTTTTGCCTTTAAAAAGAGTATTACCGCGGAGGCGAGTTGTCTTTTTGTCAATTTGCCTAAAACTAAGGTTTAAAATTTATGCAACATTTTTGAATAATGCTGCGTTGTAAAAGCCACATTTTAAAGCTTATGTGTTATAATCTATAAGAAAGGCTCGAAGGAAAAAAAAAGTAACTGTTTTAGATATTATCAATGCAAAAGGATCGGTTAAAACTTTAATCATAAAAAAAATTAAAGATAGATTACAAAAAGTATTTCAGCGTAAAAAATAAAACCAAACTCTTAGTAAGGAAAGATACGCCTAAGGGGACTTATAAAGTTACGCTTAGTGTAACGGCAAAAGGAAATAAGGAATATAAGAAAAAAACCGTTGGAGTAACTGTAACGGTGAAAATTGTAAAATAAGGCTTTTAATGATTTCTGCCGGGCAGACCGCTTTGTCTGTCCGGTAGTTTAAAGCTTATCACTAATACGCTGTATCCTAAATCAAAAAATCTTGCAAAGTTTTTGATCTGTCATTATAATATCTATAGACAGTCTTCAGATAAGTCATATATAATTAAATCGGGAGATGAGATTATGTACCGTATTTTACTTGTTGAGGATGATAAAAACATAAGCGAACTTATTGTTAACTATTTTACAAAAAAAGAGAAAGACGCTTTTAAAATCAAGGTAGCCGGAAACGGTCAGCTCGGACTTGAGAAGGCATACGAGAATCACTATGACTGTCTTCTTTTAGACGTTATGCTTCCGGAGCTTGACGGCTTTGAGATTTGCCGTGAAATCCGCCGCGAGAGCGATGTCCCGATTATATTTATAACGGCGCGTACCGACGAGAGCGATATCTTAAACGGCTATGCGCTCGGCTGTGACGATTATGTCGTAAAGCCATTTCCGCTTCCTGTGTTGTATGAAAAGGTAAACGCCCTCATAAAGCGCTCTAAGGGGCTCGTTCGTTCAAAGGTTTTTACCGCGGGAAGCCTCTCCTTAAATCCTAATAACGGCGTTGTAATAAGCGCGGGCGAGGAGGTTAAGCTTACTGCAAGGGAGTATTCTATCCTGAAGGTACTTATTGAAAATAAAGTAAGGGTAATAAGCCGCGATAAGCTTGTGGATATCGTTTGGGGCTATAATAATGACACAGATATACGGGTGCTCGATACCCATATGAGAAATTTAAGAAAGGCGCTCGGCGCAAACGGAAAGCTGATTAAAACCGTTATAAGACGCGGATATAAGGTTGAGGATTGTTAAATGGAAAAACGCTTAAAAAAAGAACGCAATAAGCTGTATCGGCGTATTACCCTGATTATGACCGCAGTGTGGCTGACTGTTTCTACAGTATTCTGCGTGGTGTTTCTGAATGTCCAGAAATATAAGCTCCAAAGTGAGGAGCTCACCAACCTGTCGGTATTTACGGAGTATATGAATATTGTTTATAGCGATTTCAGTGAAATTGATAAGTTCTTTTTTGATAGATTCAATCTGATATATGACGAAAAAAAGGGGAATGAGAATTTCAATTCCCATATGATAATAACCGATCTGAGCACTAACGAGGTTATTGTCGATACTCAAAAAACAGTCGGAGTGCGTTACATAATAAAAGGAGCTACGGATAATAACCTCGCTGCCTTCGGGCTAATAAATTACGATTCGATTCGCGGTCTTCTTACCGATGGTGAGTTTAAAGCTATAAAAAAACTGCTTACTGCCGCCCCGAAAAACGGCAATTATTATGAGCTTATTTGTACGCGCTGTCAATTTAGGGGGATATATATTGTCCCGCTTACAATGAAAATCGTGCTGGTTGACGGTAAAGATAAACGATTTACACTTGACGATGAAGTATGTACCTTTGACCTCGAAAAAAACAGAATCAAGAAGGCTGCTGTTTTTAAGAGCAGCGATACGAGCCGCAACGTTATTCCGGCGGACTTCCTGCTGAATAAAGCGTATCAAAAAGACCTTATATCGTTTGTTGATAAAAAGCAGCAGAAGGAGTCCTCGATTACGGTGTCCGCGGGTTTCCCCGAGAGCATTATTTATGTGTCGAATAATCAGGACTACGATTACGGCTCGTACTACAATATGAAAAAAACATGGATGTTTCAGTACGCTAAAAAAATCAACTTCTTTGATTTCTATAAGGATGAGCTGATGATAAACTTTGCCGTGATTTTCGCCTTCTTTTTGATTATTGCGGTGATACTGTGTCTGATGATATGGAAAACCGTTAAGACTCAGATTATCGAGGAGCATAAGAGGGTTGAATTCACCAACGCCTTTGCTCACGATATCAAAACCCCGCTGTTTGTTATAAGCGGCTACGCTTACAGTCTTCAGGAGGATATAGACGCGGACGAGCGCGATAAATACCTTGATAAAATTTTAGAGCAGACCGAGGATATTAATTCCCTGGTTCACAGAATGCTTAATTTCAGCAAGCTCGACTCCTACAGCACACGGCTTAACATAAGCGAGTTTGATTTATATGAGATGGTTGAAGCTGTGGCGAATGGTTTTGTAAAGCTGCCTGATGATAAGAAAATCAATCTTTCCCGAAGCGGCGATAACCTTGTTAAAGCCGACAGGGGGCTAATTAAGCAGGCGGTTGAAAATCTCGTAGAAAACGCTGTGCTTTATTCCGCGCCCGAAAGCGTAATTGAAGTGAATGTTGACGGAAAAACACTTACGGTTTCAAATCCGTGCGATAACCTCACCAAGGAGGATTTGAAAAAGCTCACTCAGCCGTATTTCCGTAAGGATAAAAGCCGCAACAGTAAGGGCAACGGGCTCGGGCTTTCTATCGTAAAATCTATTGCGGATCTGCATAAATTCAAGTTTATTATAAGGCTTAAGAATGATGTGATTTCGTTTGCAATTTGCTTTTAAAACTAAAAACGTACGAAATGAAAACGCGGCACTTGGATAGTGCCGCGTTTTAAATAGATACAGTTTGTATTTTTGCGATTCGAACAGCTTTAAATAAGCTCGCGCTCGATTGAGTAAAAAGCGTTTGAGAGGGGGAGAGGTGAAATCCTGTCGTCGGGTACGGTTATTTTGCTGCCGTCCGAAAGGGTGAAGGTCAGCGATTTTTGAATTATCGACTGATACTCGCGCTGAGGAAATTTATCCCACATCATCACGGCGCAGGAAGCCGCGATCTTTCTGATTTTTTCTATTACCTCTGCGCCGGCCTCTTTTATGTACTCGTGAGGCTCAGGGGCCTCAAACTTATACGTCCTCAACAGCGTATAGCTGCCGTCTGGATTTTTCTTAAGCTCCGCGCTCGAATAGCCGGAGCTGTTTTTTTCGTAAAGCTTTACCCCGGTGATTTTTTCAGCGTCGGGGAGCGGTAAGTGCTCGGCTTTCATAGCTTCGCTAAAAAGCTCGTAGAGTTCTGTGCCGAGCTGCTTTGAAAAAACAGGAGTCTGGTTGTCGGAAAAACCCAGCTTTTCGCCGCTGGCGTAGCCGGCGTGAACCTCTCCGCCGAAGTTCTGCGGAAGTCCGTTGATAAATCTGTAGATACCGTTCTTTTCAGCAAATCTTGCGCTGATTACCATATCAGCAAGCTTCGGAAAAATATCTTTCTTAACAAAAGCCCATACGCTTTCGTGCCTTTCGTAAGCGTCGCGCGCGTTAAGACAGAGGAAGCTTCCGTCGTTTATCTTAACCGCGTATACCGAGATAAAGTCGATCCACGCATATTCTTCTTTTATCGGGCAGTTTGATACGAGAGTTCGAAACGAGCTCTGTGCCGAAAAGAAAATCATATCGCGCGACTCGATGGTTTTAGGAGCGTCGTTGTTGATATGCTGAGAAAGCCCTCCGCACATCTGAGGCATACCGCCTGTCGGAAAGTCAAACATTTCTTTCACCTCTCGTTTTAGAATGGTAAGAAACTGCCCGTTTCTTATAAAGCAATTAAGACCGGCAAAAAGCCGGCCTTAAACTTAATCTCTTTCATCGCCGAAGAAGAATACCGCTACGGTTCCGGGACCTGTATGCGAGGCGATAATAGTACCGATGTTGAAAATCCGCACTTCGCCGTCGATCTTCTTAAAGCGTTTTTCAATAGCTTTTTTTGTTTCTTTTGCGTCCTCGATTGTGTTGGAGTGGCAGATAAAAACCTTGCCGCTGTAGTCCTCGCCGCCGTCCGCATGCTGAGCCATCTTATCCATTATGTATGCGATAGCGTTTTTCTTACCGCGCACCTTATCGTAGGCGACGATCTTTCCCGCGGCGTCGAGTTTTAAAATGGGGCAGATGTTTAGTATATTGGCGACGGTAGCCGCGGCGCCCGACATACGTCCGCTCCTGCGGAAGTATTTTAAATCGGTCGAAAAAAACTGGTGATGAATCCTGTGGCGCGCTTTATCCGCCCACTCGGCGACCTCATCGATAGTCTTGCCCTCATCGCGCAAATCGGCCGCTCCGTCAACAAGCATACCATAGCCCGATGAACTGCACAGCGAATCTATAAGAATAAGCTTTCGCTCAGGATATTTTTCTCTCATTTTTAAAGCGGCAGCTTCGGCGCCCTGTATCGACTTTGTCATTCCCGAGCCGAATACAATATGAAGCACATCGCCTTTCTTAAGAAGCTCGTCAAAAAAGTCGACATACTGGAACTCGTTAATTTGAGAGGTGGACGGAATCTCCTGCATAAGAAGCTCATAAAATTTAGTTAAGGCTTCGGGGTCGCGGTCCATATCGTCAGCGTATTCCTTTCCACCGGCGGTGTAGGAATAAAACAGTACCGGGATATCACGGCTGTTTACCGACTCAAAGGGCATATCGACTGTAGATTCACAAGAAAGAATAAAACTGCTCATATCTAAATCTCCTCTCAACTTTTATGAATATATTATATCATAGTTTTTTTCACTTGTATATATTTAATCGTTTATTTTCCACCTTTTTGATAAAAGGATCTTTTCTGTAGACAACGAGGTTTTTTTCTGTTATGATTAGAGAAAATAAAGAAAGAAACGGAGAACGCTGTGAAACTGATTGATATTATGCTGAAAAGACGGAGCGTAAGAAAATATAAGGCGGAAATACTCCCCGCCGATAAACTCGATAATATACTTAAAGCAGGGCTTCTCGCGCCGACAAGCCGTAATCGTATGCCCTGTGAACTCGTTGCGGTTACGGATAAGGATGTCCTTTTAAAGCTGTCTAAGGCTAAAAAAGCCGGCGCCGGATTGCTCGCGGAGGCGGCGGCCGCCGTCGCTGTTTTCGCCGACAGTGAAAAGTCGGATACATGGATAGAGGACAGCTCGATCGCCCTGACTTATATGATGTTGTCGGCAACCGAACAGGGCATCGGTAACTGCTGGGTTCAGTATCATCTGAGGGAGGATATTAACGGAAAAAGCGCCGAGGAAAACGCCAGGGAGATCCTTTCCGTTGCTGATAAATACCGTATAGTCGGAGTCCTCGGGCTTGGTATCCCCGTGGAATATCCAGCCGCCAAAACTGCGGACGATATCGATATAAGTAAGGTAAGATATGTGAGGTGAAATGTTTATGGAGCTTTTAAAAGGTTCGCCTAAGGATAAAGAAAATCGTCAGGAGCGTGAAATCAGGGTTTATGGTTTTCTTGACGATCTAAAAATAGAATATGAAAGAACCGACCATCCCGACGAGCCCGCGACCACTATGGAGGCTTGCGAAAAGATTGACGCTGTCTTAAACGTGAGGATATGCAAAAACCTTTTCCTCTGCAACCGTCAGAAAACAAATTTCTACCTGCTTATAATGCCCGGAGATAAACCCTTTAAAACTAAGGAGCTAAGTAAACAGATGGGAATAAGCAGGCTGTCTTTCGCGGACGAGAGCTTTATGAAGGAGCTGCTCGATTTATATCCCGGCAGTGTATCGGTTCTGGGCTTGATGAACGATAAGGAGAAACGCGTTCAGCTGGTGATAGACGAGGATGTACTTAAAGAGGAGTATTTCGGATGTCATCCCTGCGTGAATACGAGCTCCCTGCGCTTTAAAACCGAGGATTTAACGGATAAGGTTATTCCCGCGCTTAACGCAAGACCGGTCACGGTTCAGCTTACAGGCGAGATTTAAATCATAGACAATGTAAAAACAACGGCTCAAAACCGCAAAGGTTCTGAGCCGTTATCATTTTGTTTAAACGTCATACCCGGCGGTAAGGTAGACTATAACGCAGAAGCTGATTATGCCGAACCATACCGCAAGGCTTGCAGGCGGTACAAATACCACCATAAGAATATCCTTGACTGTCTCTTTATTTATTTTATGCCGGGTTTTCTTTCTGTAACGCTTTTTCCTTCCGCTGTCCGTGCGGTAATAAATCCACGGATTATCGTGAAGCCGGACTATCCCGAAATTAAGCAGAAAAACCGGGACTAACGGTACTGCTAAACAGAACCATACGGCTGAGCCGCCTAAGTTGATCATCGAGAAGTTGAAGCCGTTTATCAAAAGCGCAGGAAATACAGGGAAAAACAGCGCAATTAAACTGAGAAGAATCATTCTGATGATTCTTACCGGTGTGGTAAAACGCAGCTCCACGGGTTGTTGGGTGCCGTTTATATCGCTGAAATACACCGGGTTTTTAACCTTGCGTTTAAGGATTTCCTCATTCTGGACAAGTCCGCCTCTCTCGCGGCGGAAGGTCTGTTTTCCCGAGTTGTATATTTTTCTGCCGGATTCCACGGAGAATTTATTTTTTGTTGTATCGCTGAAAACGCATATTGAAACAACGAATAAGAAGAACCCGAGCATTGCGCTTATATAAAGCGCGCCTGCAAGCTCGAGCCCGAACAAATAAAAGGCTCCGAACGCCGCTGCGGTTAACGCTAAGGTTGCGATAATCGCTTTAAACCACCAGGGCAGGAAATGATAGTGAGATTCTTTCTTTGCGCGGACGCTTACTTTTCCGGTCTGACCGTTAACCGCCGCCATAATATTTCCCTCGCATATATAGTATACCGGCAGTAAAACCGGGTATCTTACCGCTGAGCCTGCATCGGCGCTTACATCTACCGCGTGGGATTCCAGCGTTCTTCTTACCGAGGGAGTGTATGATGAGCGTGCTTCGCTCTCGATTCTCGACCGTAAGTCGTCGTCGGAAATATCGGAGATTTTTACGCGGTGACCTCCGACATAAGCAAAGTCAAACTCCACCATTTTTTCCGTATCAAAAGGCTCCATCGCGTCGAGCAGCAGGTTGTCAAGCTGCTTTGAGCGGTTTACGAATTCATCGTTTAAAAAGCCTTCGCAGCAGTAGACGCTTTGACTGTTCATACGCGATACCTTTAAATGAACCGGACCTCGTACAAGTTCATAGGGAAGATAGAAGCCCTTGAGCTCAGAAAGGAGCTTTTTAAGTGCTTTTGCTTCCGGCTTGCCCTTGTTTTTATCGCACCATTCCTTTAAGTGCTGAGATGCTTCGTCCTGAGTGATCGAGAAGGGAATTATGCTTTCCGGCAGTCCGTCTGTATCAAGATACTCCTTGCGCACAAGACTCCGTCCGCAAAACGCGCAGTTTGAAAGAGCTTCGTTTTCCTCGAAAACTACCGTAGCGCCGCAACCGCTGCACGAAGCGGAATAAAGGTTGAATTTCTTTAATTCGTTTCTTAACCTGTCTGCGCGAAGCTTACGGAAGCCCTGCTTTTGTTTAAGAGCTTCGCTGATTTCAACCGTTGCTCCGCAGTAGTCGCAAAGATACGTTTGCTTTATAATGTTGAAATGCGCCGGAGAGCCGCATCCGGTACAATGTATATCGGTAATATTCGCCATAATTCACCTCGAAAATCAGTTGTTGGTCCCGCTGATAAACAGGAGGGTAAAGTCCTTATATTCACAGAACATAAAGTCAAAAACAATGTAAAACGGCGCGGCTGAATCTGCGTTGCTCATCTCATCGGTCAGCCTTCCGCTGTCCTCAAACAGTAAAACGCGGTTCGGCGCACCGAAAAGACTTTTCGTTTTATCGGCAAGCGGCTGATAGGCATCGTCGCCGCAAACCTCCTTTAATGCCTCCGGAAAAGATTTTTTATAGATAACGGGCTGTTGGTTTCTGTTTTTTATTTCGTAAAAATCGTAGAATTCCCCGAGGTAATTTTTTGCAGGAAAGGTTTGGACCGACGCTTCGTATTTCTCCGCCGTATCATTGAGGATTTTCGTTTTAATATAAAGCGCTTCATCAATAAACATATCGCATTTTCCTTTATTTGAAATCAGGTTTGCTGTAAAAAGTATATCATATCAACTTTAGTTTGTCTATCGCCTGATCATAAAGAAAACTGCATTTTTCGACGGTTTACAAAAAGAAATTTTTAGTGTATTATTTACTTAGTTAATCGAGCTGTACTACGGACATTTTTAATTAATAATCTTCAGGCGTATGCTGAGACTGTAAGAAGGATTTACGCCGGCAATAAGGAGAATAATGTTGAATAATTTTGAAATAATGCGCGCGAGCGAAGAATGGCAGCGCGCGGGAGCGTATTCCGTCAGGATTCAGGGTATGAACCGTCAGTATCATATTTCTCTAAGAGATGAGTTTGACGAGCACGACGGAAACGAAAGTAAATACATAATCATCCTTGACGACAATTACCCTGTCGCAACCTGCCGCTTTTACGAATTGAGTGAAAGGCGTGTTCTGCTCGGACGGGTGGTTGTTCTGCCTGAATACCGCGGCAAGCGTCTTGGCAGTCTGGTCATCAGGGAAGCAGAAAAATGGATACGCGAGCTCGGCTACAGCGAAATCAGAATTGACAGCCGTGTAGTCGCCGTTGGCTTTTATGAAAAGCTCGGCTATACAAAAACTGACAGTGAGGTCATTAAAAGCTGGGCATTTGACTGCGTTAGAATGATAAGAAATCTCAAAGAGGAAATATGAGATGAATTTATGAACAGTCAGATAAGAATACCGGACATATCGTTGTGATATGTCCGGTTTTTGCTTTTCATCCGGTGTACGCTTATACTCCATGGCGGTTATTTATAAAACTAATCATTATGAAATGTGAAATTCAAAACAGTATTTTTTTTCATCTCTCGGTTTTTTTATACGTCCGTTATAATGCGTCGCATTTGTTTTTTGACGCAGTTATATCCTGATTGATAGAAGATAATTCACTCATGAGGTCGGACAGCAAAGTTTCCTCGGTTTTTATTGTTGAGGCTAAAACACTCAAGTCCTGATTGTTGTTTGTTATCTTCGTTCTGAGATTGGAGTTGCTTCCCTTAGTTGCGGCGTTTCCTATAGTCATAATCAGCATATAGAGCGAGGTGCAGATAAGTCCGAAAGCAGCTACAATGAACGGGATTCCGACGAAAAGCGTAGAAAAGTCCCAGCTTTTATCAGTTGTGAAAAACAGCAGTTTTCCCAGAATTAATGTCGCGATTATGGAACCGATAAAGCCTAAAACCATTCCTCCGTCATAATTATCGGGGTCTTTTATTTTTTTGTTCAGCGATGTGTTGGCATTTTCCAGTTCTCTCGATTTGGTTCGGTGATTTTCTAATGAGTTCTTCACATTTTTTATTCTGTTTTCAAGTCCTGTTCGGTTATTGTTATAGCTGGTGATACGATTGTTCAATTCCGATCTGTCGTGTTCGATTCGAGCTGAAACCTTTTTCTTGTATTCATTAAAGGTTGTTTGGATTGAGTTCTCGATTTCACTATCTGAGGTTCTTAATGCCCTGAATATGTATTCGGTCTCGATTTTATTTATTTCAGATGTGGATAAAGAAAGGTCGGTGAAATTATCGGTGCTCGCTTTCGCTAAACCGAACCAGCAGCGATAATCTCCGGGGTTCAGTTCGGAAGCTTCCAGATAGCATTCTATTGCTTTAGGAATATCATGAAAATTATGATAGTGTGTTTCGGCATTGTTTATCTTTTGAATAGAAGAACGCTCATCAACATTTATGTAGAAAGTACGTCCGCAATATTCACAAAGATAGCTTGTGCGATCATTGCTTCGCCTTAAATTTCCTGTACAATAGGGGCACTTGTCAATAGTTTTAACTGCGTTGTTATGTGTGTTTATAATTACGTTGTTATTTAATTCGTTTTTTGACATTTTAATTTCTCCTTTTTTCTGTGCTTTTCATTTATAACAATATCCCTTCGGGACTATAATAATTAATACTTTTTGAGTTGATTTTTTCGCAAATTTAAAAATAAATATCTGAATTACAGAATAGGGCTCGTAGAGGGGTAAATTAGGAGTGTTTTTTATTGTTACGCTTAAAAAAAAGAAAGCAAACGCAAGTTTGCTTTCTTTCTTGCAGAAACGAGCAATAACCTAAGAAATCGCACGCACTAAAGTGCGCGCGATTTCTTGTTAACCTTTACATGAGTTTTTCTGTTTTAACAAGTAAAATAGTTAATCCTCGTAAATTACAGCTTCCTTTAATTGTGAATACGGGATTTTGTTTAAACTATTGTCACGATTAACGTATTCGATTTCAAAGAAATTCATACCGCCGTATAGCTTTAGTCCGTTTCCGTCGTTAAAACGCAAAGTTATATACTTCACTAAATGGTTTCCGACAGGATGATAATTGTCTTTAAACTCAATGTTTTCCGAGTGATAATCACCGATTTCAACATCGGTTACGATACAACCCTTGCACGGAGCGTATAATATATCCGCATCCATATTATGGATCTGAAATTCATCTTCTGTATCATATGGTATACGGTTCATTGAGAGTCTGAATACCGATTCTTCAGGTGCAAATACTTCAATTTGATCGCCGTCCTCAAAAAATATGATCAAGGGAGCGTCTATTGACGAGCAGCGTTCAAGAATATCGGTATCATCATATTCCGGTTCGCTCCCTGAATCTCCGAGAGAATAAGTATATTCACCGCCTATAAATTTTAAGCCTCTTATCTTCCGCCCAACGAGGTTCAGCGAATCTAAAGCATATTTTATATCATCAAAATCTATCAGTATTGTTCCGCTCCATTCGTCGGGATCAAATGAATTATCGGTAAAACAATCAAAGCTGTTATATTTATCCATAACAAATTCTCCTTATCTATTCTATATGTTTATTATACATTGTTTTATAAGTAAGTCAATAGATTGATTTAACAAATATGGGAAAGAATCCTGACTGAAAACATTTAAAGTGAATCGTAGAAAAACTATAAAAAAGCGCTGGATAATATTGTATAAAACACTTAATTGGCATGTTGTGAGAAAAATCGGTAATAAAAAACTTTTTACAGTTTTCAGTTTAAGTATCTTTATATGATTATTCATTATTAAGCAGATTATATATTAGTCGGAAGTTCGTTGTCAATAAAATAAACCAAACAATTTACAATGGTATGTTTATGGTGTATCATTAAGTCGGGAGCCCCGACGGCAAAAGCTGTTTTGAATAGGTAACGGGCAGAAATGCTTTTAAACGGCGGAACAGGGGCTTTGTAAATCAATAATCATCAGAGGGATCGTTATGTCAAAATACAGCGAACAGGATTTAAAATACGCGGCTGAGTTCCGCGAGGAGATTCATAAGGGAGCGCTGGGGATCGTTCAAAAAACACGACCGAACATCACGCAGGTAGTTGACCGCCATCCGATCGAGGACTATTTTCAGGAGAAGTGGGATTACCCCGGAAAGTGGTACACGATAGTGGCTGTCCCGTATGGCTACAGCAGCCGCAAGGCGCTCGTTGATACAATTGTCCGTGATACGCTCTCCGGGAGCGTTTTAATGGCTGATACAGTATGCGCTCAGGAATTACAAAACGCGGCAAAGTTTGAGCATAACCGCCTGACTGACAAACCGAAAAAAGTGCCGAAAGAGGATCAGGATCCTTTTTATTCATTGATAGCGGAGTATCCCGATTTGGTTGTTGATTATTGCATTGTTAAGAATGAACGGTATTACGGTTACGAATCGCACCGCAAGGCGCTTAAAACCGCTTACGGCAGAATTTGCAGTGAATGGGAGGGTGATCCCGGTCAAGCGTTGGGCAAAATTATAGAAGCCGGTGAGATGTTTTCATCAGAATACCGCAGAGGAAGGCTTAATTACCGACAAGCTTTTCTAAATCCGCCCCATAAAAACTGTTATACAGGAAAAGATTTTGTGCGCGTTAATTCAGCTTTGTTCCCGAAAGGAACGGATGAGCTCGAAGTATACGAATGGAGCACGGAATGGTCGGACTATTTTGACGACGGCCACGAGTGGTGGGGCACGCTGTGTCTTACGGTTTACGACAAACCCCTCGACCGATTTGTGGTAATAATGGCTTCGGCAACCGATTGACAGCTTACGGTTTGTTGAAAAATATTGATTTTTGATTTACGGATATTGTATAATGAAAACATAGAAAAACCCGAATGAGCGATGAGTAACGAAAAGCGTACCGCACGCGCGCCTTTATTGGGAGGATATTGATTATGGAATATATCAAGGTTACTAAGGAAAATCTGGAGAAGGAGCATATCTGTTGCGCGATCTCCAACAACAAAGATGTTCAGGTGTCATCAAAAAAGACATGGCTTGCGGATCGGTTTGATGATGGTCTTGTGTTCCTGAAAAGCACGCAGCGAGGCAAATGCTTCATTGAGTACATACCCGCAGAAAACGCGTGGAATCCGATTGATGCAGACGGTTATATGTTCATAGATTGCTTGTGGGTATCAGGTTCTTTCAAAGGACACGGATACTCCAATGATTTGCTCAAAGCGTGCATAGACGACAGTAAGCAGAAAGGAAAAAAAGGATTGTGTATACTGTGTGCCGCGAAGAAAAAGCCGTTCTTAGCAGATCCGAAGTTTCTGAAATATAAAGGGTTCGAAGTATGCGATGAAGCGGATAACGGTATTCAGCTTTGGTTTTTTCCGTTTTCGGACAACGTTGATAAACCGAGATTTAAAGAGTGTGCGAAACATCCGCATATTGATGACGCAGGATATGTTCTGTATTATACCAACCAGTGTCCGTTTAACGCAAAATATGTGCCGATCGTAGAGCAGACCGCAAAAGAGAATGATATACCGTTTAAAGCGATACATATAATGAATAAGGAGCAAGCGCAAAACGCTCCTACGCCGATAACAACCTATGCGCTGTTTTATAACGGAGAATATATAACAAATGAACAGATGAACGAAAAAAGATTTTTGAAATTAATTGCCCGTTAAACTTTGATATCGCGGAATATCAATCGGGATATGCGAGGTTAAATTATGAAAAAGTCCTTTGGATTTATTCTCGGAATAAAACCAAGGGACTTTAATTGTTTTATATTAGGGATTTCATTAAAATGATCGTATATCTGTTTATCATTATAATTTTGAGGGGCATTTACGAGATCGTAGTTCCCTTTCACAGAAAAAGCGCCCGGACGCCCGGACGCTTTTCTTTATTTTAGTAGTATATATTTATTTGCCTTTGGTGATTACGCTGATGCAGGGCTTGCGATTTCTTATTGAGCCTTTGACCAAAGTTCCACTCTGTCCCCGGGAGCAACATACATAGCGTCGGTCTCTTTTACGTCGAAAACTCTGTAGAAATCTTCCATCATAGAGGCAACGTTGTTTGTTCTCAGTCTGTAAGCGGGATGTTCGTTTTCGATACGAACATCAAGCGCGTCGCCGGAAAGGTTGTCCATTGAAGTGTTCAACCACATCTGAGCGGTGTATTTATAGAACTGGCGGATTTTCGCGTCATCGTTCGGATAGGTTTTCTTTAGGATGCGAAGCGCGATCTCCGTTCCGCCGAGATCCGCCATAGCCTCGCCGACAACATTCATACCGTTCTGATACAGCGCTTTTTTGTTATCCCAATCGGGATACGCTAACGAGTGTTCGTAGAATTCCGCGAGAGAAGAAACTTTTTTGTTATATATTTCTTTATCATCGTTTGACCAGAGATTCTGTATATTGCCGTCAGCATTGAAGCAGCTTCCGAGATTATCGAAGGCGTGGCCGATTTCGTGGCCTACCGTACAGGACATATAGGCAATATTCTGAACATCGATTTTTTCGTCCTTATCGGGGTTGCTTTTGAATAATGTGCTTATTCCGACGTGAGCGAAGAACGCTTGGTTTCTGATCCAGTCAAAGCTGGCGTTGTTTGTCCACGGGGCAAAGGTCAATAAATCTACGCTTCTGCTTGGAGCCCACCATGTATACTCGCCTGCTTTTTTGCCTACGGTCAGTCTCATTAAATCCGCCTTGTATTTTCTAAGACATATAAGGTTATCGGCAAAGTTTCCGCCTTCCTCGGCAGTAACAAGGTCGTCGCGTACCGTAAGAAGCTTATATTCATCTTCGTTCGGAAAAGCGTTGTTGAATTTAGTTTTGTTGAGCTTTTTGAGCATATTGTTCTTGGCTTTATCGCTCATCCATGATTCCGAAATAGCCGTACGGTATTCCTCAACAAATTTATTAACAAGGTTTTCGAATTCCTCTTTATAGGTTTTGCTGTAATAACGTTTTGTATAAACATGGTCTACATCCCACGGAATTTCGTATTGGATATTATCGAGGAAATACTTCTGTCTTTCCTCAATATAATCGTTTATATTCTCCTCGGTAATCTTTTCGGGATCTCCCGCGTTCTGGAAACGGTAATCGAGCTCTATACCCGTGCGAGTATAATAATGCAAACCGCTCAAAACGCATAGCGCGGTGTAAGCCTTCAGCGCGTCAAGATCGTCTTCGTTTTCAAAATGTTTATCTAAGTATTTAAATGTGTTGTTTTCCGCAAGATAAATATAGTCGTCGTTGTTTAGGTCGTAGCCGACTTTTGTAATATAATCCTTTAATTTCAGATTCGGATATTGTTTATCTATTTCTGAGAATTTTTCTTTTTTGCTCGGAGCTCCCTTGTTTTGATCTTCGTCGTTCCAGTCGGCTTTATCTTGTTCCAAAACGGCGATTTCGGACGAGATTTTAAAAACGCTTTCTGAAAGCTTGCTGTCGTTTACGCCTATAAGCTCCAGTAATTCGTCTAAATATTTACGCGCTGCTGCTTTATTATTTTCCGAATAATTAACGCTAAATATATTTATCGGATATATTATGGGATAGTATTTATACTCGACTGCAACTTCCTCGTCTGTAGCCTGAGCTGTTCCGTCCTCAATATTCGAAGCGAGCTGCTCGTTTATCGCCTTTCTGAAGTAAGTGCTTGAGTCAAGCAGATTTGAAATACCGTTATGACCCATTTCGCCGCAAAGCTTCAAAAGCTCATCTAAGGACTTGACGCTTAATACTTTATCCGTCAGTTTATTTTTTATTATATTAAAGAATTCTTTATCGCCTTTACCCTCTCGTGTTTGTTTAGCGGTTGAGAGTATTGAGGCGAGAACGTCCTCGGAGGTATTGTCCGGTTGCTTTTCTATGTGGCTGAATTCCTCTATAAGCTTCGCCTTGTTAGCCTTGTACTCGATATCCGCCTGAGAGAACAGGCTCCATTTTACGTTTCCTTCACTGTCTATATAGCGTTGTTTCGTTTCCTCGGTCCAGTCCTTCATAACTTCGGGTAAAAAGCTGTAACGCTCGCTGTTGTATAAATCATCCTGAGCAAGCATTTCCGCGCCGTTCTTGTATACCTTTAAAGTGGCTGTTTTCTTAAGATTTGAGCCGTCGGTCGACTCTATGGTAACGGAAGTTGTACCTTCCTTTTTGCCGATAAGCAAGCCGTCCTGACCGATTTCAACTATACTGTCGTCGGCAGCAGTTGCTTTAATGCAATCCCAAAGATAAAACTCGTTGTCGAGTTCTATATCGCTTTGATAGCAGGGAGAAATACCCTCGGAGTTTCCAACAAAGGTTGCAAGAGTATTACGCTTGAACGTAATAGCTTTTAGAATATTTTTATAATCAACGTTAACTCTTACGCTGAACTCCAATTCCTTTTCAAACTGTTCGCCGTTTACAGAATAGTTAACAAAAACATTTACCTTCGTGGCGCCCATTTTCTTTGGCGTTATCTTACCTTCATCGTCAACCCTGATAACAGTTTCATCAGAGGAACTGTAATAAACGCTGTCGATTTCCGCGGCGCCCGTTGAATTAACCTTTATATTACAGGTGTCACGAACCAACTTTTCGGCATTCTGATGAATTGTGAGCTCGGTGCTGTCCTTTTCCAGCTTAACGTCAGCCGTTGTGTCGGTTTCAGCTGCGGACTCGGTAACACTCTCGCTCGGTGTTTCGGATGTCGTCTCCTCGGCAGGATTTGACGCGCTTTCAGCCTGAGAAGCATCTGTAGGATTATTTTCAGGCTTTTCCGCAGGTTCGGCAGGCGTATTTTTTATAACCTTTTTTGTTACCTTTACCTTGCAGTTAAAAGCTTTTTCTTTGTCCTTTTCTTATAAGTATACTTTACTGTAACCTTAATCTTTGCGCTGCCTGTTTTTTTAGCGGTGATTTTTCCTGATTTTGTTACAGTAACAACTTTTTTTGAGCCAATAAGCTTATACTTAGTCTTTTTGATTTTAACGCCCTTTTGCTTTTTCAGCTTGATTTTCGCAGAAGGGTAAGAAGTTTTATTACCTTTTTTTGTAATGGTAAGCTTTATTGTTTTCCTGTTGAGCGAAACCTCTTTTTTATGCTTAACCGCCTGAGCATTCAGCGCAACGGTTGATAAGCCGAATACAACACACAGAAATAAGCTTAACGATTGTTTTAATCTTCTCATAATTATCCTCCGTAATATTCAGTTTTTTTAATTCGGATGCGCGGATGTTTTTTGATGACCTAGTCAAAAAAACATCAAAAAAACTTGCTTCGATAGTATTTCTGCAGAACCCGAATCCGCAGGCGCCGAGATAGTAACAGTCCCCTGCTTTAACGGGTTGAGCGATTCGTTTCGTTCTCCTGCGCTAAGATTGAATCGGATAACGCGCAGTTTGTGTCCGTGAAAACGAGCAACAGTGGAACTAAAGCTTTTCTTGTCCTTTTCAAAAATTTTTTACTTATCATACGATCACCCTTAATTAGCTTTGCAGAACACAACAGTTTCATATAGCTATACATAGTAATTATACAATAAATTTTGATAAACTGTTATTGATAAATGCTACAAATATTTATATAGAAATTTGTTAATAGTTTACAACGCTTTGTTTGGGTTTTATTAAGAGCAGCATTCAAATAATAGACAGTCTGAAAGGTTTAAACCTCCAACAAATGCAGATTTTGTTATCATTAGCCCCCGGTAGCGCCAAGTACCGAGGTTTAATTTCGTGCCGTTTTTGTGTCACTTTTTACCTCTCAAAAAACGGCTGTTTATGCAAAAAACTCAAAGCTAACAGAATCCGCCCGTGTCGCGATTTTCCGAAAGAGTAAACAACGTACTCGAATAAGAAAAATAAATGCGACACGGGCGGTTCTTTGCGGTTTACAAAGCCTTGTTTTTGGTGTATTATTTAGTAAGATAAATCGGAATTTAGAGAGGTAATTATGGAACTGACAATACTGCCTTATGATTTTACAATATGTAAACTATACACAACTGAAGGTGTTGAACTGAACGATGAATTATTTTTCATTTCAAAAACTGATGAGGAAATCTCCCTCGTGTGCAAAACAAAAGATGCTCCCTCTGAAACGATAAAACGGGATGATAACTGGAAAGGATTTCGTATAAAGGGCGAACTTGATTTTTCACAAATTGGTGTTTTAGCAAAAATATCATCCTTTCTTGCTGAAGAAAAGATTGGTATTTTTGTTGTTTCAACGTACAATACGGATTATGTTTTTGTAAAAAAAGAAAGCTTTAATAATGCGCTTAAAGCTTTAACCGATAACGGTTATACTTTCAGTTGACGAGTGCATGAGTTTAGATTTACGGAGAAATAATATGTTTGTAGAGAAAGCAAAGTGGACGAGAGAACCGCTTTATTACGCAGTTCTGGAGAGTATCGTATTTTCAGCTCGGACCGCTTCACTTATCACATTACTGGGCAATATTGTCCGTGATAATCGGAATCGTTTTTCTCGTTATAGTTAAACGTAAGAACAGGAAAGTAAAAATATGATTTAATGAAAAATCCCCTTGGTCTTATTCTCGTAATAAAACCAAGGGGAAAAATTTTAAAATCAGCGTAACGGAAGCTGAATCAAGGTATAAATATTTTAACTACGGTACCGCCGCCGTCGCGTTCGGAGATCGTCAGCGTTCCCTTGCACATCATTTCGAGCCTTTCGCGGATATTCCCTAAAGCGAAATGCGGCTCGTTATTATCATTCCGGCTGAACCCGGGGCCTGTATCCTCGACCGTTATTTCAGCTCCCTGTTTCACCTCGCGTGTGCGGACTGTGATATACAGCGGGTCAAGGTCGGGGTCAACTCCGTGCTTGACGGCGTTTTCCACAATCGGCTGCATGGTCAGCGGAGGCAGTCTGAAATCCGTGTAATCGGTATCAAACTCCACAAACAGCTTGTCCTCAAACCGCACCTGCTCAACTGACAAATACGCTTTTGTGTGCTCCAGCTCCTCTGTAAACGGGATGGTTCTTGCCTTGGCGATCGTAGTGAAATTCTTTCTGAGATAGTTGGTGAAGTTCAGCGTTACCCTCTGCGCCTTAGCCGCGTCCTGCTCGATCAGATAGTAAATGCTTGTCATTGTGTTGTAGATGAAATGCGGACGCATTTGCAGTACGGCAAGACTTACCTTCTGGTTAGCGATTTCTTCCTTTTGTCTGAGATACCGTTTTCCCTGATCAATAAACAGCATCAGCTCCATCGCGAGAAGCATTAAAGAGACAGGCGCAAGCAAATAAACCAATATGAGTATAATATGGAGCTTTGAAAGCTGTTTTCTTCTGCGGATCACCGCGACAAAGCATACAATCAGACTGATTGCCGTACAAAGCAAATAACCCAGTATCAACCAGCGTTTATGCTCTGTGCCGTCCAGCGTCGGAGCCGCAAAAAGAGTACGCTCCAGCAGGTCGCCGACGGCTGCCGCTACGGATAATCCCCAAAGGATGAGGATAAGCTTCCACAGGAAAGACTTGCGCGGCTCCTGCGAACAACAGCGTAAGATGTAAAGCGTAATCAGCGGAATGATTGTCGAGGAAAACAAAATGCCGAGGAAATCACACGCTGTTTTAAGCGGTATGTTATTCCAATACATATCGGCAAACTGACCTAACAGGGCGGCGGCTGTTTTTAAAATCATTACAGAAAAGAAGACTATGTAAAACTGCCGCCACTCGTTTTCTGTATCACGCAGGAGAAAAGCAATCAGTATTCCAAGCACACCGAGCAATAAGGTAGTCATATCGATTACAGCTGAGAAATATGTCGTCCAATCCATCATAGCCCCAGCCCCCTTATCGGAAATCTCAGTCTTGTGAGCTGATCGCGCACCTGTTTGGCTGTAAGAGGCTTTACGGCAAAGCCGCAGGCGCCTGTATCCCACGCCTCCAGCGCGTAGTCGGAATAGGCGGTAAGAAATATAACGTTGGTACGCGGATTGATTTTCAGCAACTCACGGCACAAATCAAGCCCGTTGAGCTTGCCAATTTCAATATCAATATAAGCCAAATGCACTCGGTTGGCTCCTGCGAACGACAGCGCCTCTGTCGGCGAAGTAAAGCCTGTGACCGAAGCGTTCGGAAGTAAATGACTGACTACAGACATACCGCCTTTCAGAATTATTTTTTCGTCGTCAACCATTATGATGTTCGGTTCTTCTACGGTGTTGTCTATTGTTTCCATAAATATGTTAACATCGACATCAAGACATTTTGCGATTCTAAGCAGCAGAACAGCGTCGGGAGTTCGTCTTCCTGTTTCCCAGTTCGCGATACTGGCGCGTTCTACAAACAGCATATCGGCAAGCTGCTGTTGAGATAAATTCTTTTCGGTTCTGAAACGTTTTAAGATTTCGCCAAAGGATTCATTCATATATATTACCTCATGTGTAATTATAAATTCATTATAAAAAGAATAAGTGTAAAACTCAAGAGCTTTTATAAAAAAGTTGTGTCGTTCTGACACAAGATGTTGTTTTTTTCTTTTATTATGATAATATTAATGTGTATACATAGAGATGTGTATATGAAAAAATTTAAGGAGAGAAATAAATGAAATTTCCATACGCAGCAAAAGGCGTTAGTAAGATTTTTAACGCTGAAATTATTTCATTGATCGCCGCCCTGATCGGCGGAATCGGTATGATCCTGAGCTTTATCGCAGTTTCGGGAAATGTTGATAACAGCACTTCCGGGAATCTTATTATCGCTACGGGAGCCTTGGTAATTGTCGCGGGTGTTATAATTGCCGTTGCGGGAATTATGAGCATTGTCGGCTATTTCCAGGCGGGCAAGGATGAGGTCAGCTTCAAGAAAGCTATTTTATGTGTGCTTTTCAGTATTGTATTTACAGCTGTGGCGTCTTTCTTCGCAAACCAGACAGGTTTCTATGGATGGCTCTACACTATGCTGACTTTAGCGGGAAATATTTGCAATATGCTCGCGACTATTTTCCTTATCTTAGGTCTGACAGCTCTGTCCGTAAAATGTAACAGAGCCGATATGGTTAAGCACGGCAAAGATATGCTCATAACTCTGGTTATCTTATACATATTGACATTTGTTCTGAATTTCTTTATCCGCTTGGGCGCTGAATCTACAGCCTTCGGTTCAAGTCTCGTTGAATGGTTATCGGGCTTATCGCTTTGCTTTACCGTATTCCTCTATATTTTCCAGATTTACTTCCTCGGTAAAGCCAAAAAGATGCTCAAAGAATACTAAAATGTTTTTCACGGTGTTACTGCGTCTATTTAACGCAGTAACGCCGTTTAAATTTATTACGGAGGTTTTTAAAAATGAAAAAAGTATTATCACCGATCAGCGTGGTTCTTGCGTTTTTGATCCTTATCAGCGCGGCTTTACCACTGACCGTGTCCGCGGCAGAGGGCCAAATCAGTACGAAAGACACCACGGCGCATATCTACAGTATGGATAAAACCGAAACGCTGAAAT
>CAZERR010000014.1:17196-25297 GCA_964514785.1 uncultured Ruminococcus sp. | reverse complement strand
CTAAGGTAGACTTCAGCAAGAACCCCGATTTAGATTCTGCTGTAAACGCTATCTCAAAGGCTAAGAACGACAGCGATCCTAAGGGAAGCAAGTACTCACAGCTCAAGGCTAAGGTTGCTAAGACTACTAAGAACTCCAACAAGCTTACATGGTCTAAGGTAAGCGGCGCTAAGAAGTATGTTGTAATGGGCAACAAGTGCGGTAAGGGCAACTCCTTCAAGACTCTCAAGACAACAACAGGCGCAAGCTTCACTCAGAAGGGCTTAAAGAAGGGCACATACTACAAGTACGTTGTACTCGCAGTTAACTCTAAGAATAAGGTTGTTTCCGCTTCCAAGGTAGTTCACGTTGCTACTAAGGGCGGCAAGGTTACTAACTATAAGTCCATCAAGCTCAATAAGTCTTCAAAGACTCTCAAGAAGGGTAAGACATTCAAGGTTAAGGTAGTATCAAAGACCAAGCAGGCTAAGGGCACAGTTAAGAAGCACAGAGCTATTAAGTTCGAGTCCTCTAACACCAAGGTTGCTACAGTAACCTCAAAGGGTAAGATCAAGGCTAAGAAGAAGGGCACATGCTATGTATACGCATACGCTCAGAACGGCGTAGCCGGCAAGATCAAGATTAAGGTAAAATAATTTCCCGTAACCTTTAAGGTTAAAAAAATACAATATATTTACCTAAATTATACAAGGTGCGGATAGCTTTTCGCTATCCGCACTTTTTTTGTACAGTTTTACGAAAATTCCCCGAAAGAATAATTTTTTGTTGACCGAAGGTAAAAAATGTGTTACAATATAGAAAAATAAGTCTCAAATTATGTCTTTGCCGACGTAATAGGAAGCAGAATGTTAGGGAAAAATCTAAGAAATAATTTAGAATAACATTAAGAAAAGAAAATAAGATGAACTTATTTTTGTGATTTAGAGGAAAAGTTTATGAACAAAGTAATTAAAAAAACAGCTGCCTACATACTCGTTGTAACGCTGATTTTTACCGCGTTCGCAGGACTGCAGATTGTAGGTAATGAAGCCGATGCGGCTTCTTATCCGACAGGATATCCGAACACATACAAGAATACCGGAAACTACGCCAACGATATTATCGGCGTAGCCAGAACTCAGGTTGGATACAGGGAGAACAGCGCCGGAACAAAATACGGTTACTGGTACAGTCCCAGCCTTGTAAATCAGCCGTGGTGCGCTATGTTTGTAAGCTGGTGCGCCAACCAGGCTAAGGTGCCTCAGAGCGCCATTAAAAAGTACGCTTCATGCAGTACTCAGGTCGCTTGGTTCAAGTCTATCGGAAGATGGCATAACAGTAAGTACTACGGCGGAAGCTATACTCCTAAAAAGGGAGATGTGGTTTTCTACCGTGACGGCGGAAGCTCTGCTGTTTCTACCCATACGGGTATTCTTGTCGGCTTAAACGGAAATTATCTCGATGTAATCGAGGGTAACGCCACAAACGAAAGCGTAACTCATTACACGACTAATGCCGCCCGTTCGCTCGATAACAGGTACGTTATCGGCTACGGCAACCCTGACTACGGTCAGGAGGTCGATAACTCCGAAGGTGAGCCCGATACATATGAAGTATGGCAGGTAAACGTTGACTCGCTTCTTTTAAGAAAGAGCGCGGCTACAAGCTCAACGAAACTCGCTTCGATCGGATACGGAGAAACTCTTGAGGTTTCCGACTTTAAGTTATCCGGAGGTTACCTCTGGGGTAAAACCGCCTATAAGAACAACACCGGTTGGTGTGCGCTCAACTATTGTGATTATATAAACGGAAGAATCGGCGATAAGTATTTCCAGCTCCCGCCTAAGGTTTCTCCCGAAAAAGCGACGATTTATGTCGGAGATAAAAAGAAGCTGACCGTAACGAACGGACTCGGCGCGACTTATTCAAGCTCCGATAAGAAAATAGCTAAGGTTTCTAAGAAGGGTAAGGTTACCGCTGTAGACGAGGGCGTTGTTACCATCACCTGTAAAACGAATACCGGAAGCGCAAGCTGTAAGATCACCGTAGGAAAGCCTCATATCAATAAGGAAGAGGCGATCTCCTGCGTAGGCGACAGCGTTTCTCTTAAGCTGTTCGGCGGAAACGGAACGGTTAAATGGACAAGCTCCGATAAGAAGATCGCGACAGTTTCTCAGACAGGTAAGGTTAAGAGCTTAGCTAAGGGTAAGGTTACTATTACCGCGACAATGAACGGTCAAAAGTATACTTCCACAATCAAGATCTATAAGTATCCTAAGACCTATGAGAACTTTAAGGCAAGAAAGAATATCTACCTTAAGGACGCTTATAAGGGCAGCAAGAACCTTGTTACTATTCCTAAGCTCACCATGCTTAAGATTTCCGAGGTTAAGTATTCGGATACTCTTACATGGGGTAAGACCTCTTATAAGTCTAAGTCAGGCTGGGTAAAGCTCAACGACTGTAAATATAAGAACGGCTCCTTTATGGGTACCGTATATACGATAAAGCCGTATCTCACAAAAACCTCTCAGAAGGTTTATCTTAAGAATACATGTGAGCTTGAGCTCAAGGACGCGTCCGGTTCGGTATCGTTCGCGAGCAAGGATAAGAACATCGCTAAAATCAGCAAGAAGGGTGTAGTCACCGGTCAGAAGGAAGGTACAACCTACGTTACTGCTACTGTAGGCAAGACTGTTCTTAAGTGTAAGATCGAGGTTGATAACCCCGTTATCTCAAAGACCACGCTGAATATCCTTAAGGGTAAGTCTAAAACTCTTAAGATCACCGGAGGCACGGGTACGGTTGAGTGGAAGAGTCTCAACCCCGAAATTGCCGAGGTTAACTCGAACGGCGTTGTAACGGCTAAGAGCTTCGGCGAGACTACCGTAACCGCTAAGCGCAACGGAGTAACTCTCAAGTGTGAGGTTAAGGTGTTTGACCCTGTGCTTAACGCTGAAACCCTGACCTTGAAGGTCGGTGAGACTGAAAAGCTTACTGTATCTCAGTCCACAGGTGCTAAACCTAACTGGGCAACCTCCTCCGCTAAGATCGTAAAGGTTGAGGACGGAAAGGTAACTGCCGTTAAAACGGGCAAGGCGATCGTTACCTGCTCGGTAAACGGCGCGGTGCTTAAGTGTGAGATTACCGTAGTTAAAAAATAAGACAGCTTAGGCGCACGCGAAAGCGTGTGCCTTTTTGCGGTACCTGATAAATTGAGCCCTGCACAGAAGTGATAGTTGAAAATATTGACAACGTAAAACTCGTATTGTATAATTAATACGAGATATATCTCATACCGTTATCAAATCTTTTCGGGATAGCGGTATAATTAAAGAAAGGCGGTACGAATATGAAAAAATTATTAGTATTATTACTTGTTGCGGCTATGGCTGTATCGGTATTAGCCGGCTGTACTCCTAAGATTACGATCAATTCGTCATCTGATGCAAACAGCAGCAGCGCGAACAGCAGTGTTGTTGAGACAACCGTTGCAAACAACGACAGCAATCAGGGTGGTTTTGACGAGGATGAGGTTGTTAAGAATATTAAATATACCTCATACAGCTATGTCAATTATTCCTACAACTACCTTGCGCTCGTAGTTAAGAACAACTCAAAATTCGACTGCAAACTCGAGGCCGAGGTTACCTTCTTCAATAAAAAGGGTAAGATCGTAGGTACAGAGTCCGCTACACTCTCTGCTTTCCAGGCAGGCTCCGAGTCAGCGTTAAGAGTAAGCACAAAGGATAAGTACGATAAATTTGAGGTTCAGTTCTCGGCGTCCGAGCTCACTTATTACACAGCTATCAACAGCGACTTAAAGTGTCAGGTTGATAAAGCTACCGATAAGGCTATCGTAAGTGTCACAAATAACGGCAAAAAGACCGCTCTCTACACCAAGGGTTATGTATTTTTCTTCAAGGATGGTAAGATCGTAAGAGCTGACTACACATATGTAGGCGACAGCAAGAGTGAGATCAAGCCCGGAAAAACTCAGAGAGCTCAGGTTTCCTGCTATGATAAGTTCGACAGCGTTAAAGCGTATGTTGATACCTGCGCTAAGACTAACGACTAATTCAGAATAATCAGGAAAGGCGTGCCTTGGGCACGCCTTTCGCTATTCTGCGCTCGTTTCTGCGCAGTTGAATATTTTTTAAATTAGTTTTTTTACGGTGCGGCGATATCGTCCAGGATACCGGTAATGTGAGCGATTGTAACTCCATAGTTCGTCATAGCGACGTTTTGAGTTTTTGCCCTGTCGATACGGTTCATTATGTACTTTCTGTTGAACATACATCCGCCGCATTGAATGATCAAATCGTAGTCCGTTAAGTCCTCGGGGAAATCTGTGCCCGAAACTATATCGATCTTCAGCCCGGCTCCCGCGCGCTTTTTTAAAAGCCTCGGGATTTTTTCGCGCCCGATATCCTCTGTAAGAGGAGCATGAGTACAGCACTCGGCAATAAGAACGCGGCTGTTTTCGTTAAGGCTGTCAATCGCCTTGGCTCCCTCTATATAGTAGGGGAGATCGCCCTTATATGCGGCGAAAAGCACTGAAAA
Source organism: uncultured Ruminococcus sp. (assembly GCA_964514785.1). Lineage (GTDB taxonomy): Bacteria > Bacillota > Clostridia > Oscillospirales > Acutalibacteraceae > Ruminococcoides. The sequence continues at coordinate 20,755 of CAZERR010000014.1, read as the reverse complement.
GCTCGTAAGCATACTTTCGGAGGGCTTGTTTTCGTGAACAAACGGAAAGACCTGAGAGTCGGTAATAATCAGCTTCGGAGTTTTAGAAAGTGATTTTAAGGTTTCTGTCATTTTATCAGTGGTACAGCTCGCGACGATACATTTCTTATCGAGCAGCTCTCTGATCGTCTGGACCTGCGGAAGAATAAGCCTGCCCTTAGGCGCCTGAATGTCCTGAGGCATAACGAGTAGCACAAGGTCGCCCTCAGCGCACAGCGAGCCTGTAATTGTCGGCGAGTTATAATCTGACGGAACGAGGCGAATGATTTCTTCCTTGAGCTCGTCGATACCGATTCGGTCTACCGCGCTTACCTGAAGTGGCTTTTCACCGATTTTGTTGCGCACCTTAAATACATACGCAGAGCCGTTTATAAGCATATCCGCCTTGCTGACCACAGGTACGACCGGGACTTTTTTCTCCTTAAAAAGCTCGTACCATTCACATTCCTTGCTGATATCGCTGCCGGAGAACAGCACTACTGCGATGTCGATTTTTTCGGCGGTTTTCTCGGTTTCTTTAATTCTCATTTCGCCGAGGTCGCCAATATCGTCGAAGCCTGCCGTGTCAATAAGCACACATGCGCCGAGACCGTTTATCTCCATAGCTTTTTTGACCGGGTCGGTAGTAGTGCCCGCTACCTCGGAAACGATGCTCACCTGCTGACCTGTAAAGGCGTTGATCAGCGAGCTTTTTCCGGAGTTGCGTTTTCCGTAAAAGCCTATGTGAAGTCTGTTGGCTGACGGGGTTTCGTTTAAGGTTGTCATAGTCTCACCGCCTTAGAATCTGAAATCTCTTTTGTTGTTTTCTATATCTTTAAGATGCTCCTTACAAATTCTCCGTACTTTTTCGTTGGGAATATTGTTAAGCTCTTTTTCAATCATCTTCTCGCCGAGAGCCTTTGTGTCGTCGCTTGCGTAGTCCATAAGGTATTCCTTTAATGTCATAAGCGCGTTTGGATGACAGCAGTTCTGGATCTGACGGTTCTTGCAAAGCGCCATAAAGCGGTCGCCCGTTCTGCCTTCGCGGTAGCAGGCGGTACAGAACGACGGGATGTAGTCGTTTCTCATCAGCCAGTTTACCACTTCGTCAAGGGTACGGTTATCGCTTACGTCGAACTGCTCACTGTTCTCGGGCTCGGAGTTCTCGGCGTAACCGCCGACTGAGGTTTTTGAGGCTCCGCTCATCTGGGATACGCCGTAGTGAATAACCTTACTGCGTACCTTTTCGCTTTCACGGGTGGAGATTATCATACCCGTGTACGGTACGCAAATTCTTATAAGCGCGCATATCTTACCGAAAATCTCGTCCGAAATTCCGTTATCAAAAACTGTCGGGTCGATATCATCCGCTTTCTTGATACGCGGTACGCTTATTGTATGAGGGCCTACGCCGTGGACAGCTTCAAGATGTTCCGCGTGCATAAGAAGTCCTGCGAACTCATAGCGGTAAAGCTCTAAGCCGAACAGCACGCCGAGCCCTACGTCGTCAATTCCGCCCTCCATAGCTCTGTCCATAGCTTCGGTATGGTAGGCGTAATTATGCTTTGGACCTGTGGGGTGGAGCTTTTCGTAGCTTTCCTTGTGATATGTCTCCTGGAAAAGAATGTAGGTGCCGATCCCCGCCTCCTTGAGCTTGCGGTAATTCTCTACAGTTGTAGCGGCGATGTTTACGTTGACGCGGCGGATCGCGCCGTTTTTATGCTTAATGCTGTATATTGTCTTAATAGACTCGAGTATGTACTCAATCGGGTTGTTGACCGGGTCTTCACCGGCTTCGATCGCAAGACGCTTATGCCCCATATCCTGAAGCGCGATAACCTCCTGCTTGATCTCCTCCTGAGTGAGCTTTTTACGGCAGATGTGTTTATTTTTGAGGTGATAAGGACAGTAAACACAGCCGTTAACGCAGTAATTGGAGAGGTAAAGCGGCGCGAACATTACGATACGGTTACCGTAAAAGTCTTTTTTGATCTGTTCGGCTAGGGCGTACATTTTAGCTACGCGCGCCTCGTCTTCGCACGCGAGAAGTACTGAAGCTTCTCTGTGGGTCAAGCCCTTGAGCTCAGCCGCTTTTTCGAGCAGGCTGTCAACAAGCTCAAGATTATCTTTGTTTTCATCGGCATATTTAAGGGTTTCGACAATTTCGTTATGGTCGATAAACTCCTCCGCCTTTAATGATTTCGGATTATACATAATTTTAATTCTCCTTGTCTGTCGTGTGCGTTCCTATCATTAATGTGATATCCTCCGCACGTTTAGTGTACTGTGAAGCTTTTATTGTCCTCGTCTGTCCGTGCATTCCCTCTTATTAATTTATATCCGCCTTTGTCAGGTTTTGGATACGTCGGAAAGGTTCTGCTATAGACTTATTATTTACTATATATTCTTGCTGTCGCCCCGTGAGACAATAATTTTACATCCCACGCTCTCAACGCGTTTTGTAAGACAGCGTATACATTCTGCGCTTTCCTCGCCTGTACATACCTTATTATCGTAAAGCTGATATTTTTTTCTGACGCTGACGGGGGAGAGGTTCGGCATAACGACATTCGCGCCCGATAAAATTCCCAGCTCTCTTCCGCGGGGATGGATCGTCGCGAGAGCGGTTGTCGCCGGCAAAAGCACCTTCGGCAGCATTATTCGTATTATCGAAAGCATAAGCAAGGTTTGCTCAAGCGTACCATCCGTAAAGTGTTTCATCGGGGTTTCGGAATGATGTATAAACGGTCCTATTCCGACCATTTGAGGTTTGAGCTCTTTAATGAAAAGTAAATCCTCGGCAAGATTTTGAGCGCTCTGATACGGAGAGCCGACCATAAATCCGCAGCCGACCTGATACCCGATCTCCTTTAGGTATCTTAAACACTTAATACGGTTCTCGAAGCGCTGAACTTTTGGATGGAGCCTTTCGTAATGCTCCTTTGACGCCGTTTCGTGGCGAAGAAGATAGCGGTCGGCACCGCAGTCAAAATACCTTTGATAGCTTTCTTTCGGTTTCTCGCCAATCGATAAAGTCAGGGCGCAGTCGGGGTATTTCCCCTTAACGGCTGAGATTATTTCGCATATCCTGTCATCGTTGAAGTATGCGTCCTCGCCGCCCTGTAGGACAAAGGTTCTAAAGCCGAGCTCGTATCCCTGCTCGCAGCAACTCATTATATCGTCCGGAGTGAGCCGGTAACGGCGGCAGCTCAGGTTATCCTTACGGATACCGCAGTAAAAACAGTTTTGCTTACAGTAATTTGTAAACTCTATAAGCCCTCTGATATATATATCGTCGCCGTAATATTCTCGGCGAAGCTTTTGTGCGATTTCACTTAATTCCCCGCGATATTTTTCGCCTGATTCAATAAGCGAGATTAGTTCGGGTTTTGTAAGAGTTCCGTCGCGACAAAGCTTGTTTACTAAATCAGTCATTAAAAACGTACTTCGAGTAAGCCGCTTTTGAGCTTACCCCGTCGAGCTTTCCGAGCTTGCCCGAGAAGGTCGATACAATGTCCTGGGGCGCGTCCATAACTACGCT
>CAZERR010000014.1:0-17096 GCA_964514785.1 uncultured Ruminococcus sp. | reverse complement strand
AAAAACGCCGTACCGAAAGGCACAGCGTCTTAAATCCTGATTTCTGCCTTTCACGTCAATACACATTTCCGTGTCAGTAATGCTATTTTAACACAGTTAAATGCTAAATTCAATACTTTTCTTTCGGTGAATTACATAAAGATTGTATGAGGTTTTTGGAAGGTTATACAATTTTTTCTTATTTGATTGAAAAGTTAAGATTTTAATAGTAGAATAAAACTGTGGTGAAATAATATGAAGAATAAAAAACTCGCTGATATTCTGTATTTTATCGGAGTTGTTTTAATAATTTTAGGTATATTGCTCGGCTGCGCTGTCGGATTCTTTTTCGGCGGAGGCGGGTTTGAATTGGTGCCGTCAATTACTGTTTGGCTGCTTAGTATAATTATCGGAACGGGGTTTGTATCCGTTTCGGGCAGTCTTTTTGAGGCGGAGGAAAAGAAAGCAGATGACGAGGAGTTTATAAAGCTTATTATCGAGAACGTTAAAAACGAGGATAATAAAGATAAAAATGAAGAAAATACCGCGTGCAAAGACGAGGAATCGTAATCGGTCCGATTTTTTTGCAGGTATTTTGTAGGTAAAAGTATATTAATATATACCGGTTATTGTTAGTTTCTTTTGGAAGTGCATACAAAGATTGGTTTTGTTATTGACACTTAATTATAAATAAAGTATAATTTATCACGGTAAAGCAATTACCAATTCTTAATTATGAAGGGAAAGAAAATTATGGCATTTTGTAAAAATTGCGGACAGGAAATTGCCGAGGGCGTAAGCGTATGCGCTAACTGCGGAACAGCCGTTGAAGCTCCCGCGGCTGAGCAGGCAACTCCCGTAGATTATGCAGTAGCTCCCGAGGCTGCGGCTGTCGTAAATGAAGACGCCGACGTACAGGCTAATAAGGGTATTTCAATTCTCTCTTATTTCGGTCCTTTACTCCTTATTCCGCTTTTCGTTAGAAAGACATCCGAGTATTGTAAGTTCCACGTTAAGCAGGGCGCTAACCTTTTCGTTATCGAGGTTGCTTACGGAATCGCTTCTCAGATTCTCTTAGCTATTATCGGACTTATTTTTAAGCCCACTGTTCATTCGCTCTACTTTGTTACTTACACAACAACTCCCAGTCCGGTGTATTCAATATTTAACGTTATCTTCTCATTAGGCTACATCTTCTTCCTCGTTATCGCTATTCTCGGAATGGTTAACGCGGGTACAGGTAAAAAGAAGGATATGCCGATCTTAGGCGGATTCAAGTTTATGGATTCCTTAATGGATAAAATCTACGATTCGCTTAATAAATAATTTTACTTTTTAAACCGTCGCGCTTGCGGCGGTTTTCTTTTTCGTTTTTGTATCCGGATTTTCAAAATTTCTACTCGACAAACGCCCTCAATCGTGCTAAAATTTACTAAAAGGAGGCGTAAGCTATGACTAAGCTCGAACAGCTTCAAAATATTATTGACGAAAGCAATAATATCGTGTTTTTCGGCGGCGCAGGCGTGAGCACCGAGAGCGGTATTCCCGACTTCAGGAGTGTTGACGGACTGTATAATCAGAAGTACGATTATCCGCCGGAGGAGATTTTAAGCCATACGTTTTTTATGAGAAAATGTGAAGAGTTTTACCGCTTTTATAAGGATAAAATGCTCGAGCTGGATATTGAGCCGAATGCCGCTCATAAAAAGCTTGCCGAGCTCGAAAAGGCGGGGAAGCTTAAGGCGGTTGTGACGCAGAATATTGACGGACTTCACCAGAAGGCGGGGAGCAAAAAGGTTTACGAGCTCCACGGAACGGTTCATAAAAACTACTGTATGAGCTGCGGAAAGTTCTTCGGTGCAAAGTATATTAAGGAGAGCGACGGTGTTCCGCGATGCGACAGATGCTCGGGGATAGTTAAGCCTGACGTTGTGCTTTACGAGGAAGGGCTTGACGACCGTACTGTAAGAGGAGCCGTAAACGCTATAGCGAACGCCGAGGTGCTTATTATAGCAGGCACCAGCCTTACCGTTTATCCCGCGGCAGGAATGGTGCGTTATTTCAGCGGAAAACACCTTGTATTAATAAACCGCGATCCAACCCCGATGGACAATCTAGCTAATCTTGTATTGCATGATAAAGTCGGGAAAGTTTTAGGACAGCTGACGGTAAACGGTCGAGAGAAATGAATAAATGTAAATTAATCGCTTTTGATATCGATGATACTCTTTTAAATACGGAAAAGATAATTACTCCTGAAACAAAGAGCGCGCTTCTTGACGCTCAGAAGTCGGGAATAAAGCTGTGCGTTGCTTCGGGAAGGCTGCCGTACGGAGTGCGGCCTTATGCCTTGGAGCTTGATATACTGAAAAACGGCGGATATTATATGGGCTTTAACGGCGGAGCCGTGCTCAACTGCCGCGATGAGCTTATCGGAAAAACCTACCTTGACTCAAAATACATCGAGCCTGTATATGAGATTTTGCGCCCGACTAATGTTACTACTATGGTCCATAAGGGCAGCGTGATTTACGCCGACAGGAAGGTCAACGCCTATACCCACATCGAGTCCGATGTGATCGGAATCCCTTTGAGTCCCGTTGACGATATCGCAAAATTCGTTGACTGGAAGCTCCATAAAATACTGCTCGGCGGAGAGCCGGAGGAGCTTAAGGAGGTAGAAAAAATCCTTGTCGCAAAATTCGGCGGCGAGGTAGATATATATTTTTCCGCTCCGTGGTTCCTTGAAGTAATGCCGAAGGGTATAAATAAAGGCAAGGGCGTTGAGGCGGTCTGCCGCGATATGGGCATAGATCTCAGCGAGGTTATCGCATTCGGCGATAACTATAACGATGTGCCTATGCTTAAAATGGCAGGCATAGGAGTCGCTATGGGAAATTCCGACGGTGAGATCAAGCGTGAAGCAGATTATGTGACCGATTCTTGCGATGAGGACGGTATCGCGAAAGCTCTTGACTCGCTTTTATGAAACCCTTAGTACAAATACACAAAAATATTAAACTAAAACAATAATTGTTGGTAGTTTAAATTTCTTTTTTAGAAAATTAAACTACCGCTTTTTTGTTATAATTTCTATGATTAGTGAAGTTATATTTAGGAGGATTGAAATGAAGCGTTTCAGGAAGATTATAGCGGCTGTTCTTATAGCCGCCGTAATGGCAAGCGTAGCTGTAGTTTCTACCGCCGCCGTGTCCGTCAAAAAGGAAAAGACAGGCGCGTCGGATATTACGGTTCACTATTACAGCGAAAAAGGCGTTCCGACAATTTATTACTGGAACAGCCTTCCCCAGAACATCGAGACTCAGTATCCCGGTCCCGCTATGACCAGCGAGGGAAATAACTGGTACAAGTATAAATTCTCGGGGAAAACAAAGATAAATATGCTCTTTATCGTAAACGGCGTACAGTCCGATGAGCTCACTCAGGAGACAGGCGAATGGTGGTATAAAAATAACCGCTGGACGTCTAAACTTCCCGGAAGCAGCGGAAGCGTTGACCGTACCGATATGCGTGAGGACAGTATTTACTTCGTAATCACTACCCGTTTTTACGACGGAGATAAGAGTAATAACGTCCACTGCTGGGAGGACGGTAAGGCAGGCAACCCCGATACCGACCCCGCATGGCGCGGAGACTTTAAAGGCCTTATCCAGAAGCTCGACTACATTAAGGCGTTAGGCTTTACCGCTATCTGGATCACTCCCGTAGTTGATAACGCCTCGGGCTACGATTATCACGGCTATCACGCGTTCGATTTCGGTAAGGTTGATCCTCGTTATGAGTCAAACGGCGCGAGCTATCAGGATTTGATCGACGCGGCTCATGCTAAGGGACTTAAGATCGTTCAGGACGTTGTATGGAATCATACGGGTAACTTCGGTGAGAATTATCTTGAAAAAATGTTCACTAAAACAGTTACAAAGGGTTCATCCGGTGTTCCGGGTACATATACCATGAATGTAATCAAGGGAAGCAATCTTGATAAGAACTATCCTAATTACAGCACTATGCAGCCCGATCCTCAGTTCCAGGCTCGTCTTGATACTATGAAAGCTCATCAGGGCGGAAAATACAGTAACTTAAAAGAACACTACCACCGCGAAAAGAATATGGGATATGAAACGGAAATCGAGCAGACCGGCTCAATGGCGGGCGACTGCGTTGATATCAATACCGAGAATCCCGAGGTAGCTAAATATATAACCGATACATATAAGCAGTATGTTGATATGGGAGTTGACTGCTTCCGTCTCGATACCGAGAAGCATATCAGCCGCTGGACTCTTAACCACGCTTACTTCCCCGAGTTCTCATCCTCTAAGTATAAAAACTTCTTTGTTTTCGGCGAGGTTTGCGCGCGTGTCCGCGAGGTATGGAACCACGGACTCCAGTCCGATTCCTGTGCGTTCTACGGTTGGAAAGAAACCGAAAGCGCATGGCAGAATAACTGGTCAAAAACTGATTGGCAGTCAAACCTCAGCAACAGCCTTAAGCACTTTAACGCTCATTCCAATTCATCAGGCGCTCCGACTTCTCAGAACGCTTTCCTCGGTTCGGGAAATACTTATCATACTCCCGATTATTCTAAGTCAAACGGCACCGGCGTTATCGACTTCCTTATGCACTGGTCGTTCAAAACTGCCGGCGAGGCATATGGCTCGGCGCTCGGCGAGGATCAGTACTTTAACGATTCAACATATAACGTAATGTACGTTGACTCTCACGACTACGGTCCCGACGGTCAGGAGAAAACACGTTACCAGGGCGGTACAACCGCATGGAAGGAAAATATGAACCTTATATTCACCTTCCGCGGAATCCCCTGTATCTTCTACGGCTCCGAGGTTGAGTTTAAGAACGATATGGAAATTGACGTCGGCCCGAATAAGCCTCTCGAAAAGACGGGACGCGCTTACTTCGGCGATTACCTCGAGGGCAGTGTTACAGCCTCCGATTACGGTAAGGTCGGCTCCGCTTCGGGTACAGTTCAGTCTACTCTGAATAAACCTCTTGCTCAGCACTTAAGAATGCTTAACAGAATCAGAAGAGCAGTTCCCGCTCTGCAGAAGGGACAGTATAAGTCGGTTGGCGATATGTGCTATATCCGTCGTTATACTCAGGGCAGCAAGGACTCCGTAGCCTGCGTAGCGGTTACTAACGGCGCTACCTTCTCAGGTATCCCGAACGGACGTTATGTTGACGCTGTGACCGGCGATGTTAAACAGGTTAGCGGCGGTTCCCTTACGGTTTCCGCTCCCGGTCCGGGTAACCTCAGAGTTTACGTTAAGGATCTCTCAGGTAAAATTACGATCTAAGATTAATTGGTTGCAATTTTCACAGAAGTATGTTATAATATATTTCTATAGTAGAAATATTGCACAAAATCCGAATTAACTGAATTACGAAAGGGGATGGCGTGTGCCGTCCCCTTGTTTTACATTATAAGAAACTGCTTGTTTCTTATAACAAGGATATAAAGGAAGTGATTTTATTGCCCAGGGATTTAGCTTATTACGATACTAACCGAAAAATTACATCTCTTACCGATAAGTTGATGCGCAACACTGTGATTGATAAGGATCTTTACGCTAAGTATGATGTAAAGCGCGGTCTGAGGGATATCGACGGAAAAGGTGTCCGCACGGGACTTACCGATATTTCCGAAATTCTTCAGAATAAAACCGTTGACGGAAAGACCGTTCCCTGCGACGGTCAGCTTTATTACCGCGGTTATAATATACACGATATAGTTCAGGGCTTTGTAGATGACGGCCGCTTCGGTTTTGAGGAGGTAGTTTACCTGCTTCTGTTCGGCGAAATGCCGAAGAAAAAGGAGCTTGCCGACTTTACCGATATGCTCGGCGCATACCGCACCCTGCCGACTAACTTTGTGCGCGACGTTATTATGAAAGCGCCCTCAGCCGATATGATGAACACTCTCGCGCGTTCGGTTCTTACGCTTTACTGCTACGACTCGAACCCCAACGATACGTCGATCGAAAATGTCCTGCGCCAGAGTATGCAGCTTATTTCGGTATTTCCTCTGCTCTCCGTATACGGTTATCAGGCGTATAATCACTATTTAAGAAATCAGAGCCTTTATATTCACGTTCCCGATTCGAACAAGTCTACCGCCGAGGTGGTTCTTACGCTGCTTCGTCCCGACCAGCAGTACACCGACTTAGAGGCCAAGGTGCTTGATATGGCGCTTGTGCTCCATGCCGAGCACGGCGGCGGTAACAACTCGACCTTTACGACTCATGTTGTAACCTCCTCGGGAACCGATACCTACTCGGCGATATCCGCGGCGCTTTGCTCTCTTAAGGGACCTAAGCACGGCGGAGCCAACGTAAGAGTAAGCAAGATGTTCGAAGACCTTAAAATCAACGTTAAGGACTGGAATAACGACAGCCAGATCGAAAAGTATTTAAGCGATATTCTTGATAAGCGTGCCTTCGACAGAAGCGGTCTTATCTACGGTATGGGACACGCGGTTTATTCAATTTCCGACCCGAGAGCGCGTATCCTTAAGGACTTTACGGGAAAGCTCGCCGAGGCTAAGGGGCTTTTGGAGGAATACGAGCTTTATAAGAACGTAGAGCGCCTCGCTCCGAAGGTAATAGGAGAGAAGAAAAGGATTTATAAGGGAGTTTCCGCTAACGTCGATTTCTACAGCGGCTTCATTTATAATATGCTCAACCTTCCGACCGAGCTTTACACTCCGCTTTTCGCTATTGCAAGAATTGCGGGCTGGAGCGCTCACCGTATGGAGGAGCTTATTAACGGTAATAAGATTATCCGTCCCGCTTATATGAGTATCTCCGAACATAAAGAATATAAGAAGCTTGCGGAAAGATAAATCCGATCTTCATTTTACTGCCCGTATAAGGTGAGGAAGGCTATATTCAGCGGGCGAAAGGGTAACGGCGATTTTATGAAAAAATTTATCTGTGTTTTTATTTCAATTCTGATGATATTCGGAGCTTTTGCTGTTTGTTCGGCGTATGCCGAGGATAACGGCGCCGCGTTTACTTTAAACGGCACGGAGTATAAGGCGGAAATCGGCGACGAGATTACTTATACTTTGGACGTTCAATGCACCCAGCTCGTAGAAGCCGCCCAGTTTATCATTTATTTCCCCGATAATCTCCTGAGGATAAAAAGCGGAGAGCTTATCGGCGTTACTGATCATTTCTGTAATATCGACGTTAAGGGCGAGGTCAACTGTAACTTCTCCAGCCCGAACAACTTCAATTTTAAGACGCAAAAACAGCTTCTCGTAGTTAAGTTTGACGTTATTGCCAACGGCGCAGGCGAGTTTACGAAATTTGTTAAAGGATTCTATAATCCCGACGATATTAAAATCACCGAGGGTATAGATCTTTATGAAGCTCTTGAGGTTGTTAAGCCGCCGACAGAACCCGAAACCACCGAGGCAACATCCTCGACCGCGAGCGAGTCAACCGAGGCGACTTTTACTACAGCGCCAACTGAGGCGGAGAGCACTACGGACTCTACCGAGAGTACCGCCTCGACGGAGTCGGAATTCGAAAGAGTTGAATCGCTTAAGCGTTCGCTTATGAACGAGGTTGCGGACGCGAGTATGGGAATTGTCGAAGGAGTAGAGTGCAGGGGCGATAAGTACCTTTACTATGATGAATTTGAGGCAGCTTACAAAGCCGCTAATCAACTCTTGAATGATGAAAGCGCAACTGTCGTTCAGCTTGAACAAGCGCTTAATAATATAAAAGAAACACGAAAAAAGCTCGTGCGTATTAAGCCGACGACCGAGCCGACGACCGCGGCTCAGACTGAGGCGCAAACAACGACCGCTCCTCAGCAGGAAACGACCGACCCTGCCGAGCAGGTCGATACCACCGCTCCGGCGACCGACGCTACAGAATCCTCAACCGCTTTAGCTCCGGAAACTACCGCGCCCGTTACGGGAGCGACGGACTATTCCGAGCCGGCAACGGAGGAATCCGAAGATGTCGCGGAACCGGAATCGAAGCTTAAGGCTTCCTACGCTCCGCTTAAGGCGAAGGCAGAAAAGGTTTCTAAAAAAGCTATTAAGCTCAGATGGAGCAAGGTCAAGAAGGCTAAAAAATACGCCGTATACGGTGCAAAGGCTGACGGTAAGTATAAGCTCTTAAAGAAAGTTAAATCTACCGCTTTCACTGTGAAAAAGCTTAAGAAAGGCAGGACCTACAAGTTTATTATTGTTGCTAAGACCTCAAACGGAGCTTCCGTAACAAAATCCGCCGGGGTATACGCGGTGACGAAGGGCTCGAAGTATTCAAACCCCGTTAAGGTTAAGCTGAGTAAGAAAAAACTAAGCCTAAAGGTTAAAAAGAGCAAAAGAATTAAAGCTTCCGTCGTAATGCCTGCCGGTAAGAAGCTTAAAGAATATAAGAAGATCCGCTTCGAAAGCTCGAATAAAAAGATCGTTAAGGTTAATAAAGAAGGTAAGATAACCGCGCTGAAGAAAGGCAGGGCAGTAGTTTACGCCTACGCTCAGAACGGCGTGATGAATAAGGTTAAGGTTGTTGTAAAATAACCGATTGTCTAAAAATAGTTTTCAACTTTGGTTATATTGACTATAGAAAACAGCATAATGCACAAAACCCGCACATTTATTTTGTGCGGGTTTTAAGTTTAATATCTATTGTGCAAATTCTACAAAAATGTTATAATTTTAAAGTGGCAACTTTGAAATTTGTTGTAAAAATAAAATAAATGAAAGGGTTGTATTATTTTGAAACAATATAACGCTAAAAACATCCTTAATATCGCTCTCGCAGGTCACGCGGGCTGCGGTAAAACATCTCTTGCGGAGTCTATGCTCTATCTTGCTAAGGCGAGCGACCGTCTCGGAAGCGTAAACGACGGTAATACAGTACTCGATTATGACGCCGAGGAAATTAAGAGACAGGTTTCTCTTATGACCGCCGTAGCTCCCCTTGAGTGGAAGAACACCAAAATTAATCTTATCGATACCCCGGGTCTCTTTGACTTTGAGGGCGGCGTAGCCGAGGGTATGCGCGCAGCTGACAGTGCATTGATCGTTGTATCCGGTAAGGACGGAGTAGGCGTAGGTACCGAAAAGGCAGTTAAGGCTGCGACTAAGCAGGATATAGCTAAGATTTTCTTTGTAAACGGAGTATGCGACGAGAACGCTCGTTTCTATAGAGTTTTTGAGGACTTAAAGTCGACCTTCGGACCGGCTGTATGTCCCGTTGTAGTTCCTTATATCGAGAACGGCAAAGCTGAGATTTATGTAAACCTCTTTGAGTACCGCGCTTATCGTTACGATAAGAAGAACGGAGCTGTTCCCTGCGATATGCCCGATATGGGCGATCGTCTCGAGGGACTTCGCGAGGCTATTAAAGAAGCGGTAGCCGAGACCAGCGAGGAAATGCTCGATAAGTTCCTTGAGGGCGAGGAGTTTACTCCCGAGGAAATCGCTGTAGGCGTATCTCAGGGCGTTAAGGACGGTTCTATCTGTCCCGTATTCTGCGGCGACGCTCAGAATACCTTTGCTATCGATATGTTCCTCAATTCCCTGATCTGGCTTGCTCCTAAGGCTGAGTCGCACGATGAGGTAGGAGTTGACCCGAACGGCGAGCCCGTTGAGATTTCCGTGAACGCTGACGGCGCTACGGCTGCTATCGTATTTAAGACTGTATCCGACCCGTTCGTAGGTAAGCTTTCCTACGTTAAGGTCGTATCGGGTAAGGTTTCATCCGACGTTCCGATCATTGATATGAGAACAGGCGAGAATGTTCGTATCACTAAGGTTCTCACAGTTCGCGGTAAGAAGCAGGAGGACGCTTCATTTATCGGCGCGGGCGATATCGGCGCTATCCCGAAGTTAAACGACGTTAAGACCGGAGATACGCTTTGCTCTCCGTTAAGAAAGGTTACTCTCGAAGGAGTTACATATCCCGTTTCCTCCTACGCGAGAGCTATCAAGCCTAAGACTAAGGGCGACGAGGATAAGGTAGCCCAGGCTGTTAAGAAGGTTATCGAGGAAGACCCGAGCATTAAGTACTTCCATAATCACGAAACTCATCAGATGGTTGTTTACGGTATGGGCGAGCAGCACCTCGACGTACTCGTATCAAAAATCAAGAGTAAATATAACGTAGACGCGGTTCTCGACGTTCCTAAGGTTGCGTACCGCGAGACTATCCGCAAGCCTGTTAAGGGTCAGGGACGTCATAAAAAGCAGTCCGGCGGTCTAGGTCTGTTTGGTGACGTTTGGATCGAGTTCTCTCCCTGTGACAGCGATTCTCTCGAGTTCACCGAGTCTATCGTAGGCGGCGCAGTTCCGAAGGGCTTCTTCCCGGCAGTTGAGAAGGGCTTGCGCGAGGCTATCCAGCGCGGACCTCTCGCGGGATATCCCGTAGTTGGCCTTAAGGCGAACCTTTACGACGGTTCCTACCACCCTGTAGACAGCTCGGAAATGTCCTTTAAGATGGCTGCTACTATCGCTTATAAGAATGGACTTCCGCAGGCGAGCCCGACTCTCTTAGAGCCTATCGGTTCTTTAGCTGCGACCGTTCCCGACGACCATATGGGCGACGTAATGGGCGAGGTCAATAAGCGCAGAGGCCGTGTAACAGGTATGAATCCTGCTCAGGAAAAGGGTATGCAGGTAGTTGAGGCTGAGGTTCCCGTTGCAGAAATGGACGATTTCGCAACCTTTATCCGCCAGTGCACTCAGGGACGCGGAAGCTATACCTTTGAGTTTGTACGTTACGAGGACGCTCCGGCTAACGTAGCCGCTAAGGTTATCGAGGCGTCTAAGGTTGATGAATAAACCTGCTTTTAAGGTCTATGAAAAATAGGTAGAACGAAATGTGGGCTGACCGTTTTTACGGTCAGCCCTAAATAATACTGTTTCAATTTCTGAACTCAAAAAGACTTTTTACGGGTATTTGCAGCGCGTCCGCTATAGCGAAGATAATCGAGAGCGAAGCGCTTACCGACGCGTTTTCGATCCGCGATAAATGGAGCCTTGAAATCCCGACAATTTCCGCCAGAGCTTCCTGAGTAATATTCTGTTCTCTGCGATAATAGGAGATATTCAGCCCGAGCTTTTTAAAAGTATCGTAGTAATTATTATTCATTTCAATCACCCTATTATATTCTATTATGGCGAAAGGAAGTTATCCATTAACTATATAGTAACAAATGATATATAATAGTATACATAATCTGCAAAATAATATATATTTACGATTGACTTGGATAACGCTTTGTGGTATAATTTTCACAAAGTAAAAGAATTTTGACATCGTATATCCAAAACGGAAAAGACTTTTTAATTGACTGGCTTGTATTACGGTGTTATTATAAAACCGGAATAAATATTTTTTTAAAAATGAGGTATAAAAATTCCCGTTTCTTACGTCTATATTATCAGAGACCGGGGAATCGGTTATCGAAAAGTTTTTTAAGAAAGGAAGTTGCATTATGAGAACGATTAAAAAGCTGATAAGCGGAGTTTTAGCCGCGTCTGTTATTGTGGGTTCGGCTGTATCGTCGGCTGCTGCCGTGACGAGCGTAAGCGCGCCGAATATCAGGCTCTCAAACACAAAGTCAGGAGTTAAAATCACCTGGAAAAAGCCCAAGGGAGCTAAAAAATACGTTTTGTTGAGAAAGGCGCAGAAGTCAAAAAAGTTCAAGGTATTAAAGAAGCTTTCAGTCGCTAAAAAAGCCTATACAGACAAAAAGACCGCCGCCGGAAAAAAGTATACCTACGCGCTTAAGTCGGTTAACGGCGGAGCGTCGGCTACCTCGGCGTCAAAGTCGATCGTGCGCCTTAAGGCGCCTGAGAAGCTTCGGTTCGTAAAAGGGAAAAGCGGCTCGGATGATATCGGCAATATGAAATGGGAGGAGCCCGGTTATTTAAAATGGAATAAGGTCAAGGGAGCAAATTCCTACCGCCTTTACCGCTGTGAATACGACGGTAAGAAGTGGGGCGCTTATAAAAAGTATACCACTGTATACGGTACGGAGGAGTATTATTCGATAAGTTCGGGTAAATATACCAGGTTCAGAGTTACCGCGGTAAACGGAAAGTCCGAAAGCGCTCCCTCAAAACCGACTAAAAAGCGTATGGAGCTTAACAGCTCGGAAGTTACTGTTAAAAGAACCGACAGCGGAGTTAATGTCAAATGGGATAAAATCGGCGGAGTAGATAAATACGAGCTCTACCGCAGCGAGGACGAGGGCGCGTTTAAGCTCCTGAAAACCTTAGAGCCTAAAACGGTTAAGTATCTTGATGAAAAAGTAACAAAAGGAGTCTACTATTCCTACTATGTCGTCGGCGTCAAGGATAAGGTGAAATCCGAGTGGAGCGACGGTTATACCAACTCGCTCTATTACGACGACTGCGATTACGCTGTCGAAGTGGGCGCGCATAATGATTTATTGTCTTCGGTATATACCCTGACGAATAGTCTTACAAATTCTTACAACAGCATTGAGTTCGAGTCGAGCGATACAAATATCCTCAAGGTGAACGTCACAAAGAATGATGAAGGCGCCGAAACAATAAAAATCGAAGGAGTAAATCCGGGCTTCGCTGTGCTTACGGTTAAGTCGACGATGGACTTCGGAGACGGTGAGAAAGAATCGACTTCCGAAAAATACAAAATCAGAGTACAGGATACTCCCGTATATCTTGCAAAAATCAAGGAAGGCTCAAAATGCTCTATCGAAAGGCTGGCTGTTCCTGCCGATTTGCGTCAGCTGATTTCTATGGCAAGCACCGCAATGAAGCTGACAAGCTCCGATACCTCCGTTGTAGATGTAAAAAGCAAGAACAACATTCCGTATCTAAAAGGCGTTAAGCCGGGTGAAGCAACTATTACGATTAAGCTGGATACTAAGGAAAAAACTCTCGGAGAGTTTAAGCTCCTAAGTGACTTTAACGCCGAGTTTAAGGTTTTGGTTGAATAATATATACTGTCCCTGACAGCGTGAGAGTTTTAGGCGCTTTTTATCTATCAACACACGAAAAAATATTACTTTTTAAAAACTAAGCTGTACCAAAATAAAAAACACATGTTATGTTCAATACGGGACGCAGGCTCAGGATTATAAAATAATCATCACATTTTTTAAACACCTCCATAAAATGTACTGTCAGCAAATCTGCTCAATAATTATTGGAGGTAATTACTTATGCCGGATATTCCCCTGAATAATCCCTCGAACGAGAAAGCTTCGGGCGATCCCGCCCAGTCGTTCTGTATCGACGCCGACCGCGTATACGATTCGTGCGGAGATAAGGATTGTTTATCTGAAATGCGCGTATTCTTTACCGAGGCGAACCAGAGTATTATCAATACCGCCGTTTCGGTAAGAATAAGAGAAGCAAATATCATAAACACCGTAGTCAACGTTGAGCCCGTGACCTACCACTGCGGATTCTATTCTGTCGATATGACCTTCTATTTTGAGATCGTACTCGACGTTTATACTTCCGACGGCTCGGCTCCCGCTACGGTCAACGGACTTTCCGTATTCGCCAAGCGCGTGATCCTTTACGGAGGAAGCGGAAGTGTAGCCGTATTTACCAGCGAGCCGGGTAGTACCTGTGTTGACCCTGACGATTCGAGCCTGCCTATCGCTAAGGTTCAGGTCGCTCAGCCTATGGCGCTTACCGCCTGCCTGACCGAGTGCTGCAGCCCGTGTATGCCGAGCGCGGCTATCCCGGAATGTGTGACCGGATATTTCGGCGGTACTATAGTTCCGTCTCAGGCGCGTTCCGTGCTCGCGACGATCGGTGTGTTTACTATCGTTCAGCTAAAGCGCACGGTACAAATGCTTATTCCCGCTTATGATTTCTGTGTTCCCGATAAGGAATGTGTGACTTCTACGGATAATCCCTGCGATATGTTCTCTCGCGTAGATTTCCCCGTGGAGCAGTTCTTCCCGCCGAATCTCGCGGATATCGACCCGGATAATATCGAAACGCCGGGGTGCGGTTGTCAGTAAAAAATAAGAATAAAAAATAATTACCGGGAGACAGTGGTTTTTACAACCATTCTGTCTCCCAGCATTATTATGCTTTAATGCTGTTATACTATAATCAGTCTCCGATCGACTTGATCTGTCTTGAGTATTCCTCGTAAAGCCTGTCGGAAATCGCCATATTGCGGATGATATCCTTTACTGTGATATCAAGCCCTGAGCCTTCGCTGTAGTCTGCCGGGTAGATGTAGTCGACTCGGTCCTTTCTGAGAAGCTCTTTGACCTTTTCGTCAAGCGACTGGTAAACCGCTATAGCTTTTCCGCCGTAGCTTTTCATCATCTTCATACACGGAACATCAGAAAGTCCGTCGCCTATGTAGATCATATTCTGGAACGGGATACGCTTGCTGTCATCTGGCATACTGCGGTTTAAGTCAATGTCGTTCGAAACGTCGAGAACGCCCTTGTTGATACGGTAAACGAACTGGGTTTTGTTGGTGTAGTTTACCGCTGTTTTAGGCCATACGGCGTTTCCGTCGCTGTCGTAAAGGTATTCGCACGCAAAAATGTTTTTGAACTCTCCGCTGATCACCGTACCGTCAATGATCTCCTTCATTCCCGAGGATATAACGTAGTGTTCTACGGTAACGCCGTTTTCCTCGCCGAATTTATTGATTCGGGAGAACCACTCTTCAACGCCCTTAAAGAATTCGATCCCTTTTCCGTTTTCCTCGAGACCGCTCCTTTTAAGCGGAATGTTTCTTTCCTTAGACAGCTTTATCGCCGCGTACATATAGGCTAAAACCGAGTCCATATGCTCGCTTAACTGGACTGTATTAGTATAGTCCCAGAACTCGCTTACCTGCATTCCGAGGCTCGGAATAAAGCGGTAGTTCTGCATATCCTTCGTGCAGAGGGTTTTATCGAAGTCGTACATTATAGCGACGATCGGTTTGCTTCCGGTCACTTACTTATACTCCTTAATATCAATACTGTTGATTTTAATGTCCTTGAGAGGCTTGTCGGAGGTGTTTGTTTCTACGGCAGCGATTTTATCTACCACGTCCATTCCGTCGTAAACCTGACCGAAAACAGTGTGGCCGGCGTCAACCGCGTTGTAAGCTCCGTCAAGCGAGGGGTTTCCGCCGTTATTCTCGTAAAGCTTTTTTACCTCCTTGGGAACTACGTCAGTATCGTATGCGGAGGTTCCGAGCTGATATACGAGAGAAGCGATGCCTGTAGCGCTGTCCTTGGCGGTGGTGAAGTTGGACTTGATCTGAGCCCAGTTAGTCTCGAGGTTTTCAAAGCCGTTAAAAGCCTTTTTATCATTCTGGTTAATAAAGAACTGGCTGCCGTTTGTATCCTTGCCGCTGTTAGCCATCGAAAGCGAACCGCGCAGGTTTAAGAGCTTATCGCAGAACTCGTCCTCAAAGGCTCCGCCCTCGGCGCTCTTTCCGCCTGTACCGTCAGCGTTCTCGTAGTCGCCGCCCTGAATCATAAAGTCCTTGATTACACGGTGGAAAATAACGCCGTCGTACTTGCCTTCCTTAGCGAGACTTACGAAGTTATCTACCGTATTGGGAGCATACTTGTCAAAGAGCCTTATGGAAATATCGCCCATAGTCGTGTGGAGAACAGCGACAGTATCTCCCTTGGAGGGCTTATCGAGCTGGAAACCGTATTTTTCATCGTCGGCGTAAGTGATTTCGGGGCTGACGCCAAAGTCTGAAAGGTCGATGCCGAGCTTTTTGATGTCCTCGACAGCTGCGCTGGATTTAGCAGCTTGTGTAGTTGCTTCGGTAGGAGCGGCGGTAGTGGCTTGCGAGTTGTTGTCGCCGCCGGAGCAGGAGGCGAAGGTTGAAGCCGCCGTCATTATAACGGCTATTGAAATAACCGCTGAAATAAGCTTTTTTGATTTCATAGTGATTTTCCTTTCTAAAATCTTCTCTCCCTATTGTATTATAAATATTCATAAAATGCAAGTGTAATAAACGGACTATATTTTTCATATGTTGTTTTGGAGAAGTAAATATATAATGGAGGAAGAATAATGTTTAGTTTTCTGCCCGAGGGCAATCTGATAGATACCGAGGAGAACCGTCTGTATATAAATAACCCCGATAAGCTCAAAGAGGCAATGGTCAGAGGAAAAATACTCGAGGCTAAGGCGCTTGTGTGTGATCGTGCTCATAATCTCCACCTTAAACTCGGAGGGATGAGAGCTGTTATTCCGAGGGAGGAGGGCGCTGTCGGTATCAGAGAGGGTACCGTTAGGGATATAGCAGTCATCTCGAGGGTTAACCGTCCTGTGTGCTTTGTCGTTACCGATATTACCGCTGATGAAAACGGAGAAACGCTTATCGTTCTTTCGAGGGAAAAGGCTCAGAAAATGTGTATTAATAACTATATCGACACCCTTATCCCGGGTGATATTATCGACGCTAAGGTAAGCCGCCTGGAGAACTTCGGCGTGTTTGCGGATATCGGCTGCGGGATTGCTGCGCTTATGCCGATCGATACAATTTCCGTTTCGAGAATCGTTCATCCGAGCGAGCGGTTTACGGTAGGAATGGATATAAAAGCGGTGATCAAGTCGATTGAAAACGGACGTATAAGCTTAAGCCATAAGGAGCTTCTCGGAACGTGGGCTGAAAATGCCGGGAGGTTTTCCCCGGGCGAGACGGTCACCGGCACCGTAAGAAGCGTTGAGAACTACGGATCCTTTGTTGAGCTTGCACCTAACCTCGCCGGGCTTGCAGAGCCTTATCCCGGAATAGAGGAGGGGATGAGGGTTAGCGTCTATATAAAAAGTATCATCCCTAAAAAGATGAAAATAAAGCTTATTGTTATCGATACCTTCGAGGATGAGCTCGTACCGAAGCAGCCCGAGTATTTTCTTACGGCGGAGCATATCGACCGTTTTACATACTCACCGGAGGGAAGCTCGAGAATCGTTGAGACGAGGTTCGGCGACTGATTGTTTAACTCTTAACTGAAAAACTAACTTATATAACGAAAAAAGGTCGGTTCAACGAACCGACCTTTAAATGCTTTATTAATTAGCAGAAGAATACATCCATTTCCTTCTCTTCGCCGTCAGCAACGAAGTA
>CAZERR010000013.1:18673-25644 GCA_964514785.1 uncultured Ruminococcus sp. | reverse complement strand
GCTTTGTTGACGATACAGATATGAACTCGGCGCTGGTCAGGGTATCAAAGACGGTCAACTCAATGACTCTCCCCGAGGGGTGCGGCACGCCTAACATACTCGAAATCAGTATGGATATGGTTGCGACTATGTACGCGAATGTTAACTACAAGGGCAAGGATATCAAGGAACTTTCCGAGTTTTGTAAGCAGACCGTTAAGCCCTATCTTGAAAGGAAGGACGGCGTAGCGAGCGTAACGGCGCTGGGACTGATAGAGGACAGCGTCGAAATCCGCCTTAACCAAAAGAAAATTGATAGGATAAATAATAAGATCCTTAAAAAGACCAATGATAAATTAGCCGACGCCGCCGATAAAATCAGCACGTCAAAAAGCAAGCTCAGCCAGAGTAAAAACACGCTCTCCGAAAGCGAAAAAACTCTCGCGTCAACTCAGAACAAAACGAATGACAAGCTCGCTGACGCATCGGTTCAGCTCGCTAAGGCTCAGGCGACAAAGACGGCCTACGAGTCGACTCTCTCAAGCCTTAAGGCGTCAAAAAGCGCTCTTGAGGGTGAGAAAAACGCATATATCAAGGCTAAGCTTCCCTATACCTATAAGGCGCTTAATTCCACTTTAGCCACACTCAGCGCAAATCTCTCGACCGCTGCATCCGCGTCCGGAGTCAAGGTTCCTTCGTCGGTTAAGGAAGCGATAGAGAGCGAGGAGGACCTTAATGCCTTCATAGACTGGATTAACCAAATCGGCTACGGCGAACAGGTCGGTAAGCTCAACTACAAAGACCTAAAGGCCGTATATAACGCCGTAGAGGTGCGTATCCCTCAGATAGACACCGAGCTTTCCAACCTTAATACAAAAATAAAGGTTCAGGAGGCAATAGTCTCAAAAATCACCGATAAGACGAAAACCCTTGACGCTCAGCAGTCAAAGCTTCTTTCGGGCGGATATTCCGCCGCAGCGAAGTTCGGCGCGGGAGCGGCTAATCTTAACTCTGCTAAAAGCTCCGTTACTTCGGCGGAAAAGCAGCTTGAATCAGCTGAAAAAAAGCTGAACGATTCCTTAAAGGCAGCGCGCGAGAATTCAAATATCAACACGCTTTTATCACTCGATACGCTTTCAGCCTTAATCGGTGCTCAGAACTTTTCGATGCCGGCGGGCTATGTTAAGGATAAAAACTCAAACCAGTGGCTTGTTGAAATAAACGAAACCTTTAAAAACCCGAAGCAGCTTAAAAACCTCGTGCTCACAAAGCTCAAGGGTATCGGAAAAATCCGTATGAAGGATGTTGCGGACGTTACTGTTGTTGATAATACCGGAGATGTTTACAGTAAGGTTAACGGTAATGACGCGGTTATGCTTTCCGTATACAAGGCGGGCACAGCAAACACAAGCACTGTATCGAACGCTATAAAGCAGGCGCTTTTAGAGCTTGAGGATAAGTATAAGGGGCTTTCCTTTACCGTTATGATGAATCAGGGCGAGTATATCACCCGTATCGTAAATACCGTATTAAGCAGTATTCTGCTCGGAGCGATACTTGCGATCATCGTTTTGGCACTTTTCTTAAAGTCTGTTAAGCCGACTGTAGTCGTGGCGTTCAGTATACCGTTCAGCGTAATGTTCGCGCTGATTATAATGTACTTTACGGGTATCAATATTAATGTTATGTCGCTTGCCGGACTTTGTATAAGTATCGGTATGCTTGTCGATAACTCCGTAGTGGTTATGGAGAATATTTTCCGCCTGCGTCAAAAGGGGATTTCCGCTCCGCGAGCGGCGGTTCAGGGCACAAAGCAGGTTGCTGCACCGATTATCGCCTCGACCGCTACTACAATATGTGTTTTCCTGCCGATGGTTTACACCACGGGAATGATAGCTCAGCTTCTTATACCGTTCGCGTTTACGATTTCCTATGCGCTTGCCGCCTCGCTTATTGTTGCGCTTACCGTAGTGCCTACGCTTGGCTCACTGCTGCTTAGAAAAACCAAGCCGAGGAAGGAAGGCTGGTTTGATAAGCTGAAAAATGCTTACGCAAAGGCGCTCGGATTTTCGCTCAGACATAAAATCATTCCGATTGCCGCTGCGGTCGTACTGCTCGTGTTGTGCGTAGTTCAAACCTTCAACACCGGTATCGCGACAATTGACCAAACGGAAAGTAATCAGCTTTCGGTTACTATGACTTTAGATAAGGATACGACTAAGAAGCATGCGTATAAAACCGCCGATAAGGTTATGGATATCGTAAGCAAAATCGACGGCATATCGAGGGTGAGCGGTCTTGATGGAAATATGGGACTTATGACAGGTATAGTCGGCGCCGGAGTTACCGACGATTACACTGAGTTTTCATTTTATGTATTAACCGATAAGGATATCAAAAACACCGAAGATTATAGACGTATCAAAAACGAGATAATTGATAAAACGAAGAATATCAAATGTAAGCAAATCACGGCGTCTTCATCGGGTATGAGCGATATGTCCGCTCTTGCCGATACCGGCTTGACCGTTAATATCTACGGCGACGAGCAGGAGAAGCTTATTGATATAAGCCGGGACGTTATAAAAATGATGAACGGCATAAAGGGCGTTAAAAAAGCGGAAAACGGCATAGCCGAATCCGACAAGGCTCTCAGGCTAAAGATCGACCGTAATAAGGCGGCTCAATGCGGGTTGACCGTTGCTCAGATCTTCGCTCAGCTTGCCGAAAAGGCAAAGACCGAGCAGAAGGCGCTCACTATGAAGCTTGACGATAAGAGCGTAGACGTTAATATCGTTAAGAAAAGCGGCAGGCTTACCTACGAAAACCTGCTCAATACAAAAATTACGGCGACAACTACCGCCCCCGACGGTAAGAGCGTGACCAAAAAGTATAAGCTCAGAAAGTTCGCTTCCGTAAGGGACAGCTTTGCTATGAATGATATCAAGAGAGAAAACCAGCGAACTTATCTTACCGTATCGGGTGAGCTTGAGGAAAACGCCAACTCGGCTCTGCTTTCGCGGGAGTTGCAGAAAAAGCTCGATAATTATAAAGCGCCTTCGGGTTACGAGGTCGAAGTTGCGGGCTCGGCTGTCCAGACTGCCGATATGCTTAAGCAGATGGCGCAGGCGATACTGCTCGGATTTTTGCTTATCTACCTTATTATGGTAGCTCAGTTCCAGAGCTTCCTGTCTCCGTTTATTATCATATTCACCGTTCCGCTGGCGTTTACCGGAGGAATGATAGGTCTTATGATATTCGGTATGAATATTTCGGCGATATCGCTTATGGGCTTTATGATCCTTATGGGTACGGTCGTAAATAACGGTATCGTGTTCGTTGATTACTCCAACCGCCTCAGAGTGAAGGGCGTAGAACGGCGCAGAGCGCTTATCGAAACAGGTAAAACAAGAATGAGACCGATCCTTATGACTGCGCTTACCACCATACTCTCGATGAGCGTTATGGTGTTCTCTCAGGACGCCGGAAACGCCATGCAGCGCAGTATGGCGGTTGTAGTAAGCGTCGGACTTCTTTACTCGACTCTTATGACGCTGTTTATCGTTCCGGTGATGTACGATATATTCTACAGAAAAAATCCTAAATCAGTTGATATAGGAGAAGATCTTGACGATGAGCCCGATGAGATTTCCGATTTTATCGAGGCATAAAACAATAAAGGACTGCCGAATAATAAACGGCAGTCCTTTTCAGCGTAAAAGCAGATCATAAGCGCGGTTATGTGAATTATATCGTAATAAAAAAACTATTGTTATCAAAAGTATCAAAACAGCAATATTTGTTGACAAAAAATAGTATGTATTATATAATTGTCACGGTGTTTAACGACATTTTTTCAAAAAGGAGAGGAAAAGAAAATGAAAAAAGTATTAGCATTAACACTCGCTATCGTTATGGTAGCATCAATCGCTATGTTCGCAGGCTGCGGCTCAAGCAGCACAAACTCAGCCGCCGACACAAAGGACGAAGTTAAGACATACGTTATCTATTCCGATAACGCGTTCGCTCCGTTTGAGTTCCTTGATACAAAAACCAAGAAGTATATCGGCGTTGATATGGACATTATGGCTGCCGTAGCTAAGGATCAGGGCTTTAAGTACGAAATGCACAACGAGGGCTTCGACGCTGCTATGGGCGCTGTTCAGTCAGGTCAGGCAGACGCTATGATCGCAGGTATGACCATTAACGACGAGCGTAAAAAGACCTTCGATTTCTCACAGGCTTACTTTGACGACGGTCAGGTTATCGCCGCTAAGAAGGGCACAAAGATGTCCGACCTTAAGGGCAAGACAGTTGCCGTAAAGAACGGTACGGCAGGTAAGGATTACGCTGAGTCCGTAAAGGATAAGTATGGTTATAAGATCAACTATTATAAGGATTCTCCCTCTATGTATCAGGCTGTTAAGACAGGCGTTGACGTAGCTTGCTTCGAGGATTTCTCGGTTATCGCTTACTCAATCAAGACAGGCGAGGTTAAGCTTGAAATACTCAACGACAAGCCTTTCAATGTAAAGGGTTATGGATTTGCCGTTAAGAAGGGCAAGAACGCCGAGCTTCTCGAGAAGTTTGACGCAGGCCTTAAGAACATCAAGAAGAGCGGTCAGCTCAAGCAGATCCTCGCTAATTACGGTTATTAATATAGCCTGTAGTTTAAAGACGTTAAAAGTTGAAACAATTCTTTTCAGCATGATAGGTTGCCTGTCGTGCTGAAACTTTATAAGGTAGTTGTAGTATATGGATTTTAGCAGAGTTTTCAGCGAGGCGATGCCGCTGTTGCTTAACGGTCTTAAAATGACCGTTATCGCTTCGTTAGTATCTATTCTCATCGGAATGGTTATAGGGCTGTTTATATGCCTGATGAAGATGTCTAAGAATATCGTTCTTCGCGCTATCGCGGGCGTATATATCTGGATTATACGCGGTACGCCGATGCTCGTTCAGGCGTTGATCGTATTCTTCGGTATCCCTCAGCTTATTCAGCTTGCGGTACCCGATTTCCGCTCTAACGCGATTACGGCGGGTATAATAACCCTTTCGATAAACGCAGGCGCATACCTCGCGGAGATTTACCGCGGCGGTATTATGGCGGTGCCGAAGGGACAGAGCGAGGCGGCGCGTTCGCTCGGACTTTCTCAGAGCAAAACAATGATCAAGGTTGTTCTTCCTCAGGCGTTCAAGTTCTCTGTACCTTCTTTGGTAAATCAGTTTATCATCACTATCAAGGATACCTCTATTCTCACCGTAATCGGTATGGCCGAGGTAGTCAACGTAGCTCAGCAGTATGTAGGCTCGACGTTTGTATATTTTGAAACCTATTCTATAGTCGCGCTGATGTATCTGGCTATTATTTCGATACTGATGGTTATATCTAACTTTATAGAAAAGAAACTGAAATACGAGGAGAAGAAAAGTGGCAAGTAATAACGGAAAAGAAAAAATCATCGTAACTAATCTTCATAAATACTTTGATAAGAACGAGGTTCTTAAGGGTGTCGATGCTGTTATTACCGAGGGCGAGGTCGTGTGTGTTATCGGGCCTTCCGGCTCGGGAAAGTCAACATTTCTGCGCTGCCTTAATAAGCTCGAGAGTCTTACCTCGGGTAAGATAGTTATTGATGATTACGATATAACCGATAAAAAGACGAATATAAATAAGGTCAGGGAGAATATCGGAATGGTTTTCCAGCAGTTCAATCTTTTTCCGAATATGACTGTTAAGAAGAACATTATGATGGCTCCCGTAGAGCTTAAGAAGATGACTAAGGACGAAGCCGAAAAGAAGGCTATGCAGCTTCTTGAGCGCGTAGGGCTGAGCGAAAAGTCCGAGGCGTATCCCGGAGAGCTTTCGGGCGGTCAGCAGCAGCGTGTAGCTATCGCCAGAGCGCTCGCGATGAATCCGGATATTATGCTTTTTGACGAACCTACCTCGGCGCTCGACCCTGAAATGGTCGGAGAGGTACTGGACGTAATGAAGGAGCTTGCCGCGGAGGGTATGACGATGGTTGTCGTAACCCACGAAATGGGCTTCGCCAGAGAGGTCGCCGACAGAGTTCTGTTTATGGCTGACGGCGGAATTGTAGAGGAGGGCACTCCCGAGGAGATTTTTAATAATCCTCAGAATGAGCGTACTCAGGACTTTTTAAAGAAGGTTCTTTAAGCTTTTTCAACGCATAATTAAAAGGCTGTTCAAATTGAACAGCCTTTTCGTTTTAACTTTTTATAACGCCGAATAGCCGTAGCTGTTTACGAGCGCCTCGATTTTTTCGCCGCGCTGACAGAACGGGCACTGGTGAGGCTTATAGCTCTGATAATTAACGAGGTCGTTAGGGTCGAAGATAGAGTTAACGGGATGACCGTCGCATTCGTCAACGGTCGCGAATATCGCGGAAACTCCTTCGACATATCCGCCGTAATACTTGATCGCGTCGATCGCCGCGAGCGCGCTCTTTCCGGTAGTTACCGAAGCCGCCAAAACGAGGACGTGCTTGCCGGCGAGCATAGGGGTGAGGTTGTCGCGGAACATAAGCTGACCGCCGCCGATATATTCGGGAGACAGGACATAGATAGTTTGGTGAGCGTTTAGGTTGATGTAGTTGTCCTGAGTGAGCTCGTTCGCGAGAAAAGCGCCGATGACCTCGGTGCCGTCGAGACATAGGATCGTATCTACGATCGTGTTGATCTGGTACGCCTTTACCATCTCCTTAGCGACCGCTTTAGCCTCGGAAAGACGGTTTTTCTGAGTCGTAACGTCTATATAGTAGTTGGTATGGCTGTGCATTGTAGCGAAATGCCCCTGCCTTACGCGCAGAAATACGTTTTTGTTTTTCGTTCTTATTTTATGTTCCTGAATCATACTGTCCTCCGGAAAATTAAAATCTCTTTATATTGTACAATATATAACGAGGCGGTGCAATGCAAAATTTTTATTCTATATTTATAACCAGAAAATACAATTAAAAATTTCAAATTTT
>CAZERR010000013.1:0-18663 GCA_964514785.1 uncultured Ruminococcus sp. | reverse complement strand
TATGCAACTTGCAAATAGAAAAACTTTTAAAACTCAGAATGTGAGTAGCTGCTTTTTATAAACTAATTTCAGAATCATCATAAGAGTAAAAAAAGTATTGTTTTAAAAAATCGCTTGTGATATTATATTATAAAGATAATGAAAAACATCTTTAAAGGAGGAGAACTATGTCTAAAGATAATAACGAAAAATTAAACTCCCTGCCCGAGGAAAAGCAGGAAGCTGTAAAAACCCTTATAGACGGTACGATTAAAAACGTTACCGCTATGACGCGCGAGCAGAGGGAAAGGATGATCACTATCTGCTATCAGCAGCTCGAGCCCGAGCTCAGCGAGATAGATTATAAGGAATTCGGCTGTTCTTCTTACTTTGAGTTTTTATGCCGGATCGTACTCGCGGCGGCGTATGTCGATAAGGATTTTTCCTTAGATGAGGAAGAGGCTTGCGACGAGATTATGAAAACACTCGGCTTACTCGGTCAGCCGTATGACGGCGATATAAGAGCGCTTAAGGAATCCGAGTTCGACCTTTCGAAGGTATCGGATAAGTTAAAGCCCCCGTCAAGAGGAATGTTCTTTACATTAGCGTCAATGATTTTTTTAAGCGATAAGGAACTTAATGACGACGAGTATGATATGATGATCGATATATTATTGCCGTGAGTGTTTGATAGCTTTGAAAGTGAGAGTTAATATGAAAGCTTTTATGATAAATAATATTAGAAAAGGATTTTGTATTTTAATTGTTATAGTTCTTTTTACAGGTGCTTTTTCAGTAGCGCCCGTAAACGCAAAAACAACTACAAAATCGGATTATTTAGGTCATAAAAAATACTCGTTTAGCGATGATGACAGTCAATGGTATAGTGTTTCATTAAAAAGTCGATCATGGCTTTTGTTTAAATTTGATGATTCAACATATATGGCGGGCGATGACGCAAGAATTGTAATATACGACAGTAACGATAATGTAGTGCATAGTGAATATCTTGATATTTCATTTGAAGAAAACTATGTCTTTACGGATTATTTGCCGGCAGGTACTTACCAAATCGGTATTTACGGTGAATATGCTGATGAATACAGTTTCTATTTGTATAGGTGTTATGATGTTAAGTTAAAGCATGTTAAGAAACTTAAACTGAACAAATCAAAGTTAAATTTAACCGCCGGCTACGAAAAGCAGCTAAAGGTCAAAGTAACGCCATCTGATTCACTCGGAACAACAAAATGGAAATCCTCAAATAAAAAGGTTGCGTCCGTAGATAAATACGGATATGTAAGAGCCAAAAAGATGGGTAAAGCAACTATTACGGTGAAAAGGGACGGAAAAAAAGCTAAATGTTCAGTTTGTGTAAATAAAGATTGGACTGAAATTGGAAATGGCAGGATCAAAAAACTCAGCACCTTCGTTAAAAATATTTCCGGATATAAAAAAGCTAAATGGAAGTCAAGCAGACCGTCCGTAGTTTCCGTAATAAACGGCGGTACAATCAGGGCTTATAGGCACGGAAAAGCTAAACTCACAGCAAAAATAAAAGGTAAAAAATATACGTTAACCGTTTATTCATATGATAAAGGTGTTATTAAGAATAAGACAATATCGGCTTTAAAAGATCTTTTGTATGTTCCTAGCTCATTTGAGCTTAACTCCGTAAAGTATCCGAACTTCAGGACTTGTACGGTTTACTATTCTGCGCTTACAAGAACAGGAAACAGAGTATACGGAGCAGAAACCGGCTACTATGTAAAAGGGCGTTTCTATTATTATGATCCGTTTGATGACGATTAATAAAGTAAGCAGAGCGACCAAAACCGCTCTGCTTACTTGCTTTTATCGTGTTTTATAATATCGCTTACTTCGCAGTCGAGAATAAAACACAAGGTATCAAGGGTTTTCGTTGTAATCGGAAGCCCTTTTTTCATCCTGTGAAGTGTGTTGGCGGAAATACCCTCTTTGAATATCAAGTGGTATTCGGTTAGGTTTTTCTTTATTAATGTTTCGTAAAATGGTTTATAAGATATCATATTCTTCACCATTTTTAGATTATCATACTAAAACTCTTGACTATACTCAATAAATTAAGTATAATTACCATAAAGTATTATGCTCAAGGGGGTATTATTTATGAGTATTAATGAAAATGAGTACGAAACAAAAGATACTGTTGTTGAAGAGAATTCGGCGCCTGTCGAGGAGAGTCCGGAGAAAACTTCCGAGGTGAAAACCGAACCTGTCAGCAATCCTGAAGAGGATAATTCAATTGTCCCCGTGTGCAGCGCCTGCGGTCAGAAGCTTGAGCCGAATCAGGCATTTTGTCCGTCTTGCGGCAAGAAGGTTGTTAACGATATTCCGAAAGCAGAGCTGCTGACGGTTGAAAAGCAGCCAAAAAAAGCGCCGCCGATAAAAATAATAATAGCGGCAGCTGCGGCATGTGCTGTTATTGCGGGAGTGATAATTTTCTTTGTTACAAGAGGAACTCCGGTTGAGAAAATCAAGCTCGACCAAAAAAGCATAACGCTTGAAGAGGGACAGTTCTATTCATTAGACTATAAAATAACTCCGAAGAAAGCTACGGATAAAAAATTGACATGGTCATCTTCCGATAAGGATGTTGCAACGGTTGATAAAAAAGGTCAGATTACCGCGGTTGAAGAGGGTGAATGTACAATCAAAGCAACCGCAAGTAACGGAGTTACGGCAAAATGTAAGGTAACTGTAGAGGAAGCGGGACCTGATTTGTTATCGGTTTATAACGAACTCGATAACAGCTATTATTGCAGTGTCGGTTCCGACGGCAGCTATCTTGAGATTGATACCAATCCGCTCGATTTGGATGACGGCAGCACCTATACGGGAGTATCGCTTGTAAAACAAGCAAATGATTTGCTCGGACTTCCTTCTTCAGTTTATACAAAGATGAGCAATACAAATGCTTTAAGCGGAACACAGACATACAGTGCGAATAAATTGGAAATCAGCTGGACATATCATCCCGATAACGGACTGGAAGTTATTTACGAAAGAACCGAATAAAAAGTTATTGCACCCGCTGTTTGCAGCGGGTGCAGTTTTATAAAATCTTTAACAATACTTATTTAGCAGCCGCAATAACGTATTGTATTTTATTACCGCTTGTGATATGATAAAGATGTCAGAAAAATATCCGGTTTAAAGGAGGTTATTATGCCGAGTTATCAAAATTCTGTTCCGTATAACGCATTATCGTCTGAACAGCAAAATGTGTTAAAAAATTTTATTATCAATACTTCACCGGCTATTATGAGAATGGATTCTGTGAAAAGAGAAACATTGATCCGCTACTGTTATGATATGTTGAAAAATGAACTGCAAATGATTGCGCTCATCGAATTTGACTGCTTATCATATGATGTGTTCTTATACCAGATGGCTCTCGCGGCTGCGTCTGTTGATAGAAGCTTTCCTAAAAAGGAAAGAAAAGGTATCGAGGAAGTACAGAGAGTAATCGGGCTGAAAGCGAGAACGTATCCTGACAATATCGTTAAAGAAAATATAAGAAATCTTAATGCGGTAAAATTCGATCTCGTTGATGTATCGAGAAGGTTATCTCCCTCAACAAGAGGAATATATCTCACATTTGTTGCATTAATTGCTTCGTACGATTTTGATATTTCAACTTCCGAGCTCGATGTAATGCTTCATATCCTTGCGCCGTAACGGAAATCTATAAGAAAAAGCAGAGCGATTTTCGCTCTGCTGATTTTTTACTTTATAAGAAACTGCGTTCCTTATAAAGTAAAAATAATTTTATATTTCCCGCTCAGTTGCGCCCTGCGTGCGCACGAGCTATGGCTATCCGAAAGCAGACGCGCTTTTTGCGCGCGCTTTCTTGTGTAAAAAAGCAGAGTAGAAAAATCTACTCTGCTCATTTTTTATTACTAATTGCGGATTAGCCGAAGTACCTCTTTAAGAGACCCGCAAAGCCTGCGCTGTGTATTTAATCAGCGCATATCAAGACGCTCAAAAACTAAAGTAGCCTGAATACGGTCTCCGCCGCCGAAGCCTTTGCTTCCGCCGTTAGATGTTGACATAGTGTGAAGGCGGTAGCCTTTTGCAACTTGAGCATTAATTACTTTTTCGAGGTCAGTTAAATTACCTGAACCTGTACCAAAAAACTTCTCTTTAAGAGTTACCTGTAAAACTACATATGGTAAGTCTTGACCTGAAGCATTTGAAAAACGGGATTCATTATTCCAATTTGGCATATTATTTTCCTCCTAAAAACTATTAGCCGAAATACCTCTTAAGAAGTCCGGCAAAGCCTGCGTCGTGTCTTGATGTCGCGATCAATATCTGAGGTTGCTTAACACAGTGAACAAAGCAATCACACCGCTTATAAGACTGATAATGGTGACAATGCCGAAGAATGCGACCCACTTTCGGATAGTGGACAGCTCTTGCAGAACCTTCTGTTGTGTTTCAAGGTTTTTCTTTTCGGTATCGATCAATAATTCGGTCAATAACTCTTTATTGTCTTTTTCCATTTGATACTCCTTAACCGAAATACCTCTTAAGAAGTCCAGCAAATCCTGCGCCGTGTCTCGCCTCGTCCTTAGCCATTTCATGGACTGTATCGTGGATAGCGTCGAGACCTGCTGCCTTAGCGCGTTTTGCTAAATCAAATTTACCCTCGCAGGCGCCTGCCTCGGCGTCGGCGCGCATTTTAAGGTTCTTTTCGGTTGAATCGGTGATAACCTCGCCTAAAAGCTCGGCAAACTTAGCTGCGTGAACCGCTTCCTCTAAGCCGTACTTCTCGAAAGCAGCAGCGATCTCGGGATAACCCTCTCTGTCGGCAACTCTTGCCATTGCGAGATACATACCAACCTCGGTGCACTCGCCTGTGAAGTTGTCGCGTAAATCCTTTATGATATCCTCGCTTACGCCTTCAGCCTTGCCTTCGCCTACAATATGTACTGTAGCGTAGCCTGCGTCGCCTTTAACCTCGCTGAATTTCTCTGCGGGAGCCTTACAAACGGGGCATACCTCGGGAGGAGTATCTCCCTCGTGAACATATCCGCATACCGAACATACAAATTTCTTCATTTTTATTTCCTCCTTAGAATTAAATTAAAAGTTATACTTTTAGTTATTTTAACATTTAAAATCTTTTTTGTAAAGTGAATTTTTGTTAAAAAAGTGAATAAACCTTTATTTTTGGTAATAAAAGCTATTCTTTCTAATATAATATACTAATTTTATATCAGGAGGAGAAATATGCCGTCAATTTATTTGAGTCCGTCGCTTCAGGAGTGGAATCCTTACGTCGACGGAGGAAATGAAGAATACTATATGAACCTTATCGCCGACGCTATGGAGCCGTATCTCATAGCGAGCGGTATTGACTTTAAGCGCAATATGCCCGAAATGACCTTAAGGCAGGCGATCGCCGACAGCAACGCAGGTAATTACGATTTGCACCTGGCTATCCATTCGAACGCCTCGGGCGAGGGAAGTTCAGGGAAAAACAGGGGAGTTGAGGTTTATTATTACCCGACCAGCGCAAAGGGACAGAGCTTCGCCGATACCCTCGCGGCGAATTTTTCGCAGCTTTATCCCGATCCCGAAAAGGTAAAAACAATACCCACCACCTCGCTCGGAGAGCTTAGGCTTACGCGCGCTCCGTCGGCGCTGATCGAGGTTGCGTATCATGATAATCTGGACGACGCGAGGTTTATCAGGGCGAATATAAACGAAATCGCAAAAAATCTGTCTCAATCAGTTGCAGATGCGCTCGGGGTAGAGTTCAAAGAGCCTTGAAAAAATAATCGGTTATGTTATAATATATGTAATTGATTTAACAAGCCGAGAGTTTATTTTTTTCTTATTTATGTTGTCTTATAAGCTTAGCACGCTTTAGGGCAGCTGAAAACTTAAACATAATTACCAATCGGCTCAAAGCGTTGTTTTGAGCCGATTGCATTTAGTTATTTACATTCTTTATCGTTCTTGTTCTTATCGTTTCCGGACTTCTTGTTCTGGTTCTGTTTATTCTGCTTGTTCTGATTGTTCTGGCTGTTGTGGTTGTTATCCTGATAATTGCTCATCAGAGCTCACCTCCTTGTTGGTAGTTTTTACTGTTTTTTCGGGTTTATTCTTTAATTATGGAAATTTTTTTAGATAGAATGAAATCGCTCCTCGGCGATGAGTTCGACGAATTTTTAAATTATTATAACGGCGCCGAAACCTTCCGCGGACTTCGCGTCAACACGCTTAAGTGCAGCGCGGACAAGCTTAGGGAGCTTATCGGCTTTGAGCTTAAAAATACTCCTTTCTGCCGCGAGGGCTTTTATATCCCCGGGGAGATTAAGTCTATCGGAAACAGTCCGCTCCACCATGCAGGTGCGTTTTATGTTCAGGAGCCGTCCGCAACCTCAGCGGTTGAAATGCTCGGGGTTAAGGAAGGGGATAAGGTGCTCGACCTGTGCGCCGCTCCCGGAGGCAAAAGTACTCAGATCGCCGCCAAGCTTAACGGTAAGGGACTTTTGTGGAGCAATGAGATTGTAAAATCGCGAGCTATAATTCTTTTATCGAATATTGAACGCATGGGCGTGAGAAACGCGGTCGTATCGAATTGCCGTCCCGATGTGCTGTGCGAAAAGCTAAGGGGTTATTTTGATAAAATACTCGTTGACGCGCCGTGCAGCGGCGAGGGGATGTTCCGTAAGAACTGCGCCGCTCAGGGCGAGTGGAGCGTTGAGCACGTTAAGAGTTGTGCCGTAAGGCAGCTTAGGATTTTAAATTCCGCTAAAAATGCCCTGAGAGAGGGCGGCGAGCTCGTATATTCAACCTGCACCTTTTCCCGTGAGGAAAACGAGGAGGTTATAAGCCGTTTTATTGAGGAAAATCCCGGCTTTTCGATAGTCGACAGCGGGGTAGCCTTCGGCAGACCGGCGCTTGGATTCGCGAGAAGGATTTTTCCGCAGGACGGCGGCGAGGGACATTTCGCAGTTAAGCTGAGAAAAAATAAAGGGGAAAGCCCGGTTCCCGATTTAAAAAAGCCGCGCTCTAAGGTGCCTCAGTTTGTTGAGGAGTTTTACGATGATACCTTTATAGAAAGACCTTTCGGCGAGAGCTTTGAAATAATCGGCAGCAATGTTTATATCAATTTTGACCTGCCCGATACCGGCGGACTTAATGTGCTTAGGAAGGGCATACTTTTTTCTGAGCTTAAGAAAAACCGAGTCGAGCCGTGCCACCACGCTTTTATGTGCGCGAAGGCGGAGGACTTGAGCCGTAAGGTCGATCTGGATATCAACAGCGATGAAATAAAAAAATACCTTCACGGAGAGGAAATCGGGGTTTCCGCCTCGCTTAAGGGCTATACCGGAGTCCTCGTAAACGGAATAACGACCGGCTTCGGAAAGGCGTCGGGCGGAAGACTTAAGAATAAATATCCGAAAGGATTGAGAACCCTATGAAAAGATTATCGGATATCGGTACAATAAAAGAGATACTTTCCCGCTACGGGTTTAATTTTTCGAAGGGACTCGGTCAGAATTTCCTTATCAATCCCTCGGTTTGCCCGAGAATGGCGCAGCTCAGCGGAGCCGGAGAGGGAGTCGGGGTTATCGAGATCGGCCCGGGTATAGGAGTTCTTACTCAGGAACTCTGCGCCTTAGCGGATAAGGTCGTCGCCGTTGAAATCGATAAACGGCTTATTCCCGTGCTTGAGGAAACGCTCGGTGAGTTTGATAATTTAAAGGTTATAAACGAGGATGTTTTAAAGCTTGATTTAAATAAGCTGATCGAGGACGAGTTTAAGGGAATGAGAGTCGTTGTATGCGCTAATCTTCCGTACTACATTACCTCGCCTGTAATAATGAAGCTGCTTGAGGACAGGCTCCCCATAGAGGCGGTTACCGTTATGGTTCAGAAAGAGGCGGCTCAGCGTATCTGCGCCGAGGTAGGAAGCCGCGAAAGCGGTGCGGTAACAGTGGCGGTAAATTTTTACAGCAAGCCCGAAATGTGCTTTACCGTAAGCGCGGGATCATTTATGCCGGCGCCGAAGGTCGATTCGGCGGTTATGAGGCTGAATGTTTATAAGGAGCCGCTTTTTAAGCTTGAGGACGAAAAAAAATTCTTCAGGGTAGTAAAGGCGGCGTTTGCTCAGCGTAGAAAAACAGTGCTTAATTCAATAAGTTCGTCTTTAGGACTTGAAAAACAGGTGGTAAATAAGGTATTATTAGAGTGTAATATAAATCCGCAGTCAAGAGCGGAGAAGCTTAGTATGAACGATTTCGCCGAAATAGCGGGGAGGATAGGCTGATGAAAGGCTCGGAGCTTTTGAATTTAATAATGATTATTATTTTCGCAATCGCATTCGCGCTTCTTATTGCGGCTATGGGGGCTCACGCGGCGCTGGATGACGACTCCGTATTGGTCGTAGCCTTAGCCTCGGCTTCCGCCGCTGTTGGTTTTATCGGACTTGTTATAATGATTGTAAAGGGAAAGGGTGAGAGTGATGAAGATTAATAACTTCGGAAAAATGGATTTGTTTCATAAGGTTATGCTGATTATAATTCCCGTAATGGTATTGCTGTTTATCGTCGCGATAGTTATGTGCGTTGCTTTTTCTGTTCTTCCGATGCCTGTTAATAAGATTGTAACTACGGGAAATCTGACTATTATACTGTCCGCGTGCTCTGCTTTACTCGCGATTACAGGTATTCTTTTCGCCCTTTTCAGCAAGGACAATGATGGCGACGAATAGACGCCTTTTATTGCGGATTCTTTTTTAAAAAAACTATTGACAAAATAATGCCGTTTTTGTATAATCTTAAATAGCGTTTTGATATACGTTTAATGGAGGTGCGTATGCTTCTTCAGTTAAAGGAAGTCTTTGTAAACGAAGGCCGCAGGCTTGAGGTTGACTATTCCTTGCCGATGAATGACTTTGATATCAACGGTGATTATCCATTCAAGTCACCCGTCAAGGTGAGCGCGTCGGCGGTCAACAGAGCAAGTCTTGTTGAGCTTAAGGTAAAAGCGGTTTTTGATTATACCACCCGCTGCGACAGGTGCTTTGACGATATCGTTAAACATCTTGAATTTACCTTTACCCACGGACTCGCGACCGCGCTTATGAACGACGAAAACGACGATTATATTGAAACTCCGGATTATACGCTTGAGCTTGACGAGGTTGTGATTTCCGATATTGTCCTTAATCTGCCGAGAAAGTTTCTTTGCAGCGAGGATTGTAAGGGGATTTGTCCCGAATGCGGAAAGAACCTGAATCACGGCAGCTGTGACTGCAATAAAACTCAGGTCGACTCAAGGCTGGAAATCCTTAAACAGTTAATTGACGATTAGATAAACACTAAGGAGGAATTAAAATGGCAGTACCTACCGGAAAAACTTCTCACAAAAGAAAATCTACAAGACGTTCCGCCGCTTACACAATTAAGGCACCCGCTCTTACAACTTGTCCGAACTGCGGCGCGTTAACAGCTCCTCATAAGGCTTGCACAACCTGCGGCATGTATAAGGGCAGACAGGTTATCGTTATGGACGAGGACGCTAAATCAACAA
This sequence comes from uncultured Ruminococcus sp., assembly GCA_964514785.1. Lineage (GTDB taxonomy): Bacteria > Bacillota > Clostridia > Oscillospirales > Acutalibacteraceae > Ruminococcoides. The sequence goes on along the minus strand of CAZERR010000013.1, from coordinate 9,090 downwards.
AGTAAACCGGAACAGTACGGGCGGCAGTTATCTGACCGCCCTGTTCTTTTAGAATTTAGGATATAGCCGGAAAGGGGTTTTGAAATGGCTAAGCCCGTAATTGCTATAGTAGGCAGACCGAACGTCGGTAAGTCTACTCTTTTCAACAAGTTAATAGGACAGCGCCTTTCCATAGTGGACGATACCCCCGGCGTTACGAGAGACCGTATTTACGGGGAGATCGAATGGCAGAACCGTAAAGCGCTGGTTATAGATACAGGCGGAATCGAGCCTAAGTCCGACGACGTGATCCTCTCTCAGATGCGCCGCCAGGCTCAGCTCGCCATAGATACCGCCGAGGTGATTATTCTCGTTACCGATATGAAAACCGGACTGGTCGCTACCGATATCGACGTAGCGGATATGCTTATGAAATCGGGCAAGCCGGTTGTGCTGTGCGTTAATAAATGCGATAAGATAGGGGAGCCCGAGCCTGATTTTTACGAGTTTTATAATCTCGGAATAGGCGATCCGGTACAGGTCTCCGCAGTTCACGGACACGGTACGGGAGATTTGCTCGATGAGGTTTTCTCGCACATCAGCGCCGATGAAGCGGAGGATGAGGACGAGAGCGTTATCAATGTTGCCGTCATCGGTAAGCCCAACGTCGGGAAAAGCTCGCTTATAAACTATATCACAAGCGAGGACAGGTGTATTGTTTCCGATATAGCGGGTACTACGCGCGACAGTATAGATACCGCCGTCGAGAATAAATTCGGCAGGTATAATTTCATTGATACCGCCGGAATAAGGCGCAAAAGCCGTATAGTTGACGAGATTGAAAAATACAGTATAATAAGAGCTAAGATGGCGATCGAGCGCAGCGACGTATGCGTAATTATGATAGACGCCGGAGTAGGAGTTACCGAGCAGGATACTAAGGTAGCCGGGCTTGCGCTCGAAGCCGGCAAGGCGTGTATTATCGCCGTCAATAAATGGGACGCTATTGAAAAAGACAGTAAAACAATGCAGAGCTTTAAAAAGCGTATCGAGGTTGAGTTCGCTTTTATGAATTGGGCTCCGACGGTATTTATCTCGGCTAAAACAGGCCAGAGGGTGGATAATCTCTTTACTCTTATCAATACCGTAGCGGCAAACAACGCTATGCGTATAAGAACGGGTACTTTAAACGAACTGCTCGCTCAGATAACAACGAGGGTTCAGCCGCCTACAGATAAGGGAAAGAGGCTTAAAATTTACTATATGACTCAGCCGTCCACCAAGCCGCCTACCTTTGTAAGCTTCTGTAATAACAAGGATCTGTTCCATTTTTCGTACCAAAGATATATTGAAAACCGTATCCGCGAGACCTTTGCGCTCAGCGGAACTCCTATAAGAATGATAATTCGTGAAAGAGGGGAAAAGTAATGAGTAATATGCAAATGCTTATGTCGGGTTGGTATATCGTACTTATTTCATTTATCGCAGCTTATCTTTTGGGAAGTATTAATACCGCGGTTATCGTTACCGGTATCGCGACAAAAGGTAAAAAGGATATCCGTGAAATGGGCAGCGGCAACGCCGGATTTACGAATGTTCTGCGTTCGGTGGGAAAGGTTCCCGCGATACTTACTATCGTGTTCGACTTTCTTAAATCCGTTATCGCCGTGTTGATCGGAGGAATCCTATTTTCGATAGTATTCACAGGTTCTAAGGATATCGACGGAATCGTGGTTATAGGAAAGTATCTTTGCGGATTTTTCTGTATCCTCGGTCACAGCTTCCCGATTTACTTTCACTTTAAGGGAGGAAAGGGAATTGTTTCCGCTGCCGGAATGATGCTGGTTGCGGACTGGAGAGTTTTCGTTATAATACTTACTACATTCTTAATCGTATTTATCTTTTCGAAAATCATCTCTCTCGCGAGTATAACCTGCGCGTGCCTTTTCCCGGTATATACGTTTATTCTCACATTTTTTATTGATTATATGAATTTTCATTATACCGTTTCCTATGTTGTGCTCTGTACGCTTGCGGCGTTCTTTATCGGACTGTTCGTTGTTATTAAGCACAGCTCGAATATCAAGCGCCTTTTAGCCGGAGAGGAAAAGAAAATAACGGCTAAAAAGTAGTTGAAAAATACGCGTTTTTGTATTAAAATAAATAATGTGTTAAATACTTACATAACGGAGAATTGATATGGATTGTATTTTTTGTAAAATAGCAGACGGTTCCATTCCGTCGAAAAAGGTTTACGAGGACGATAAAATGCTCGCGTTTTACGATATTGAGCCTGCGGCTCCGGTTCACATCGTTATGATTCCGAAAGAACATATCGCAAGCGCCGATGAGCTTAATGAGGAAAACAGTGCGATTGTCGCCCATATTTTTTCTAAGGCAGGCGAGATTGCGAAATCGGTCGGCTTAACAGGCGGTTACCGTATTGTAAATAACTGCGGTCCCGACGGAGGACAGACTGTATTTCATATTCATTTTCATCTTATGGGCGGAAAGACTTTAGGAAAAATGTGTTGAGGGGTTAAAAATGGCTAAGACTTATAAAATGACTATTGCGGGCTGCGAGCGCGAGCTTCCGCTTTGCGAAGTTGACGAGCATCTTGATATCGCCGCTTTTATTATGTTCGGCGACGTTGAGATAACTGTAGAGAGTGCTAAGGCGCTTATCAAAAAATGCCCCGAGCACGACGTTATCGTTACCGCCGAGGCTAAGGGCGTTCCGCTCGGATATGAGATGGCGCGTCAGGAGAATCTTCCGTACGTTGTTGCCCGTAAAGGCTTAAAGGTTTATATGCCCGAGTATGTTAACGTTGAGGTTCGCTCAATCACCACGTTATCGCTCCAGAAGCTTTATATCGGTTCCGACGATATCAATAAGATCAAGGGTAAGAGAGTTCTTATCGTTGATGACGTAATCTCAACGGGCGAGAGCCTTATTGCTTTGGAAAAGCTCGTTAAAAAGGCGGGCGGTAATACCGTAGGTAAGGTTGCCGTACTCGCCGAGGGAGACGCCGCCGACCGCGACGATATTATCTTCCTCGAGAAGCTTCCCGTATTTCCTAAGTAAGATTTTTTATTTGGTAGGAAATTACTCAAAAGTTGCATAAATTTACAAGTTCATATCTCATAATAAATATCAGCTTAAATGAGTCCTGTCAAATAAAGAACTATTTATATTGTCCGCTCGGTTTTCTGCTGCGCAGAAACGAGCGATGACTATCCGAAATGCGCGCAAAGCGCGCTTTCTTGTTTGGTAGGAAATTACAGCAAAGAGTTTAATATAATTTATACTATCTGTAATATTTATTACCTTGATAAATAGGTAACTCCTACCAAATAAAAAACTATTTATATTGTCCGCTCGGTTTTCTGCTGCGCAGAAACGAGCGATGACTATCCGAAATGCGCGCAAAGCGCGCTTTCTTGAAAGGTATAAAAAAATGACTAAACGACTGTTTGCGTATATCGGACTTACAATGCTGGTGACGTTTTCGGTCGTTTTTTATTTCGGCTTTTACGCTTCCCTGTTTGCGGTTGCGTTTTCCGCCTGTTTGTTTTTTGCTGCGCTCTTGATAAAAAAGCTAAAAGATAACCGAAGAGTTTTGATTCTCATAGCGGCGGTTATATTGCTGTCTAATATCTGGTTTAGTGCGTATAATTCTCTATCGGAATTAAAAACCGAGAGCTATGACGGAGTCAACGCCGAGATCACCGGTATGGTTACAAATCATCATATCGCTTACGATAATTATTACTATGAGCTCGATTGTAACAGGATCGACGGCAAGGATGTGAGCTTCCGCGTTGTGCTCGGCACCTCTAGAGATTTGGGAGCGGAAACGGGAGATATAATTACTCTGAATACTTCGCTTAAAAAAGTTGAGAACAACTACTATAAATCGCGCGGCTTTGATTTTAACGCACGCTGTAAGGATTATAGCTTCGACTATACCGTGCAAACTCCGAAGGGTATTAGTTTAAAGCTTATTCCCTCTGTTATAAGGGATAAGCTGTCGCTTAATATCAGCGCGCTGATTCCCGGGTATGAGGGCGAGCTGTGCAATGCTATATCCCTAGGCGATAAATACGCGCTTTCGCCCGAGCTTTATAAGGCCTTCCGCAGCACGGGACTCAGCTATATTGTTGTGGTGTCGGGTATGCATATGAGTATCGTCGCGGGATATATAGTCATTCTTACCCGCTTTTTAAAACGCCGCAGAGCAGGCGCGCTTATTCGAAATATTATTGTTATAGCGACGGTAATTCTCTATATGGCGGTTACGGGCTTTTCGCCTTCGGCGACGCGCGCGGGCATTATGATAATTATTATGTATCTCGGGTATATTTTCTCTCAAAACTACGAGCCCTTCAACAGCCTCGGAATAGCGGCGTTTATCCTTACAGCCGGTAATCCCATGGCGGTAGGAGATGCAGGTATGCTGATGTCGTTTTCTTCGGTAGCGGGGATATTGATTTTGCTCCCGAGATTAATGAGGAAATTTGACTCAAAATTCGAAAAAGGAAATAAAAACAGGTATTTTCTTTACAGCTGCGCAAAAAGCCGTATTGATAAAGCGAGGATAAGGTTTAATATAATTGTAATCAAAATCCTGCGTTATGTTTACGAGATGTTTATGATGTCGGTTTGCGCCGTGCTGGCGATAACCCCTATTACAATGATGTTCTTCGGGATTTGCAATCCGTTTGTGATTATCTATTCTCTTCTTATAATGCCGGTAACCGGGTTTGTTATCGTAATGTCGGTTTTTACCGCGGTGTTGTACTGTATTCCCTTTGTGAGATTTTTAGCGTTCGGGACAGCGTTTTTTACGAAAGCGATTACTTCTTATATTGTATTTGCGGTAAACTCTGTTTCCGAGATTCCCTTCATAAGCTTTTACGGGCGCGTTGAGGATATGCGGCTTTGGTTTATCGTTACCGCCGTGCTGATTATTATCGCGCTGCTGTTTAAGAAACGAAAAATTACCGTTACCGCTGCTGCGGCGGTGTCCGTTGCGGTGCTGTGTTCAAATATTGCGGTCGCCTCGGTTATTAACGCCGATAAGGAAGAACTCAGGGTATACGATTCGGGTTACGGTATGTTTGTAAGCTATAAATCCTCCTATGGAATAAACGTGCTCTGCTGCGGAGGGAACGCGTATATGTATGAGGATATTGCGGAAAAGCTTCATATCGACGGAAATAATATCAATATGCTGATTGTACCCGAGGCGCGCGAAAAGCGTGAGATGGAATACGCTTATGATATTATGACTGAGTTTGACGTAGAGCGGGTTCTGGTGTATTATAGATACAACAGCAGTGAAAGAGTCTACAGAAAAGCTCATGAATGCGATACCTTCGCCTGTTTTAGAGAGAATAAGAGCGCCCTGGTTGATCTTAGCGATAAGGTGACCGATAGGATCATCAATATAAATAATCATTCATGGCAGTATATCTCGAACGGTGAATTGAGCGTGCTTATAGCTCCGTATAAAGGAAACGCGGCAAGACTGCCTGAGAAGTATAAATCCGCTGATTATCTTATTTACTGCGGAAAGGTATATAACCTTGATGAGCTCAGCTGCGGCGAGGCAATACGGGCGTCGGGCGGCAGCTATGACGACGATATGAAAAACGTCAGCCTGATGGATGAATCAGGTGAATTTATAATAGATTTTGACTGAGGGAAAACTATGGCTGAAATTTCCGGAAAAGAATTAAAAAAGCAACTGAATAAAAAGCAGTTTGATAATATTTATCTTATTTACGGCGATGAAAAGATGTATGTAAAGATAAATACAAAGCTGCTTACCAATAAGCTTATAGGTGAAGAACCGCCCGAGTTTAATTATCATAAGTTTGACCAGGATTATGACCTCGACGCGATTGCCGTGGCGGTGCAGGTGGCTCCGTTTATGAGCGAGTACAACGTCGTTATAATATCCGACCTCGATGTCAGTGATATTAAGAATTTCCCCTCGGAATCGCTTGAAAGGCTTATCTCGATTATGGATAACCTGCCCGACACTACCGTGCTTATTATGACGATGCCGACCTTAAAGCAGGATTTGAAAAAGCCCGGCGCGGCGTTTAAAAAGCTTAAGAGTTATATTGCTAAAAAGGGTACTGTATGTCTTGAAGGACGGGAGACTGATATTTCACTTGCGAGACAAATCGTAAGATGGGCTGACAGCCGCGGTAAAAAAATCGAGCAGGCTGACGCGTATAAGCTTCAGGAATATGCCGGATATGACCTGAATACAATAAGAAACGAGCTTGATAAAATCTGCAACTATCTCGGCGACGAGGAGATAATCACTACCGCGCATATTGAAATGCTTGTAACAAAACGGCTTGAGGCAAATATATTCTCGCTCACAGACGCGATAGTCGCTCTCAACAGCGACAGGGCTTTTTCGATACTTGATATCCTCTTTTATCAGAAGGCGTCCGCCAACGATATTGTAAGCGTAATAAGTATGTCGTATATCGACTTCTACAGGGCGAGGGTAGCGCTCGAAAGCGGCACTTCGATATCTCAGACGGCTAAGGACTTCGGCTACGGAAAACGGAAATTCGCCATTGAAAAAGCGGGACAGAAAACAAGAAATATTCCGACCTCGATGCTGAGAAAAAGCCTTGCGGAGATCGCCGAGACGACCGCGAAGCTGCGAAGCGTTTCCGCTAACGACAGAATTCTGATTGAACGTCTTGTTGCAAAGCTGATCATATACGCAGGAGAGCGCGTATGATAAGCGTTAAGGAAGCGATAATAGTCGAGGGAAGATACGATAGAATAAAGCTTAAAGCGGTAGTCGATACTCCGATTATCGAAACCGGCGGTTTCAGGATCTTTAAAGATAAGGAAAAACAGCGCCTTATCCGTAAAATCGCCGAAACAAGAGGTATTCTCATTCTAACCGACAGCGACTCCGCAGGGTTCGTTATCCGTAATTTCCTAAAAGGAATAGTTCCCGAGAGCTCCGTTAAGCATGCGTATATCCCTCAGCTTAAGGGTAAGGAAAAAAGAAAGACCGAGGCATCAAAGGAAGGCTTGCTCGGAGTTGAGGGAGTCAGCGAGGAGGTAATTCTTAGAGCACTCAGATCGTGCGGAGCGACGATCCTCAACGAAAGCTCCGTCAATAAAGAGAGTGAGATTAAGAAAATCGACCTTTATGAGCTGGGACTGACCGGTAGGGAAAACTCCGCCGTGATGAGGGAAAAGCTCCTTAAAAAGCTTGAGCTTCCCGCCTACCTTACAACAAACGCCCTTCTCTCGGCGCTGAATTGTTTATATTCCTTAGAAGAATTAAAAGTAATTGTAAGCGATCTGAAATAAAAATCACCGTCTCTGCAAATGCTAAGTACGGTGATTTTTTATGTCTAAAAAAAGAAAAGCCGGCTTGTTTGTTTTAGGCGGGGCCGGCTACGGGCTTATTGAGATCCTATGGCGCGGTAAAACGCACTGGTCTATGCTTCTTACCGGCGGAGCGGCGTTTCTCGTATTGTTCAGGCTTTTTGAAAAAGCCGTAGGATTTCCGATGAAGGTGAAATGCCTGGCAGGCGGCGCGGTGATCACGGGTATTGAGTTTGTATCGGGCTGCATATTCAACAAGCTTTTAAAGCTGAATGTCTGGGATTATTCGAAAAATATATTGAACGTCAAGGGACAGATCTGCGCGTTTTATTCGTGCTTATGGACGCTGCTGTGCATACCTGTTTCCTTTATATGCAAAAAAATGAGAAGGAATTAATCCTTCTCATCTTCATCTTCTATCGGATTTATAGTTACATTTACGGAAATTATACGCTGGCTGTTGACCTGCTGAACCGTAAGCTGTAGATTTCTAAAGGTGAATTTAGCTTTTCGGCGTGGGATAGTAGAGAAATGCTCCAGTATAAATCCGCCTACCGTAACAGCGTCGGTTTCAACGTCGTCCGGGTCGATATCCGCAAGATCGAATAAGTCCTCAAGCGGCATATCTCCGCTGATAAAGTATTCGGTATCGGAGATTTTTGTGCAGTCCTGCTCGATTTCCTCATCCTCGTCCCAAATCTCGCCGACGATTTCCTCGAGCAGATCCTCCATCGTAACAATGCCGAGGGTACCGCCGTATTCATCGGTAACAATGGCGATATGCAGACGCTTGCGCTTAAAATCGCTTAGGATCTTCGACAGCTTCTGGTTATTGAATATGAAGTAAGCAGGCTGGATCAGCTTTCCGATATTGGGTTCGGCGCCGTTTGCGATATCCTCCAGGTAATCTCTCGTGTGGAGTATACCGATGATATGGTCAACCGTTTCCTTGTATACGGGGATTCGTGAGTAGCGGCTCTCCATAATTACATGACGGAGCTTTTCCGGCGGATCCATAATATCTATAGCGGTCATATCGACTCTCGGGGTAAGGACCTCTAAAACGGTCTTATCGTCGAAATCGAGTACCGACTGGACCATTTCGCTCTCGTCCTCCTCAAGAACGCCCTCACCCTCGATGTTTTCGACGATCTGCTTTAGCTCATCCTCGGTGACTGACGGCTGCTCCGTTTTTGTGCCGGCTATTTTAAGAGCGCCCTCTTTAAGCTTTACGAAAAGGAAAACTATAGGGGACAGCACGAGAGTTATGCACTTTAAAATTCCCGCGGTCGCGAGCGAGTAGCCCTCGCAGTGCTCCTTAGCGAGGCATTTCGGGATGATCTCGCCGAAGGTGAGTACGAGGAAGGTGGTGGCGCCTGTAGCGACAGCCGAGCCTACGTTTCCGAAAAGCTCGAGACATACTACCGTAGCGAGCGACGAGCATCCGAGGTTAACTATGTTGTTGCAGATAAGTATAGCGGTTAACGCCTTATCGAAATGCTCGGTTATATAAAGAACGTTTTTTGCTTTTTTATTGCCGTCATCGGCATAGCTCTGGATTCGGATTTTGTTTACGAACGAGAACGCCGTCTCAACAGAGCTGAAGAAAGCAGACAGTAAAATGCACAGAACAATTACAATAATCTGCCACGTTTGAACTTCCAAAAATTTTCACCTCTAATAAAAATACATATATTTACATTCTAAGCATACTATAATTCTTTTAAAAAATA
>CAZERR010000012.1:0-26113 GCA_964514785.1 uncultured Ruminococcus sp. | reverse complement strand
ATTATTCTGTCCCGGTTTAAGTTTTTTACAGGAAAACGCTCACATGAGCGGGCAACATAGATTATTTTCAACTTAAAGTAAAAAAGGGCGTGCAGTGCACACCCTTTTATATATAAGCATTTATATCAGCTTGCTGAAAGCAGACTTCCGAATACGAACTTCGCGAGCTTAGCGCGGCATTTATCCATATCGGTAATCTGAATACAGGAGCCCGCAACGGGATCTGTATAATAGGTCCACAGTCCGTCCTGAGGAACGCTATACTGTTTAACGCCGTATTTCATATAAGTGAGCGAGTGGGATACGAGTCCCGTGATCTCGTCCTTCTTAAGGTTGGTCGTAACGAGAGGACCTACCTCGGATACAATCTGAATGATCTGAGTGATCGACGCCTTCTTCATACTCTTGAAAACTGTTTCGATAAGCTTCCTCTGACGGCTCGTTCTGTCCCAGTCATCTCCTGACTGTACGCCATCGTAGCCTCGGTCTCTAGCGTACCACAACGCCTGCTGACCGGTAAGCTTAATCTTACCCGCCTTCTCCTCAAGGAGATGACGCTCGTTAGTCTGATGGTTAATATACATCTGCCAATTGATATAAGCTACCTCATCGTGATCAAGCTTAAGGGTTATACCGCCGAGGGTATCGATAATCTTCTTGAAGCTCGTGAAGTCAACGACCGCATAACGGTCAACCTTTATACCGAAGTTGGTTTCGATAGTACGGATTGAAAGCGCGGCGCCGCCGAGCGAATAAGACGAATTTATCTTACCGTAGCCGTGACCGGGGATATAAACGTAGGTATCACGCTGGAAGGAAGTAAGCTTTACCTTCTTTGCGTTGTTATCGATAGACGCGAGAATCATTGAGTCCGAACGTCCCGAAGAACCCTTGCTGTGGTTATCCTCACCGAAAAGCATAACGTTAAGCACCTTTGAGTTTGAGAGCAGACTCGAATCGGTAACCGCAGTCTTAAACTCGTCAACGCCGGCTTCGCCGGTATACTCCTCGGTAGCCTTAGTCTTAGCCGGCTCGGTTTCTTCAGTCTTATAAACGATGGAATCGAGCGCGTTGTAATAATAAATCATACCCGCGCCGCCTATCATACATACGATAGCAAGCACAAGCGCAAGCGCGCGTCTGATCCTTCCTTTTTTCTTGTATAGTTTCACAACCTGAGTATTTGAACTGATGTCAACGTACTCGGAATTGGATTTTCCTCTGTTTCCTGCCATAACATAGCTCCCTATATAAAAGTAAAGTAGTTTTTAGTTTTACGTTTCGACACAATTTTACATTATGGGATATTATATCACAGAAAACACCGATTTATTATTCTTTTAAAGAATATAACTCTATTGTCATTTTTTCTATAACAGTTAGTAATAATTATCCGCTAATTTCGTCAAGAGTTAGTGAGAATGACGGAAGAAAGCGTTCCATAAACTCGTCTACCTCCGGCATTTTCATATTTTTAAGAGCCGTTTCGGTCGCCTCGCCCGCCTTTTTGAACTCATCGTTGCCCATTCTCATCTCCTCAATACACTTAACAAGCGCCGAAAGCTTATCCGCCGCCTTTATATATTTAAGGAGCTCCTTGTCGTTTTTATTCTCTAATAGAATTATATCGCTGAATTCCGCACGAATTTCCTCAGGAAGCATAGATACCAGCTTCTCGCCCGCGATATGCTCAACCTTTTTATACGATGAAATAATATCCGGGTTATAATACTTTACGGGCGTCGGCATATCGCCGGTAATTATCTCGGTAGCGTCGTGATACATTCCGAGCACTGCCGCGCGTTCTGCGTTGAGCTTGTTTTCGCTGTCGCGGTTATGAATAAGCGTAAGCAGATGAGCAAACATCGCGGTCTGAAGACTGTGCTCGCTGATATTTTCGGTATTGGTGTTGTTCATAAGCCCCCATCTGCTTATGTATTTCATTCGGGACATCATTGCAAAAAAATGAGATTTTTCCATTTTCTCCTCCAAAATCACAAGTTTTTATTTAAAAATCCGGGATTATATGTTATAATTATTTGTTGTTATTAATTATACTATTATTTGAAAATATTTGCAATATCGGTAAACGTATGAAAAATATTGAAAAAGTTAAAAATTTAAGGAATCTATACGAAAAGAATCTCGGGCTGACGGCGTTTCTGCTCGGGCTTATTATCTCTGCGCTTTTATTCGTACCGATAATCATTCAAAATAACGGCGTTTTTATGTATTACGGAGATTTTGACGCTCAGGAGATCCCGTTTTATCAGATGATCCACGACGCGATACGCGCAGGAAACATTAACTGGAGCAGTACGACCGACCTCGGAAGCGCTACGGTAGCCTCGTATTCATTTTACCTGATAGGAAGCCCTTTCTTCCTCTCTACCCTGCTGTTCCCGAATGAAGCGGTTCCGTTTTTGATAGGTCCTCTTTTTATGCTTAAAGTCGCGTTTTGTACGCTGACTGCCTATATTTATCTTAAAAGATACGTTAAAAACGGAAGTCTTGCGGTAGCAGGAGGACTTTTGTACGCGTTTTCGGGTTTTTCGATTTATAATATTTTCTTCTTCCATTTTCATGAGCCGATGGTATTTTTCCCGCTTCTGCTTTACTGTGTGGATGAATTTATGTATAACGATCGCAGGGGTATTCTTGCCGCCGCCGTATTTATGTGCTGTGCGGTAAACTACTATTTCTTCGCAGGTATGGCGGTATTCACGGCGATTTACTGGTTTATGCTTGTATTTACAAACAACTATAAGCTGAGCGTAAAAAAACTGCTGCTTTTTGCCTTTGAGATAATACTCGGCGCAGCGGCGACCGCGTTTTTAATACTACCGACAATACTGTTTATCAGCGGAAATCCGCGGCTGTCCTCGTTCCCGGACGGCTTCAACTCGCTGGTGTATGACTCGCCTCAGAGGTACTGGTATATTATTTTAAGCTTTTTCTTCCCGCCTGAGCTTGCAGCTCAGCCTAACTTCACTCCGGACGTTAACTGCAACTGGGCTTCCGTAAGCGGATGGCTACCTCTCGTCGGTATGACCGGAGTTATCGGCTACTTACAGCTTAAAAAACGCGACTGGATAAAAAAGCTCATTCTCCTGCTCGCGGTTTTCGCGCTGATACCCGTGCTGAACTCATCCTTCCAGCTTTTTAACTCGAGTATTTACTATGCGCGCTGGTACTATATGTTTGTGCTTATTTTAGTACTCGCAACAGTCAAGGCGCTCGAAAACAGCGAAACCGACTGGAACAGAGCGCTGTGCTGGTCGGGAGGAATCACCGCGGCAATAGCGCTTTTTATCGGGCTTATGCCCGAGTCGATATTCGACGATAACGATGTTTACGAGTATACTAAAATCGGTCTTGCCGATAATCTCCCGAGATATTGGATTTATGTCGCGACAGCCGTAGTATCGCTGACGGCGTTCGCTCTTATTATTCGTTTCTTCAAAAGACAGCCGAAAAAATTTTACTTAGCGCTTACCGCGGGTATCTGTTTAATTACTGTTATCTCATCGACATATATCGTTGAAACAGGAAACCGTCTCGACGGCGGTAATAACAACTTCATCCGCAAAAACCTTATAGGCGCCGCCGACAGCGTGGATTTCAAGGACATTAAAAGCGCAAGAAGCGACTTTATGGGCGCTATCGATAACGCAGGGATGTACCTCAATATCCCGACGATACGCGCGTTCCACAGCGTGGTATCGCCGTCAATAATGAAATTCTATAAAAGCCTCGGAATTACGAGGGACGTAAACTCCGAGCCCGATTATGAGCTTTACGGACTGAGAGGGCTGTTAAGCGTAAAGTATCTTTTCTGCGATAAAAGCGAAAAATTCGTAAAAAGCAGCGGAAAAACTAAAATGCCGGGCTGGAGCTTCTTCAAAAAAATCAAGGGCTATAAGGTCTATAAAAACGATTATTATATCCCAATGGGCTTTATGTACGACAGCTTTTTAACGAGATTTGAATTCAGCCAGATCCAGGAGGACTGCCGCAACGAGGCTTTACTAAAAGCGATGGTACTCGGCGCGGACGATATTCTTAAATATTCCGATATAACCGGATACACAAAAAAGGATATCGACATTCTCCGCAAGGATTATAAAGCAAAGCTCAAGGACAGAAAATTCGAGAGCAAATCCGATGACTACCTTTACGGCAGATACAATTACTTCAGCGATTGCAATAAGCTTAGAAAAAATTCCTGCCGGTATTTCAACTACACAAACGACGGTTTTGTCGCTGAAATCGACAACAAGGGCAGTGATAACCTTTTGTTCTTCAGCGTCCCCTACGACGATGGCTGGAGCGCATATATTGACGGTAAAAAAACTGAGATAGTTAATGCGAATATCGGTTTTATGGCGGTACGCGTCAAGGGTTATAAAAAAAGTAAAATCGAATTTAAATACAATCCGCCCGGTTTCCTTACCGGAATTATAATCACGGCGGCTTGTGGTATAATATTTGTTATGTATATTTTCGTTTTGGTGTTTTTCAAAAAACGGCGCAGAGGTAAGTATGAGCTTCGCAGAAAAAATACTTGATTATAAAGATGATATTTTAAGTGATTTAAAAAAGCTTCTCGAGATAGAGTCCGTATCGTCGGAGAATCCCGAAGAATGTAAAAAGGCTCTTAGATTTATCATAAATCGTGCTAAAGATTTCGGGCTGATCACCGAAAACATTGACGATAAGGCGTGTCACGTTGAACTCGGCAGTTCGGGAAAACTCTGCGGCGTGCTTACACACCTTGACGTTGTGCCCGCAGGCAAAAACTGGAGCACACAGCCGTTTACGCTCACCCGCAAAAACGGTAGGCTATACGGACGCGGCATTGACGATGACAAGGGCGCTTCAATAATAAACCTCTACTGCCTTAAAGCGCTTAAGGACAGCGGGATTCCCGGCAAAAACACCGTGCGGTGTATTTTCGGTACCGATGAGGAAATCGGTATGAGCGATATGGATACTTATTTCAGCCGTATGCCCTTACCCGATTTCAGCTTCACCCCCGACAGCGATTACGGGATCTGTTTCGCCGAAAAAGGGATTTTACAGCTTAAGATCCTCTTCGAAAAAAATGACGGAGATATTAAGGAGTTCACCTCCGGCAGTGCTGTTAACGCCGTGCCCGACGAAGCAAAAATTGTTTATGATTCTAATAACGAATTAAAAACCGAAGCGTCTTACGGAAAAGCCGCTCACGCGTGCGAGCCTTATAAGGGCGATAACGCCGCAATTAAGCTCATAATGCTTTTAAAGAATAATATTAAACTCGGCAAACTTCTCTCCTTCGCAGCCGATAGGCTCTCGGGAGAATCCGACGGAGCAAAACTCGGTATAAAAATGAGCGATACGCCCTCGGGAGCGCTTACCTGCAATCCGGGAAAATTCAGGATAAACGAAAAAGAAAACTATCTCACTCTCGATATACGCTATCCTGTTACCGAAAACGGCGAAAGCATCCTTTCCCGTATAACGGCAGAAGCAAAAAAGTACGGTCTTAAAACGGAAATCATCCACCACGCCGAACCGCTCTATCTCTCTGAGGAAAACCCTGTTATTAAGCTTCTTTCTTCGGCTTATGAGGACGTAACGGGCGAAAAGCCCGAGCTTTACTCAACCGGCGGCGGAACCTACGCCCGTAAGCTCGGCGGAAAGGGAGTAGCCTTCGGTCCTGCGTTCAAGAACGATAACGTAAATATGCATAACGCCGACGAAAGCATAGACGAAAAAAACTTCTTTATCCATGCCGAAATATGTATGCAGGCGATTTACAAGATGTATACGGAAGAGTTGATTTAATGAACATAAACGAAACAATAAAATCTCAGTCCGGAAACGCCCTTAAAGACAACCGGATAGCGGCAACAGCGGGATTCCTGCTGCTTGCAGCGGCGATATCCTTCGTGTATATCGTATTTTTAATTATAGGTACCGCCGGAGATATATGGGAAGAAAACGGCGCCGTAAAAGCCGGAAACGACATTTACTTTATGATTATGATGTGTATCTGCGTGCTTACCGCAATAGCCGTTTCGCCGTTTAAAAACGGTTTTATGAAGCTGTGCTATAATATCGCCAAGGGTAATAAGGGCGATGTGTCCGATATGTTTTATTTCTTTAAGAGAAATAAATATTTAAACACAATAGAGTTCAATCTAATACTCACATTAAAGATCCTTTTACGGATCGCTATTGGACTAATCCCCTATTTTGCAGTAAAAGTACTGACATATTTCTTCTCGGTACAGCTTTTGACTACAGTCACGGCTAACGATATTTTCGAGATCATATCCGCTGTGCTTTTCGTACTCGGATGTATCGCGGGACTTATCCTCTCGGTTAAGCTTTTCGCGGACGAATTCGCCTATATTGAATACGAGGATAACTTTGAGACTGTATTCAAGGCTTCAAAAACTATTAAGAAAAAGTATTCAAAGAGTTATTACGCTCTTTTCTTCTCATTTGTGCCGTGGGTTCTGCTGAGTCTGCTCGTAATACCGGCAATTTATGTACTGCCTTACCTTACGACGGCTTTTGCGAATTCCTCAAAATGGCTTATATTACTTTATAAGGAAGGGAAAATGGTATGATAATAACCGTCGGAGTAATTGCGTACAACGAGAAAAACTCACTCGGTTCCCTGCTGAAGGATATCTGCGCCCAAAGCTACGACCATAAAAAAATCGAGGTTATCTTAGTTGACAGCAACTCCACCGATAACACAAAAAAGATTATGGAGACCTTTAAGAAGAACAACATTCAGGATTTCTTCGATGTAAAGGTGCTCTCTAACCCTAAAAAAACTCAGCCCTGCGGCTGGAACGTTGTGCTGAATAATTATCAGGGCGACGCCGTAGTAAGGATTGACGCTCACGCCTCTATCCCCAGCGACTTTATCGAGAAAAATATAGAAACATTAAAAAGCGGCGAGAATATCTGCGGCGGCTTCCGTCCGAATATTATCGACGAGCCCACGCCGTGGAAGGAAACACTTCTGCTCGTAGAAACCTCGATGTTCGGCAGTTCGATCGCTCCGTACCGCCGCCAGCAGGGAAAAACATATGTAAACTCGCTTTTCCACGGAGCTTACCGTAGAGAGGTTTTTGATAAAATAGGTCTCTTTAACGAAAAGCTCACCCGTACCGAGGATAACGAAATCCACTACAGAATGCAGAAAGCAGGTTATAAGCTCTGCTTCAACCCCGAAATAATATCATATCAGCATACCCGAAACAACTTAAAGGGTATGATCAAGCAGAAATACGCTAACGGAAAATGGATAGGCCTTACTCTTTCCGAGTCGCCTAAATGTCTTTCGTACTACCATTTCGTTCCGTTTTTATTCGTAGGAGCGCTTATTGTATGCACTGCGATAGCCTGCTTCGGATATCCGCTCTTGCTTGAGATACTTTTACTTCTTTACTCGATGTTCGACTTCGTAAATACGGTAAGCTGCTTCACAATGAGAGATATCCACATTTATTATTTCCTGCTTCCGCTGCTGTTCCCGCTTATGCATTTATCCTACGGCTTCGGTACTATAGTCGGCATACTGAGCATCCCGTTCTGGAAGAAAAAATTAAAGAAGCAATCGGAGTAATTATGGAAAAAAAGACAATTTCCCTGAGCGGTGAAACGCTGAGAGCTCTTCAGCTCAAGGAACTCGATTTGTTAAAATACTTTCGCGATTTCTGCGACAGCCATAGCCTCACCTACTATGTATGCGGCGGCTGTCTTATCGGGTCGCTTAGATACGGCAGGTTTATCCCGTGGGACGACGACGCGGACGTATTTATGCCGCGCGCTGATTACGAACGGTTTATTAAAGAATATTTAGCCGAAACTCCGAGCGAAAGGTTCGTTCTCCTTAACGAAACCGACGAAACCTTTACCCGAAACTGCTTTGCGACCCTTGTAGATACGAGCGCGACGCTTATAAAAAACTATCAGAGTGACTTAGATATCCCGCACGGAGTTGCGTTTGATATTTTCCCTCTCGACGCGAGGCCCTCGGGAAAGCTGAAAAAATACTGTCAGCTTTTCTGGTGCGTGATTTACTCTCTTTTCAGGGCTCAGACGATCCCGGAAAAGCACGGCGGACTGCTCTCGTTCGGTAGCAAAGTGCTTCTCGGAATATTCCGAAGCTATAAGCGCCGTAAGAAAATCTGGAAGTTTGCCGAAAGGCATATGACGAAATACAAGCTCGAGGACTGCGATTACATATGCGAGCTTTGTGCAGGTCCGAGGATAATGAAAAACGAATATCCCAAGGAGCTTTTTGAGTCAACTGCCGAGATAGAATTTGAGGGCGAAAAGTTCAAGGCTATGTCAGGGTATAAAAGATACCTTGAAATCGCGTTCGGCGAAGATTATATGACTCCTCCTCCGGTTGAAGAACAGGTTATCGCACACGACCTCGCTTATTTGGATCTCAATACGCCGTGCAATCAAAATAAGAATAATTAAAGAAGAAAAAGGCAGAAACGTCAGATTGATCTAAGCGTTTCTGCCTTATTATTTATCTTTTTGCTTTCAGCGGTATCTTTTCTACGGCTTTACCGAGCGCGAGAATAAGAATTACCGAGGGGATGAATTTTATCGCCTCGCTGATAACCCTCGTCCAAAGATACACAAAAAACGATGTGCCGCTGCCGGCTCCGTAAATAAAATACAGCCAGTATCCCGACAGCAATACCTCAATAAGCACCGCGTTTATCGTCCAGGAGATCAGCACGGTTTTTAGATTAACATTTTTCTTATAAAGAAATATACCCAGTATCAGCCCGGTGAGGATACCGTTAAGCGTAAAGCCCGGAAAATACGCGCCGCCGCTCGAGGGATTTATAAAGAACGAGAGTATATCTCCCAGTCCGCCGATAAGCGCGGAGCCTATAGGTCCGAACAGCGCTGCCGCTATCGCGATCGGCAGGAAGTTTATGCTTATTTTCAGCATATTTCCGAACAGCGCCATAGTTGAGTTCGCGAAAATACCGACTATTATCCTAAGCGCCAAGAGCATAGCCAGCGCCGCAACCGAGTAAACATTACTTAGTTCTTTAAACGAATTATAAAACTTTTCTTTTAAAGTCATAACAACCTCCTGTTTTTTGTGTCACAAACAGGAAAAGCGGATGGCACAAAGCCATCCGCCATATTTCTGAAAGCAACAGCGGGATGCAAAGCCCGTACCGCAGTAAATACTTTCGTTCCTCTGACAACTCCCCGTTCAAAGGACACTTCACGCACAGGCTTCTACTCTGTGAACACTTTTATTATATTACTATGTTCCGTAATTGTCAAATAATTCCCGCGAATATGAGAAGAACTAAAAGCAGAGTCGCGACGATTACCGCCGAAACTACGATAAGAATAATCGTATTGCTCTTTTTATTCTCGTTTATATATCCCTCGCGCTCGGCGACGAGCCCGGTTTTTCTCAGCGCGGTCACTACGCCCTTATACAGGAAAAGCACAAGCGCCGTATTGAGCCCTGCCTTTAGGGCGTTAAACGGAATAAGCAGCGGCAGGAACATATCAAGCACCGCCTGACGCGGTACGCCCATATAAATCGGCGTCATAATATAATTCCATAAAAGCATTATAACTACCATTGAGAGCGAACCCGCGATAAGCCCGAGGACAGCCCTCGACATTTTTTTATTGCGGTGATAAATAACCGAGCTTACGCCGATAAACGCGGCAGAGGCTAAAAAGTTCATAATAAGCCCGATAAAGCCCGTTGTGCTGATCGTCACCATTTCAACAAGACACACAACAAGCGACATAACTATGCCTGCTAAAGGTCCGAAGATGAAAGCGCCGATCACGAGGATAACGTCCTTCGGCTCATAGGTTAAGAAACCGCCGATATTCGGTATTCTTAAAAAAAGGTCGCACGCTATCGCGACAGCCGTAAGCATAGCCATAGAGCATACGGTTTTTATACCGAAGTTTGATTTTGTCATAAATATGACCTCCTTAAATTTTTTAAAGGAGCTGTCAACGGTATTATTCTGCACAATAAGTAACGAGCAGTTTCTTATAACGTAATAAAACCCCGCTGAAACTCAACGGGGCATTTTTACAGAATAACTGTATCTTCTTCCATCCGGACTGTACCGTCGGCGCCTGAATCTCACAGGCTCAGCGCGAATGATCGCGGTCGCGGGCTGCGGCATTAAGCCTCACCGCCGGTGGGGAATTTCACCCCGCCCCGAAGACAACTTCCGATAATATTATATTACACTAGGAATTTTTGTCAATATCTTTTTTTCTTAAAAAACGTTTAAATAACGATTTAAAGCTGAAATTATAGATCCCGTACCTGAACACATAGTTAAACTGTATACAGTAAAGCATAATGTACATCGAGAAATATACCCAAATCATTACGACCGCAAAAGCGGCGATGCTTCCGTAAATCGAAAAGCCGTTAAAATACTTCACATATATTTTCAGTCCGAACGAAAGCAAAACCCAGCTCAGCGCGGTAACCGTTACTCCCGGAAGCTGGAGCCTGAATTTAGCCCAGCGTTTATCCCTGACCTTATTGCGCAGATACATCTTCATCGCTAAACTCATAAGAATAACAAGCAGCACGAATACTACAACGTACCTGAGCGTATACAAAAGCTCGATCGCGTACGGAAGATTTTTAATGAGAGGCGTGAGCAGATCGTCGAAAAACTCAAACCCGACAAGCACTATCATTGTAACAACCACAACGATAAACATAATCAGCGTATAAACCATAGCGAAGATCCGCTTTATAAGCCACATACGCTTGCTTCTGATTTTATAAATGCGATTGATTCCCTCGGTTACGGAATACAATCCCTTACCCGCCGACCAAAGCGCCGCGATAAGCGTAGTGAAGGCGATCCCCACCGAATTTTTATACGCTGTATCAAACGAGTTCCTTATAAAAGCACCAACGTCTTCCGTAAAAAGTCCTCCGAGATAGCTGTCGTAAAAACCTGTCGGGATATTAAAGTACGATAAAATCGCAAACGTAAACATCAAAAACGGTACGATCGAAAGCAACAAAAAGAACGCGGATTGCGCGGATATAGCCGAGATATTATCGCGTGTGCTCTTTTTTAGAAAGTGATTGGCTTTTCCGATTATTTTTTTAACATTCATATTATTTCAGCTTATTTAAGAACGCTCTTACTCTGTCGTTTTCAGGGTTATCGATAACGTCCTCGGGCTTACCCTGTTCAACGATATATCCGTCATCCATAAAGATGACCCTGTCGGATACGTTGCGCGCAAAGTCGATTTCGTGAGTAACAATAACCATCGTCATCTTCTTGCTTGCAAGATACCTCAGTACCTTTAAAATCTCAGACGTGAGCTCGGGATCGAGCGCACTCGTCGGCTCGTCAAAGAAAAGAATCTTCGGGTTCATCGCCAGGGCTCTGGCGATAGCGACTCTCTGCTGCTGACCTCCCGAAAGCTGACAAGGATAATAACTCACCTTATCGATAATTCCCATCTGGTCTAAAAGGCGCAGTGCTTCCTGTTCGACCTCTCTTTTATCTCTCTTTTGAATATGGACAGGTGCGTCGCAGATATTTTTCATAACGGTATAGTGCGGAAAAAGATTAAAATTCTGGAACACAAGTCCGAAATAATTCTTGATCTTCTTTATCTTGGATTTTGAAACATATACCGACTTACCGTCAACATCCTCGCAAACTGTTTCTCCGCCGTATTTAAGCGTTCCCGCGTCCATTGTCTCAAGCAGTGTCGCGCACCTTAAAAGCGTACTCTTACCGCTTCCGGAGGGACCGAGGATCGATACGACCTCTCCCTCGCTTACGGAAATCGAAATATCCTTAAGCACCTCTAAATCATCGAACGTCTTTTTTATATTACTGATCTCTAATAGCTTCATCGGTACACCTACTTCTGATAATAGTTCATCTTCTTTTCAAGCTGCCCCATAACGAATGAAACGATAAGGTTGAAAAGATAATAGAACAGTCCCGCCACAAACAGAGGCATAATGTTGCTGTCGGCAGCCGCAAGCTGCTTAGCCATTGTGAACATCTCAACGAACGCGATCGCGAACGCTAAGGACGTATCCTTAACGAGAGTGATGATCTCGTTCGTTACCGGCGGGATAATATGACGCACCATCTGAGGGAATACTATCTTCATAAAGGTCTGGCTTTTTGAATAACCGAGAACGTCGGACGCCTCGTACTGTCCCTTAGGCACAGCCTCGATACCGCTTCGATAAATTTCCGCAAAATACGCGGCATAGTTAAGCGAAAATCCGATAATCGCGGCGTAAAAATTATACTCGGTGCTTAGCGGGATTTTAAACACATAATAAGGTCCGAAATAAACAACGAGAAGCTGGAGCATTAGCGGAGTTCCGCGCATTATCGAAATATAGAACTTAGCTAAAAGCTCGACAACCTTAAACCTTGAACGGCGCAGAAAGCATACGAGAAGCCCCAGCGGCATAGAAAAGATAAGCGTAAACGCAAACAGCGCAAGCGACAGCCAGATACCCGAGGAGAGCTGAGATATAGTATAGAACAGCCAGTTTATCACTCCGCCCTCGGAATCGCCGGAAAAGCCGCAGGCGGTCAGCGTCGCGGGGATCAATAACGCAACGAATATAAAAATCGCAATAATCGGTTTCTTCTTCATAATAACATTCCTTGTTGTTTTTATTTCTAATATAGAAATAAAGGCTGCCTCTTTGAGGCAGCCCCCATAAACTAAATTATTTCTCTAAGCAAAGAGAATCCTCAAGATAATAGTCGCTGTACTTTTTAGCGATTTTCTTAACTACGCCGTCCTTATTCATTTCAAGAAGAGTTTTCTCAACTAAGTCTTTAAGCTCGGTGTTGCCCTTCTTAAAGCCGATAGCGTACTGCTCCTTTGAGATGATATCGCTTAATACGGTATACTTCTCGGGAGACTTGGAAACGTTGTAATTAGCTACGCCGTTATCCATACATACAGCGTCAACAGCGCCTGACTCAAGGTTCATAAGAGCTGTGTTGTAGTCGCCGATCTGCTTTAATTCCTTAAAGGAAGCGGCGAGCTTCTGGTTAGCCTTTGTAGCGTCGTCGCCTGTGAAAGCGGCTAAAGCGGAGGAGTCGGTCTGAACTGCAACTGTCTTGCCCTTTAAGTTATCGAGCGACTTAATATCGGAGCCCTTCTTTACAACAACAACCTGGCTGTTGTTAACGTAAGGAACGGTCCATGTGTAGTCCTTCTCACGGCCGTTGATAGTAAAGCCGTTCCAGATACAGTTGATTGTGCCCGAATTAAGCTCCATATCCTTCGAATCCCAGTCGATGGGCTTTTTCTTAAGAGTCCAGCCTAAACGGTCGCAAACCTCCTGAGCAAGCTCGAGGTCAAAGCCTGTGTAATCGCCTGTCTTCTTATCCTTGTAGCCGTAGGGCGGGAACTCGGCGTCGAAGCCTACTGTGAATGTTGTAGAGCCTTTGTCGTCTACTGTTGCGGCTGTTTTGCTGTCGTCAGCCTTTGTAGCAGAGCTGGTGTTGTCGGAAGAGTTTCCGCAGCCTACTAAAGCAACTGTCGCGAGCATTACTACCGCAAGGATCAATGCTAATGTTCTTTTCATAATTTGCACCTCATTAATAGTAATTTAATCAGCTTTTTTAGTTTATCACAGCACCACACTAAAGTCAAGTGTTTTATGTGTCTTCGTAGGACGCTATCGTTCCTATCTGAAATATCATATCCCCCGAACGTTTAATGCCCTATGAAGTTTTGGATATTAAGGATAATTTTTGCTGAAAACTGTCGGTAGCATTTCAATGATTTTATTTCTAATACTGAATAATAACCTATTTAAACAATGATAAAATACTATTCGGGTGATAAACTATGAAAAAATGCGATTACTGCGGAAAAGAGATTTCATATATGGAGCAGTACTGCGATGAGAGCTGTCACCGCGGCGCTCTCAATTATTACGAAAAACAGGAAAAATACTCGAAGCTCTTTTCTTTTATAAATATAGTATGTATCTTCGGAATTCCGATAGGACTTTTTATCTTCTCGTTCAGGAGCAGTATCGGCTTTACAATTCTCTCCTTTTCGCTCGCGATAGAAGGTCTTACAATTCTCCTGCTGCCGTTTCCGGTCGAGAATATGATAACCTCAATGAAAATCAAAAAAGCGATAAACGTAACGAGAATTATCGGCGCGGCGATACTTTTGCTCGGGACCGTACTTGTTGTACTTGATTTTATTTATTTCATTTAATTTCATAAAAAATGAATAAAAACGCCTCCTTCGGGTAACAATAGGGTTACAGAAGGAGGTTTACTTTTTATGATAGACAAAATAGCTTTAATTTTATCAATTATCGGCGGTCTGAACTGGGGCTTAGTCGGTATATTCCAGTTTGACTTAGTCGCTTTTATCTGCGGAGGTCAGACCGGAATCATCAGCCGAATCATCTATATCCTCGTCGGACTCGCTTCGATTTGGTGCATTTCGCTGCTGTTCAGAGATAACGAAATCGTCGAGGACACATCGATCAACTCGCACGCCTAGTTAAAAAAGCGCACAGCGTGCAACTAAGCAGGTAATACAAATAAGGGTTGGCTTTTGCCAACCCTTTACTGCTGTAATTAAAGCTTTTCAACGATAGCCTTAGTATCTCTCGCGATAACGAGTTCTTCGTTAGTGGCAACGAGCTCAACGCGGATCTTTGAGTTATCGGTTGAAAGCTTGCCCTCTTTACCGCGGATGCAAGCGTCGTTAGCTGCTTCGTCAATCTCAACGCCGAGGCATTTAAGGTAGTTACATACCTCTTTTCTGAGCACAGGCTGGTTTTCACCGAGACCGGCTGTAAATACAATACCGTCACAGCCGCCGAGCGCTACATAGAACGAACCGATATACTTAGCGATCTGATAGTAAAGCATCTCATGAGTAAGCTTAGCCCTCTCGTTGCCCTCAGCCTCAGCCGCGCTGATATCGCGGTCATCGCTGGAAACTCCGGAAACACCTAAAAGTCCGGACTTCTTATTGAGCATATCATCCATCTGAGCAGGAGTCATATTCTCCTTCTCGGCGATAAAAGTAACTACGGACGGATCGAGCGCGCCGGAGCGTGTTCCCATCATAAAGCCGTCGAGAGGAGTAAGTCCCATTGTTGTATCAATAACCTTGCCGCCGTCGATCGCGGTGATCGAGGAGCCGTTTCCGATATGGCAGGTGATGAGCTTTAAGTCCTTGATATCCTTACCCATACGCTTAGCCATCGCCTGACTTACAAAGCGGTGCGATGTACCGTGGAAACCGTAGCGACGGATAGAATACTTCTCATAATACTCATAAGGAATAGCGTACATATACGCTTTCTCCGGCATTGTGCTGTGAAAAGCTGTATCAAATACAACTACCTGCGGTGTATCTGCTCCGAAAACCTCCTCGCTGCTTTCGATACCGAGAGCGTTAGCGGGATTATGTAAGGGAGCTAAAGGTCCTAAGCCCTTAATATCCTCAATTACCTTCGGTGTAACAAGACAGGACTCGTGGAAAATCTTTCCGCCCTGTACAACTCGGTGACCTACTGCGGTTACCTCGGAGAGTTCCTTAATCACTCCGAACTCAGGATCAAGAAGCATATCCTTAACCTGCATAAAAGCTACTTTATGGTCAGGCATCGAAACTTCCTTTTTAATATCGACATTATCGGTCTTATATCCGATAACCGAACCCTCGCCGCCTATTCGCTCGCAATTACCCTTAGCGATAACGCTCTCATCGGTCATATCGATAAGCTGGTACTTTAAAGAAGAGCTTCCGGCGTTGATAACAAGAATTTTCATTTTTTATTCCCCTTTATATTGATTACTTTTTAAAATCATACTATAATATAATAAACTATCCGATTTAATTTTGCAAGTTTTTTTTAACAAATTCATAATAAAGGTAAAAAATGCGTATAAATGCTGTAATATGCGAGTATAATCCGTTCCATAACGGACATAAATACCAGCTTGAAAAGATAAAAAAGAATAATAATCTACCCATCGCTGCAATAATGAGCGGTAATTTCACGCAGCGCGGCGACGTCGCGATAGCTGATAAATTCACGCGCGCCGAAACAGCTGTACATAACGGCGCCGATCTCGTTATTGAGCTTCCGGCGGTTTTCGCCTGCTCAACCGCGGAAAGCTTCGCCGAGGCGGGAGTAAAAATCGCCGAGGCGCTCGGCTGTACGGAAAACCTCTGCTTCTCCGCAGAGGAGGATGATCCGGAGCTTTTAATAAAAGCCGCTGAATTATTTAATGATGAAACCTTCAATCTCGAGGTAAAAGCTCTGATGAAGGAAGGGCTTTACTATCCGCTCGCAGTAGAAAAAGCGTTTAAAAAAACAGCTCCCGGGCTTGCCGAGGCTGTCGCAACGCCCAACAACATTCTCGCTGTCGAGTACCTCAAGGCGCTCAGCGGCACAAATATCAAGCCGATGATAATTAAGCGCAAGGGCAGTATTCATGACTCGGATATTATATCGGAAAATATATCAAGCGCCTCAAATATTCGCAGAATGATACTAAGCGGAGAGAATTTTAAAAGCCTCGTTCCCGAAAACGCTTCCGGTTTCCCCTTCCCTGCCGATATCGAAAAGCTCGAAAAAACGATTCTTTATAAGCTTCGCACGATGAGTCCGGATGAATTTAATGATCTTCCCGAGGTCAGCGAAGGACTTCACAACCGGATCTACAGCGCGGTCAGAGATTATAATTCTGTAAAAGAAATAATAGACGCGGTAAAAACAAAGCGCTACACTCACGCCCGAATAAGGAGAACTATAATTCATGCGCTTTTAGGCATATCTAAAGAAGAAATAAAACGGGAGGTGCCGTATATCAGGGCGCTTGCGTTTAATGAAACCGGCGCAACTATACTCTCAGAAATAAAAAAAGCCGGCGGACTTCCGCTTATCACGAATGTTGCCGACGGCTATAAGGCTCTTGACGAAAATGCAAGGAGGATTTTTGATATCGACCTTAAAGCAAGCGATATCTACTCCCTCGCAACGGATAAAACAACTCCTTGCGGAATTGATTTCACCCGAGCGCTTAAAAAATTATAATGATAAAAAACACGCCTGACGCAGATCACGTCAGGCGTTACTTATTATATACTACCTTATTACCTTTTTAATTCTCTCTATCGCTTCGATTGTACTTTCCCTGTCGCCGAAGGAAGTTAAACGGAAGTAACCGGCGCCGTTCTTACCGAAGCCCTCGCCCGGGGTTCCTACTACGTTAGCCTTCTCCAGCAGAAAGTCGAAGAACTCCCAGCTTCCCATACCTCCCGGACATTTAAGCCAGATATACGGCGAATTTTTTCCGCCCGTATAGTAGATACCGAGCTCATCCATAGCCTCGGAAATAATACGCGCGTTTTCCTTATAATAATCGAGGTTTTTCTTGATCTGGCTGAGACCTTCCTCGCTGAAAACGGCGGCAGCGGCGCACTGCACAGGCCACGAAACGCCGTTAAACTTAGTAGCCTCGCGGCGGTACCAAAGGTTGTAAATATTATGTCCGTCGCGCTCAAGCTCCTTCGGGATCACGGTATAGCCGCAGCGCGTTCCGGTAAAGCCAGCGGTTTTCGAAAGCGAGCACATCTCGATCGCGCATTTTCTAGCGCCCTCAACAGCGTAGATCGAGCGCGGAATATTATCCTCGGTGATAAACGCTTCATACGCCGCGTCGTAAAGGATGATCGCGTCGTTTTCGAGAGCAAAATCCACCCATTTTTTAAGCTGGTCGTATGTATAGGCGGAGCCAGTCGGGTTATTCGGTGAGCAGAGATAGATTATATCTGCATTTACCCCCTCGGGAGGCATAGCCGCAAAGCCGTTTTCCTCGTTGGAGTCGGCATAAACTATCTTACGTCCCGCCATAATATTGCTGTCGACATAAACGGGATAAACCGGATCGGTAACCATTACGGTGTTATCCGCGGAAAAGATATCTCCGATATTTCCGCAGTCGGACTTAGCTCCGTCGGAGATGAAAATCTCGTCGGCGCTAACCTCGACCTTAAAGCTCTTATAATAGCCCGAAACAGCCTCTCTAACAAAATCATAGCCCTCATATTCGGGATAACCCTTAAAGGTTTCCTTCTTGCTTAAATCGTCGGCGCCCTTTTTCATAGCCTCGATCACAACGGGAGCCAGCGGAAGCGTAACGTCGCCGATACCGAGCTTAATAACCTTTTTATCGGGATTGTTCTTGATAAAATCGTTAGTCCTCTTAGCCACCTCGGCAAAAAGATAGTTAGGAACTAAATTGTCAAAGTTTTTATTTACCTTCATAAAATCACCTCTGATATTCATCAATTTAGTATGATAACACAAAAGAGAAGATAATGCAAGTTAAAGATTGTAAAAATTCAGTTTTTAAAGCTTTTGCTTTAAAACAATATCGGTTTTTGAATTAAGCTAAATCAAATATTGCATATATTATATATTTCATATAAAGGAAGCGTGTAACTGAGCAGGCAACGCAAAAGAACAGCCGGACAAAATCTGCCCGGCCGTGACCTGTATTTATTAAATTTCAATAACTCCGTCGAATACCCTTGTAGCCTCTCCGGTCATATAAACGGTATCGTCAGTGTAGTTGATAATGAGGTCGCCGCCCTTAAGCTTGACGGTTATATCCTCGCCCTTCTTACAGAAACCGTTTTCACAAGCGGCAACCGCAACGGCACAGGCTCCTGTTCCGCAAGCCCAGGTCTCGCCCGAACCTCTCTCCCATACTCTCATCTTGATCGTATGGTCGTTTAAGACCTTAACGAACTCGGCGTTTACTCTCTCGGGGAATATCGGATCGTTCTCAAACTGAGGTCCAATATGCTCGAGATCGAAACCGTCTACGTTATCGACAAAAACAACGCAGTGCGGGTTACCCATTGAAACGCAGGTTACGTCATAGTCCTTACCGCCTATTGTTACGCGCTCGCTTATCATTCGGTTTTTCTCACTCTTAACGGGAATATTCTTCGGGTCAAGCTCCGCCTTACCCATATCAACTCTGAGGGTGGTTACCTCGCCGTCCTGAGTGAACGCCTTAAGATTCTTGATTCCGCTTAAGGTTTCGATCCTAAGCTCGTCGCGCTCGTTTATATCCATCATATTATGGTCATAAAGGAATTTACCGACGCAGCGTATACCGTTACCGCACATTTTACCCTCACTTCCGTCAAGGTTAAACATACGCATTTTAGCGTCCGCAACCTCGGAGGGACATACGAGGATAATACCGTCGCCGCCGATACCGAAGTGTCGGTCGGAAAGTCTTACCGAAAGCGCCTCGGGGTTGTTGATTTCCTGGTCGAAGGTGCTGCAATAGATGTAGTCATTTCCGGCACCCTGCATCTTCGTAAATTTAAGCATCATTTTATCGGAACGCATATTGTTAATATCTACAAGCTCCGTGCTGACCTGAGAATAACGGCTTCTGAGGCAGTCCGCGAGAGCGTTTGCCGTATCGAGCGAAGTAAGACAGGGAATATTCCTTTCAACAGTCTTACGTCTGATTTTAACGGAATCACGGCTCGGGATCCTTCCCTTTGCCGAGGTAGAAATAACATACTGGATCTTTCCGCTCTCGATAAGCGAAATAGTATTGTTATGCTCGCTTTCGTGGATCTTCTTAACGATAGCGGCGTCAATGTTATATGATTTTAATACGTCGGCTGTACCCTCGGTAGCGTAGATAGTAAAGCCCATATCGGCATACTTTTTAACGATATCGCCGATTTCCGCCTTATCGGAGTTACGGACGGTCACGAGCACGCCGCCGCCGTGCTTCATCTTATAGCCTGCGCCGATAAGTCCCTTGTAAAGGGCTTCCTCGAGAGTACCGGCTACGCCTAGTACCTCACCCGTAGATTTCATCTCGGGGCCTAAGTGGTTATCAACATTTATAAGCTTCTCAAAGCTGAATACCGGAACCTTAACAGCATAGTAAGGCGACTTCTTATAAAGCCCCGTGCCGTAGCCCATATCCTTAAGCTTTTCGCCGAGCATAGCCTTAGTGGCAAGGTCAACCATCGGCACACCTGTAACCTTACTGATGTACGGAATAGTACGGGATGAGCGCGGGTTAACCTCAATTACATTGAGCTGACCGTTGTATACGATATACTGAATATTTACGAGTCCCTTAGTCTTTAAGGAGAGCGCAAGATTTCTCGTCGCTTCGATAATTATATCGACCATATCGTCGGTAACATTCCACGCAGGATAAACCGCGATCGAGTCGCCCGAATGAACGCCGGAACGCTCAACGTGCTCCATAATACCGGGGATAAGGATATCCTCGCCGTCGCAGATAGCGTCGACCTCAAGCTCGGTACCCATAAGGTACTTGTCGATAAGAATCGGATTCTCGATCTCCTGAGCAAGAATGATAGCCATATACTCTCTTACGTCTGCCTCGTTAAAGGCGATAATCATATTCTGACCGCCGAGCACATACGAAGGACGCAGCAGTACGGGATAGCCGATTTTCTCCGCCGCCTCGAGCGCTTCATCAAGCGTCATTACGGTAACGCCCTTCGCACGGGCAATATTATGCTTCTCAAGAAGCTCCTCAAAACGCTCTCTGTCCTCAGCCATATCGATTGCGTCATAAGAGGTTCCGAGGATATTCACGCCCTGCTTATCAAGGAACTGAGTAAGCTTGATCGCTGTCTGACCGCCGAACGCGACAACAACGCCGTAGGGCTTTTCGGTAGCGATAATACCCATTACGTCCTCGTTGGTAAGAGGCTCGAAGTAAAGCCTGTCGGCTGTATCAAAGTCGGTAGAAACCGTTTCGGGGTTATTATTTACGATAACGACCTCAAAGCCCGCCTTTTTAAGAGCCCATACGCAGTGAACCGACGCATAGTCGAACTCGATACCCTGACCGATACGGATAGGACCGGAGCCAAATACGATAACCGTCTTTTTATCGCTGTTTCTCTCTCTGATAAACTCTTCTGCCTCGTTCTCCTTATCGAAGGTCGAGTAGAAGTAGGGAGTTTCCGCGTTGAACTCCGCCGCGCAGGTATCAACCATTTTATAAACGGGTACAAGCGGATTATCTATTGTCTGATTGCTGAATTTTTCAATTGTACGGTCTAAGAAACCGATTTCCTTAGCCGTTTTATAAAGCTCGTCTGTAAGCTTTTCACTCTTGAGCGCCTCGCCTACCTTGATGATATTAATAAGCTTCTCTAAGAACCACTCGTCGATAAGTGTAATTTCGTGGATCTTATCTACGGAGATTCCGCGCTTTAACGCCTCGTAAACACAGAACATTCTGAGGTCGTCGCATACGCTCAGGCGGTCGAGGATCGAAGCGTCGCTCATTTCCTCGAACATTTCGTCATCGAGGGTATCGTGGGAAATCTCGGCTCCGCGGACGGCTTTCATAATAGCCTGCTCAAAGGTCGGCGCAATAGCCATAACCTCGCCGGTCGCCTTCATCTGAGTACCGAGCGAGCGCTTAGCGTATACGAATTTATCGAAGGGCCATTTCGGGAGCTTTACTACAACGTAATCGAGCGCAGGCTCGAAGCAGGCATAGGTTGAACCCGTAACCGCGTTTTTGATCTCATTTAATGTATAGCCGATTGCGATTTTAGCCGCAACCTTGGCGATAGGATAACCGGTAGCCTTGGAAGCAAGTGCGGACGAGCGCGAAACTCGGGGATTGACCTCGATAACCGCATACTCGAATGTCTCGGGATTTAAGGCAAACTGACAGTTACATCCGCCCTCAACCTTAAGCGCGGAAATGATATCCAGCGCCGCGGAGCGGAGCATCTGATACTCCTTATCGGCTAAAGTAACCGCAGGAGCGATAACGATCGAGTCGCCGGTATGAACTCCGACAGGATCGAAATTCTCCATTGAGCAGACGGTGATAACGTTTCCTAAGGAATCGCGCATCACCTCAAACTCGATTTCCTTCCAGCCTGAGATACATTTCTCGATAAGGCACTGGGTAATCGGAGAAAGCTCAAGTCCGTTTGAAGCGATTTCGCGAAGCTCCTCCTCGTTATTAACAATACCGCCGCCTGTTCCTCCTAAGGTGAACGCGGGACGTACAATTACCGGATAGCCGATTTCATCGGCAAACTTAACAGCCGCCTCAACATCGTTTACTACGGTCGATGGAATAACCGGCTGATTGATCTCAAGCATAGTATCCTTGAACATCTGCCTGTCCTCGGCCTTATCAATGGTCTCGGGAACAGCACCGAGCAGCTTGACTCCGTATTTATCGAGGAAGCCCTCTTTCGCAAGCTGCATTGAAAGCGTTAAGCCCGTCTGACCTCCCAAAGTTGAAAGCAGAGAATCGGGACGCTCCTTTATTATTATTCTTTTTACGATTTCCAAGGTAAGCGGTTCGATATAAACCTTATCCGCCATAGCGTTATCGGTCATAATCGTAGCAGGGTTTGAGTTAACAAGAATTACCTCAAGTCCCTCTTCCTTTAACGCGCGGCACGCCTGAGTTCCGGCATAGTCGAACTCCGCTGCCTGTCCAATTACAATCGGTCCTGAACCGATTACCATTACTCTCTTTATATCGGGTTTTAACGGCATTTTATCATTCTCCTCGTCAGTCCGCGCAGCTTATATCTGAAATCCATATCATCCGTACGTTTCAGTACGGTATGAAACTCTGCGCTCGACTTATTCTTAATTACCTGTTACTTATTATCTGTTATTTGTTATTTCTTATCATTTCAATAAACCTGTCAAAGAGGAAGGCGGTATCCTTCGGACCGCCGCACGCCTCGGGGTGGAACTGTACCGAAAAGGCAGGCATATCCTTATAGTTTATTCCCTCGCAGGTACCGTCGTTTCCGTTCACGAAGCTTACCTCGGCATTTTCGGGAATCGAGTCGTTAACTACCGCGTAGCCGTGGTTCTGAGAGGTGATGAAAACACGGTCTGTACTCAATTCCTTTGCAGGCTGATTTGCACCGCGGTGACCGTAGTGGAGCTTTTCGGTCTTAGCTCCCTGAGAAAGCGCAAGAAGCTGATGTCCGAGGCATATTCCGAAGGTCGGGATTTTACTCTCGCAGAGCTTTTTAAGCTCGGCGATCGCCTCGACGTTCTCCTCGGGATCTCCGGGGCCGTTTGAAAGCATAATTCCGTCGGGGTTAAGGGAAAGGATTTCCTCAGCCGTAGTATTATACGGTACAACCGTAAGATTACAGCCCCTCTTTACGAGCTCACGGCCTATATTATGCTTCGCGCCGTAGTCGATTAAAACCACATTGAACTCCGGGTTCTCGGCGGCAAAGGTCTGTTTCTCGCTTATCGAGGTCGAGCTTACCGCCTTTTCAACCTTATAGGGCTTAATTTCCTCTATATCCTTCTCGAGATTTTCGAGCGAATAAGTAAGCTTACAGTTCATAACGCCGTACTCACGCACGATACGCGTAAGCGCACGGGTGTCGATATCATAAAGCCCGGGAATACCTGAGCTTTTTAAAAAAGTGTCAAGATCACCCTCACAACGGAAGTTGCTGGGAGCTTGGCACCAGTTACGAACAATATAAGCTTTTAACGCGGGAGCGTCACTCTCGAAATCGGCGGGAATAACCCCGTAGTTACCGATAAGCGGGAATGTCTGAATAACTACCTGACCGAAGTAGCTGGGGTCGGTAAGTGTCTCAAGATAACCTGTCATAGCGGTTGTAAAGACAAGTTCTCCCGTGGTTTCCTTTTGAGCACCAAAGGCTTTACCCTCGAAATATGTGCCGTTTTCCAAAATAAGATACGCGCGGCTCATAAAATCTTCCTTTCCTAAATTAGTTTTGATACGTCCTGATTACCTGTTTTGCTATTTCTAATTTGCCGGTACGCATATTCATCGCCTGTTTTTCAATATAGCGGTGAGCCTGCGTCTCGGTCATTGATAAACATTGTATTAACAAAAGCTTGGCGCGGTTGATAACCTTTATTTCCTCAAGCTCGTTTTTGAGCTTTTCGGCTTCGCTGTCCGGTTCGGTAAGTCTGTTCTTAAAGGTTAAAGAATAATTCAAAAGGTTTTTAAACAGCCTTATTTTTATAGGTCTCGATACAACAAGCACCCCGCGCTGTGAAATAATATCGAATACATCAAGCGTCTTTTCCTTAGGCACGGTAAGCACAACGCAGGCTTTCGTATGTTCTGCGCAGTAAGCCGCAAGCTCAAGTCCGTTTTCCCCGCTAAGAGGGGCGTTTATTACGATAAGCTCAAAGTCGGTTTCTTTAAGCTTTCGCTTAGCGTCGGCGGAGTCGAGCGTACACTGTATACGCGAAAAGCCCTCGTCCTTTAAAACAGGCGTGACAGCCTTAATGCCGGTTTCAGTTTTGGAGATAATTAATGCGTTTTTCATAAACCTCACCGTCGTATTATTCCATCGTAATATTGTAATCTATTTCGCCTTAAAATTTATTGCATATTAGAATAAAGAGAAAAAAATTCCGCAAAGCAGAAAACTGAGCGGACAACATAAATCGTTTTTTATTTTGCAGGAATTACCTGTTTATCAAGATAGTTACAGATTATATTATACTCTGCTATTGTAATTTCCAGCCAAACAAAGAGCCGACTCAAACGAATTCGAGTCGGCTTATAAAAACATATTTATTTTGCAAAATCAACGGCTCTCGCTTCGCGGATGATGTTAACCTTAATCTGACCGGGATACTCAAGGTCCTCCTCGATTTTCTTGCAGATTTCTCTTGCGAGCGGTACCATACGCTCGTCGTTAACAACCTCGGGCTTAACCATAATACGGATTTCCCTGCCCGCCTGGATAGCATAGGAGTTTTCAACACCCTTAAACGAGGATGCGACCTCCTCAAGCTTCTGGAGTCGTTTAATATAATTTTCGAGATTTTCTCTTCTCGCTCCGGGACGAGCTGCCGAGATAGCGTCGGCTGCCTGTACGATACAGGCGACTACCGTCTTAGCCTCAACGTCGCCGTGGTGAGCCTGAATAGCGTGGATAACAGCGTCGCTTTCCTTATACTTACGCGCCGCCTCGACGCCGAGTTCAACGTGGCTTCCTTCCATTTCGTGGTCTAAAGCCTTACCGATATCGTGTAAAAGTCCCGCACGCTTCGCAACAGTCGGATCCATACCGAGTTCGGATGCGATCATTCCCGAGATATAAGCAACCTCGAGGCTGTGGTCGAGTACGTTCTGACCGTAGCTTGTACGATAGCGGAGCTTACCGAGTAATTTAACAAGCTCGGGATGAACGCCGCGTACTCCGGTATCGAGTACGGCTCTTTCGCCTGCCTGTTTAATCTTTGAGTTAACCTCACGGCGAGCCTTATCAATCATTTCCTCGATTCTCGCCGGATGGATACGTCCGTCGGAAATTAATTTCTCCAGAGCTACGCGCGCGATTTCGCGTCTTACGGGCTCAAAGCTCGAAAGCGTGATCGCCTCGGGCGTATCGTCGATAATAAGGTCGACGCCCGTTGCGTTTTCGATAGCACGGATGTTACGACCCTCGCGGCCGATAATTCTTCCCTTCATTTCGTCGTTGGGAAGAGCTACTACCGAGACAGTAGCCTCGGAAACCTGTTCAGCTGCCAAGCGCTGAATGGAAAGGGAGATAATCTTACGGGCGAGCTTTTCGCTATCGTCCTTAAGCTGCTCCTCATACTCAAGGATTTTAACGCTTTTCTCGTGAGAAAGCTCCTGATCAAGCTGTTCAAGCAGGTAATTTTTAGCCTGCTCGGCAGTATAACCGGAAATTCTCTCAAGCATTTCGAACTGGCTCTTTTTAACCTGCTCAACCTCGGCGACCTTCTCCTCGGCTTCCTTGAGCTTTTTACTAACCTTTTCTTCCTTTTTCTCAAGATTATTCATCTTTCGGTCAAGGTTTTCTTCTTTTTGCTGAATACGTCTTTCCTGACGCTGTACTTCTCTTCTGCGGTCGGCGAGCTCCTTTTCGCTTTCGTTGCGGAAGCGGTGAACCTCGTCCTTACCTTCAAGAATGGCTTCTTTTTTCTTAGCTTCCGCGGTTTTCATCGCTTCGGAAACTA
>CAZERR010000011.1:14111-26396 GCA_964514785.1 uncultured Ruminococcus sp. | reverse complement strand
TTCCCGCTTGCCGAGATAGATAAGGGACTTGAGATTATGAAGGATCATACCGAGTTTTACAGCAAGGTAATGATCGTAATGGATTAAGAGGTAGTTATGAGGGGAATGCTTTCACCGTCAGTTATGTGTGCCGATTTACTCAATCTCGCCGATGAGATAAAGAAACTCGACGAGCTCGGGGTTGAATTTCTGCACATAGATTTTATGGATAATAAATTCGTTCCGAATATTACGTTTGATACCAATATGGTAAAATGCTTTAAAAAGCCTATGAAGAATATCCGTCGTGATATTCATATCATGGCTTTTGAGCCTCAGCAGTATTTCGATAAAATGGAAATAGGTTCCGGAGATATGGTATCCGTCCATTACGAGGCATGCGAGGATCCGCACGCGGTTTTAGCAGATATAAGATCGCGCGGAGCCGATCCCTGTATCGCAATCAGTCCCGATACGCCCGTAGAGACCGTGAATGAATTTCTAAACGAGGTTTATGCTGTTTTGCTTATGACAGTATATCCCGGGTTCGCTGGTCAGCCTATGGCTCCTAAGAGTATGGAGCGTTTAGCTGAGCTCAAAAAGCTCGTTAAGGATTCCGGCAAGGATGTTTTGATCGAAGTTGACGGTCATGTTAGCTGGGATCACTGCGGTGAAATGCGCGAAAAAGGCGCCGATATATTTGTTGCGGGTTCGTCCTCCGTTTACGGTAAGGACTATCCGCTCGGCGAGGCTGTTGATAGATTCTATAATTTAGTTTGTTGATTCGGAGGAATTGTAATTGAAGTATAATATTAATATTAACAGTGTTGTTGTTGAGAAGCAGTCAATGACAATAAGCCTATCGGGTGAGTTTCTCGACGAAACGATTAATTCGAAATTCCTTTCGACTCCTAAGGTTATTTTGTATTTTGATAACGGCGAAGAGGACAGGCGTATTCCGCTTGTTATACGTTTCAGAGATATAACATATATTGACGGAAAATGTATGTTCTCCGGACAGTATACTTA
Organism: uncultured Ruminococcus sp.; assembly: GCA_964514785.1. GTDB lineage: Bacteria > Bacillota > Clostridia > Oscillospirales > Acutalibacteraceae > Ruminococcoides. The sequence continues at coordinate 25,388 of CAZERR010000011.1, read as the reverse complement.
TAGGCTTGACTACCTTTTCTGGAAAACAAGAGGTAAGGGCTTACCATTCACCTTATACTTTAACTTAAGCTTTGCTGATTTTTACGCTGAAAAGGTTCCGATAAAGGTTGCTCCTCCCGAGTTTACTCAGGATAAAAAGTTCTTTGTTCTTAAAGAATGCGGCGACCATTTTGAAATATCCTCTAAAATGGATAAGCTTAACGGTTATAGGCGCAGGGGCACTATTGTTTCGATATTCGATTCATTTATAAAAATTATTGCCCTGATTTATTCTGTGGCACTTATTCCTGTGTTTGTGATTGAAGGACTTTTAACCTTTACCGGATTTAAGTCTATGCCCTCAAAAATACAGTCTGAGAATAAGCTTGCGCGACTTGTTTCTTATATCATATACCGTATATCGAGGGTTTCGAGAGAAAATCTCACAATGGACGGCTACAAGAGAAGCCTTATAAGACGTAAGTATAAGCATAAAAAGCATAAAAAGGTTCAGCCTAATAAAATAACTTTCTTCTCGGCAAGAAGAGAAGAGGTTTCCGGAAACTTTGAGTTTGTCTACAATAAGCTTAAGGATGATAAGAATCTCGATATCAATTTCCTTTTCAATACTAAGTCGTTCAGATATATGACAAGAAAGGAAATCGATGATTTCACCGAGGCTTGCGCTACAAGCAAAGTTATTATTCTCGATGAGTTTACTCCGCAGATCCATCTTATAGATATTAAGCCTGAAACAAAAATCATTCAGCTTTGGCATGCCTGCGGAGCATTCAAGACCTTCGGCTTCACAAGACTCGGTAAGCCTAAGGGCTCTCCTCAGCCTACGCGAATGCACCGTAACTACGACTATGTAACGGTAAGCTCCGAATTTTGCAAAAAATGTCATTCCGAGGGCTTCGGTATTGCAACAAAGAACGTTGTGCCTACCGGTATCGCCAGAACCGATATATTCTTTGACGAAGAATATAAGGAGAACTTCAGAAATAAATTCTACAGCGAATATCCGAATCTTAAGGATAAGAAGATTGTTCTTTTCGCTCCGACCTTCAGAGGCGATTTGAAATCGAGCGCGAGATATCCTATGGAACTTTTCGATATTCACGAGGTATGCGAAACTCTCGGCGAGGATTATGCTGTTATTATTAAGCATCATCCGTTTATTACTGAGCAGCATCCGATCCCCGACGAGTATAAGGACAGAGTTATTGACTTATCGGAAAGCACCGAGATCAACGACTTGCTCTTTATATCGGACGTTATTATCAGCGACTATTCGTCTCTCGTATTTGAGGCATCCTTACTTAATATACCTATGCTGTTCTATGCTTTTGATTTACAGGCGTATATTAAGTCAAGAGACTTCTATTTTGACTTCAAGCTTTATATTCCGGGTAAGATTTGTACCAACCTTTATACGCTGTTGCAGGCTATTAAGGAGGAGGATTTTGAAGTTGAGAAAATCGAACGCTTTAGAAATATGTTCTTTGATGATCTCGACGGTAAATCATCAGAGCGTATCGCAAATCTCATCTACAGCTGCTTAGAGTAAAATTCTTTTAGATAAAATACTTGACAAATGTGTTTTATTGTTATATAATCCTAGAGTAAAATAAAGAAAGGCAGAAATGTCTTCACCTGTGGGGTGCCGTCTGCACGGGTTATACTTGATTAAACTACGTTAAAAGTATGTTTATTTGTATTCTACGCGGACGGATTTCTGTCCGCGTTTTTAATTTATTAAGAAACCTTTCGTTTCTAAATATTATAAAAACATTTATTTTGCCCGCTTAGTTGTGACTATCGTGCACACAAGTGATGGCTGAAAAAACGCTTTGGAGGTGCTTTGTTATCAGTAAGCATGAAATTCAGATCAATGAAGATATCCGCGACAGCGAGCTTCGTATAATCAGCGCGAACGGCGAACAGCTCGGAATTATGTCGGCTGAAAAAGCTCTTGATCTGGCGGCTAAGGAAGACCTTGATCTCGTAAAGATTGCTCCTCAGGCTAAACCGCCTGTATGCAAGATTATGGATTACGGTAAGTACAAATTCGAACAGGCTAAAAGGGAAAAGGAAGCCCGTAAAAACCAGAAGATTGTCGATACTAAGGAAGTTCGTCTTTCTCTTAATATTGATACTCATGACTTTAATACCAAGCTTAACAACGCCGTTAAGTTCTTAAAGCACGGTGATAAGGTCAAGGTTACTATCCGCTTCCGCGGACGTGAAATGGGACATTCCGAGTTTGGGTATGATCTTATGAAGAAGTTTTCCGAGGCTTGTGAAGAATATGCGGTTATTAATAAGCCCGCAAAACTCGAAGGCCGGAATATGCTTATGTTTCTTTCGCCAAAGCCAAGTAAGTAATTAGTTAAGGAGGATAAATATTATGCCAAAAATTAAAACACACAGCGGAGCCAAAAAGCGCTTTAAGCTTTCAAAAAACGGTAAGGTGATTCGCGCTCACGCTAACAAATCTCACATTTTAAACAAGAAAACAAGAAAACGCAAGAGAGGTCTTCGCCAGACTGCTTGTGCTGATAAGACAAACGTTGCTCAGATTAAGCGTCTTATCCCTTATAAATAATTTAAGATTTTGAAATTTCTAATTTACGGAGGTATTTAAAATGGCACGAGTTAAAGGTGCGATGGCTACTCGCAAGAGAAGAAAAAAAGTATTAAAACTTGCCAAGGGTTATTTTGGCGCTAAATCAAGACATTTTAAGATGGCTAAACAGGCCGTTATGAAGAGCGGTAACTACGCTTATATCGGCCGTAAGCAGAAGAAGAGAGATTTCCGTCGTCTTTGGATTACGCGTATCTCAGCAGCCTGCAAGGCTAACGGCGTTAATTATTCAACATTTATGAACGGTCTTAAAAAAGCCGGTGTTACGCTTAACCGCAAAATGCTTTCCGAGATCGCTATTTCCGATCCCGCTGCTTTCACTGCATTAGTAGAGCAGGCTAAGGCTGCAAAATAATAAAAACGTAAATGCGTTTGGGATGACCCAAACGCTTTTGCTATTTAATTAATTATTTAACCGTTATATGATTTATATTAAATCCAAGGATAATCCTTTTATTAAACATTTGAATAAATTGAATAAAAACGCGAAATACCGTAGGGGAAACCGTGAATTTGTCGCTGAAGGAGTGCGCCTGTGTATGGACGCTGCTGCCTCGAACGCGCAGATAAAGGCTGTCGCCGTATGTGAGGATGTATTGGAAAAGTACGCGTCGGAAACAGAAAAGCTCGAAGCCGTATGCGATAAGGTTTACTGTTTATCAAAACAGCTTTTTCGTGATATCAGCGAAACCAAAACTCCGCAGGGGATTTTATGTACAGTAAAAACTCTTGACAAACCTACTCTATTTGATAAAATGGTATTTGGTGGAAAATTTGTCGCGCTGGATAATATTCAGGATCCGTCAAATCTGGGTACCGTTATGCGTACCGCGGAGGCTGTTGGCGTAGACGGTTTAATTCTTTCGTCTGACTGCTGCGATATTTATTCGCCAAAGGTAGTAAGAGGAAGTATGGGTGCGGTATTCAGGCTTCCGTGCTGTATTACTGAGGATATCGCGTCTTTCTTATCCGGGCATCCAGAGCTTAAATCGTATGCTTCCGTTGTGGATAAGGAAGCAGCGAAGATTACCGAAATAACCTTTGAGCAGCCGTGTGTTGTTGTTATCGGTAACGAGGGTAACGGTATAAAGAAATCCACCCTTGAAAAATGTGATAAAAGATTTACGATACCTATGAACGGCAGAGCCGAGTCGCTTAACGCGTCAGCGGCTGCCGCTATAATAATATGGGAATTAGTTAAATGAATAATCTGAAATATTGGATTTGGTTTACTCAGTCAATAGGTTATTGTACCGCTAAGGCTAAGCAATTAACATATCTCTACGACAGCATAGTAGATTTTTATAACGGCGGAGAGAAAGAATGGCGCTTTTGCGGATTGTTTTCAAATAACGAAATCGTTAAGCTGAGTGAAACTCCTTTGAGCGTTGCCGATGAAATAATCGCTAAATGCAACCGTTATTTTTATGATGTTATCTGCATAGACAGCCCGGGCTATCCCGAGTGCCTGCTCGAGATTGACGACCCTCCAGCCGTGCTTTATGTTTGGGGTGCCTTGCCCGATATAGATGACAGGATGTCTATTGCGGTCGTGGGAACGAGAAAGGCTTCAATGTACGGCATTAAAGCGTCGTATAATATCGCGTATCAGCTTTCTAAAGCCGGTGTTACGATAGTAAGCGGAGGAGCTTTAGGTGTTGACTGTTCGTCGCACCTCGGTTGTTTGGCTGCCGACGGCGTTACGATCTGTGTTTTAGGTTGCGGTATCAACAGTGACTATCTCCGCGAAAACGCTAAAATGCGAAGCGATATTACCTATAAAGGTGCGGTGATTTCCGAGTATCCTCCAGATACCGAGGCTAAAAGCTATCATTTTCCGCAGAGAAACAGGATAATTTCCGCACTTTCGGACGGTATCCTTGTTATTGAGGCAGGCAGCAAGAGCGGTTCGCTGATTACTGTTTCACGCGCTTTGGAGCAAGACGCTTCAAAGAAGATATTTGCGCTTGCCGGACCTGTTGATTCTCATTTTGACGGTTCAAATAAGCTTGTGAAAACGAAGGTCGCGACCTTGGTTACCGATTATAAGGATATAATCGACGCGTTTGATAACGTATATGTTACTACCGAGCTTGAGATTTCAGCTCAACCTCCCGATGACGTTATCGATGTTATACCGATAAAAGGGAAGGCACCTGCCGATATAAACGGTCTGAGAACCTACGATTTAACCGAGGTTCCGGTTCATAAAACCGACCTTGATTTATCCGAGGATGAAAGCAAGGTTTATTACGCGATAAACCACGAACCTAAGCATATAGATAAAATATCCGAGGAAGTAGATCTTCCTGTGTTTAAAATTCTGCCTATAATCACGACTCTCGAAATGCGGGAGCTTATTAAATGCGTTCAGGGCAGAAGCTATAGATTAATATGATTCTTCTTTTACACCTTATCAGTCCGCGGTAGGGTTGTAAAGTTTATTATTGCGGACGGAAAGGCTATGAAAACTAATGTCTAATTTAGTTATTGTTGAGTCGCCTGCTAAGGCTAAAACAATTAAAAAGTATTTAGGTAAGGATTTTGACGTTATCGCATCTATGGGACACGTTCGTGACCTTCCGGACGCAAGACTCAGCGTCGATATAAAAAACAATTACGAGCCTAAGTATTCGATAATAAAAGGAAAAGAGTCTTTGGTAAAGGATATAAAGGCTCATGCTCAGAGCGTAGATAAAGTATATCTCGCAACCGACCCTGACCGTGAGGGTGAAGCTATATCCTGGCATTTGGCGTATATTCTTGATTTGGACTTAAATGACTCAAACCGTGTGGAGTTTAATGAAATCACAAAATCCGGAGTAAATCAGGGAATGAGCGCTCCCAGAAACATTAATCTCAATCTTGTGAACGCTCAGCAGGCACGCCGTGTGCTTGACCGTCTTGTCGGTTATAAGCTCAGTCCGTTTATCTCTCAGAAAATCAGGCGCGGTATGTCGGCAGGACGAGTTCAGTCTGTTGCCGTCAGAATCATTGTTGACAGAGAAGAAGAGATAAGAGCATTTAAGCCCGAGGAATACTGGACGATCGACGCGAAATTTATTCCTAAGGGCTCAAGAAAGTCTTTCCCCGCGACCTTATATCTTGGTAAGGATAAGATCAAAACTCAGCAGGAGTCAGAAAAAATCCTTGCTCAGCTCGAGGGTGCTGAATACTTCGTAAAAGATGTTAAGCACGGTACCCGTAAAAAATCTCCTGCTCCTCCGTTTATTACCTCGACCTTACAGCAGGAGGCGTCCCGTAAGCTCGGGTTCCAGTCAAGACGTACTATGAAGGTTGCTCAGGAGCTTTACGAGGGTATTGAAATCGACGGTATGGGCGCAACCGGTCTTATAACCTATATGAGAACCGATTCGCTGAGAATTTCCGCACAGGCTATTTCCGAGGTAACCGATTATATAGAAAAAAAATTCGGTGATAAATACCTTCCCTCTAAGCCGAGATTCTTTAAGTCGCGCTCTAACGCTCAGGACGGTCACGAGGCTATCAGACCTACTATGCCGTCGCTTGAGCCCGATAGTATAAAGAAAAATCTTACTTCCGACCAGTATAAGCTCTACAGCCTTATTTGGAAACGCTTTGTTGCTTCCCAGATGTCGGATTGTATTCAGAAAACAACCCGTGCCGATATCGAGGGCAACGGATATATTTTCAAGGCGTCAGGTTATACCGTTTCCTTCGACGGATTTACCTCGCTTTACGTCGAGGGTAAGGACGTTGCGGAGGAAAAAGCTACTCAGCTTCCCGACCTTGAAAAGGGTATGAGTGTTCGTAAAAAAGAAATTATTCCCAACCAGCACTTTACTCAGCCGCCTCAGAGATACACCGAGGCGTCACTGATCAAGACGCTTGAGGAGAATGGCATCGGACGTCCTTCTACCTATGCCGCGACGATTTCAACAATTACAAGCCGTGAGTATGTAAAGAGGGAGAGCAAAACTCTCTTCCCGACTGAGCTGGGCGAAAAAATGGTCAACCTCATGAAAGAGCGTTTTCCGAAGATCGTTAACCTCAAGTTTACCGCTCAGATGGAGCAGAATTTAGATACTGTCGAGAGCGGAGAGGTAGAGTGGAAGGCTCTTATTGACGATTTCTATCAGGATTTTGATAAAACCCTTGCTAAGGCTAAAACCGATATGGAGGGCGTTAAGATCCAGCTCGAGGAGGATAAGACCGATATTATCTGTGAAAACTGCGGCAGAAATATGGTTATTAAGGTCGGTAGATACGGTAAGTTTATCGCGTGTCCCGGTTATCCCGAATGTAAAAACGTTAAAAAATATGTTCAAAAACTCGGAGTTAAATGTCCTAAGTGTGAGGACGGAGACGTTATAATAAAGACAACTAAGAAGAAAACGATCTTCTACGGCTGCAGTAATTATCCGAAATGTGATTTTGTATCCTGGAACGAGCCTGTTAACGAGAGATGTCCTCAGTGCGGACAGATACTCTTTAAGAAAAAGGGCAGAAAAAAGGTTCTTTTCTGCGAAAATAAGGACTGCGGATACGAAAAGACAGTTACAAGCTGATGAGTATTAACGTTATCGGCGCAGGACTTGCGGGCTGTGAAGCAGCGTACCAAATCGCAAAACGGGGAGTACACGTTAATCTTTATGAGATGAAACCGTTAAAAAAATCTCCCGCTCATAAAAGCGGTTTATTTTCTGAGCTTGTATGCTCAAACTCATTCAAGGCGGACAGGGTAAATTCCGCTGCGGGACTTTTAAAAGAAGAAATGAGAGTTCTCGGTTCTCTTTTGTTAAAAGCTGCTGATATAGCAAGAGTTCCTGCAGGCGGTGCATTAGCGGTTGACAGGGACATTTTCTCGCAATATGTTACCGATATAATAAAGTCTCATGAGAACATCACTGTTATAAGTGAGGAAATCACCGAAATTAACAGTGATGATATAAACGTTATTGCTACAGGACCGCTAACCTCGGACAGTTTGGCAAGGTTCATCAAGGAAAAATACGTTGATTCGCTTTCCTTTTACGACGCAGCAGCTCCGATCGTGAGCTTTGAAAGCATAGATATGAGCAGAGCGTTTTTTGAGTCGCGCTACGGTAAGGGCGACGGAACCGACTACTTAAACTGTCCGATGAATAAGGCTGAGTATGAAGTGTTCTACGAAGCGCTTGTAAATGCCGAGCGTGCACCCGTACATGATTTCGATGTAAGAGATCCGAAGGTGTATGAGGGCTGTATGCCAATTGAGGTAATGGCTCAGCGCGGTCACGATACGATTCGTTTCGGTCCAATGAAGCCCGTTGGCTTAACCGACCCGAATACAGGTCACCGCCCTTGGGCGGTATTACAGCTCAGAAAAGAAAACTCCTCGGGAACGATGTATAATCTTGTAGGCTTTCAGACTAACTTAAAGTTTTCCGAGCAGAAAAGGGTTTTCGGGCTTATTCCTGCGTTAAAGAATGCTGAGTTTGTACGCTACGGCGTTATGCACAGAAACACATTTTTGAATTCGCCTGTAATATTAAACAGCGATTTCAGCACAAAAAGCAATAATAAAACCTTTTTCGCCGGTCAGATTACAGGCGTGGAAGGATATATGGAAAGCGCGTCCTCGGGTATAATTTCCGGAATAAACGCTTTTAGAAGACTAAAATGCGAGGATACGCTTGTTTTGCCCGAGACTACTATGATCGGTTGTTTATCAAGGTATATATCTGATGATACCGTTAAGGATTTCCAGCCTATGGGCGCGAATTTTGGAATACTTCCCGAGCTTGAAAACCGTCCCCGTGATAAACGAGAGCGAGGACAAGCGTACGCTGACAGGTCATTGGCAGATTTACATGCATTTTTAGAAAGTGTGAGATTATGAGAATAATAGTTGACGCAATGGGCGGAGATAACGCTCCTCTTGAAATTATAAAGGGTTCTGTAGACGCTCATAACGAGTATGGAGTCGATATTACATTTGTCGGTCAGGAGGAGATAATCAAAGCCGCCGCCGAGAAAAATGATATTGATATCAGCTCATATGAGATAATCAACGCTTCCGAGGTTATTGCTACCGACGAGGATCCTTCATCCGTGCTCAAGAAAAAGCCCGACAGCTCAATTTCCGTCGGTTTAAAGCGTTTATCCGAGGGTGAGGGCGATGCTTTTATAAGCGCAGGTAACAGCGGCGCACTTTGCGTAGGAGGCACTCTTATAGCTAAGCGTATAAAGGGAGTTAAACGTCCCGGATTTGCCCCGATAATGCCTCATTTCGGCGGAGGATGCTTTATGCTTATAGATGCCGGAGCTAATCTTGAAGTTCGTCCCGAGATGATTCTTCAGTACGCTTTAATGGGAAGCGCATATATGAAAAACGTTATGAAGGTTGATAATCCCCGTGTGGGACTTGCTAATGTCGGTACCGAGGAGCATAAGGGTCTCGAGCTTCAGCATAATGCCTATAAGCTTTTACAGGAAGCCGATATTAATTTTATAGGTAATGTAGAGGGAAGAGATTTGCCCTACGGTAAATGCGATGTGGTAGTATGCGACGGCTTTATCGGCAACGTTATCCTTAAAACTTACGAGGGTACTGCTAAGGCTGTTATGGGTAAGATTAAGGATCTTTTCTATAAGAATGTTAAAAGTAAAATAGCTGCTGCTCTTGTTATGAGCGACCTTAAGAGTATGATTAAGGAGTTCGACTATCACGAGTACGGCGGAGCACCGATTATGGGAACAGCCAAGCCGGTATTTAAGGCTCACGGAAGCGCTAAGGCTAAAACCATTAAAAACGCGATCAGACTTACCAAGGAGTACGTTGATGCTGATGTAATCAACGAAATATCAGAAGCTCTGAAATGAGGATATAATGAAAGAGTTTGAAAAATTAATTAACTACAATTTTAAAAATAAAAGACTTTTAAGAGAGGCGCTTACTCATTCGTCATTCGCTAACGAGCATAAGTCCTCTAATATGAAGTGCAACGAACGTCTGGAATTTCTGGGCGACGCTGTGCTTTCTATCGTTGTAGCTGATTATATATTTAACAACTGCCCTCAGCTCCCTGAGGGAGAGCTTACTAAACTCAGGGCCGCGCTCGTTTGCGAAAAGGCGCTGTTTAAGTTCGGTAAAATGATAAACCTCGGCGAATATCTTTTGCTCAGCAAGGGTGAAAAAAACGGCGGTGGAGCCGAAAGACCTTCTATTGTTTCCGATGCTTTCGAGGCGGTTATCGCCGCGATTTATCTTGATTCGGGTATGGAAGCGGCGAAAAAGCATATTTTAAGATTTGTTATTCCCGAGATCAACAACAGAAATACAAAGCCCTTTAAGGATTATAAAACTACCTTACAGGAGATTGTTCAGAAAAATCCCGGAGAAAAATTACAGTATCAGCTTGTTTCCGAAACAGGTCCCGACCACGACAAGCATTTTGTTTTTGACGTACTTTTAAACAGTAACGTAATCGGGACCGGAGGCGGAAGAAGCAAAAAGGAAGCTGAACAGAACGCCGCGAGAGAGGCGCTGGAGTTGATGGGTTATTAAACACAGTAATATCGCGATTTTTGTACCTCATAACGGCTGCCCTCATCAATGCTCGTTTTGTGAACAGAGAAAAATTACCGGTCAGCTTTCTCAGCCGACAGATTCCGATGTGAAATCTGCGCTGGAAAAGGCTGTTGTTGATTTAGGACAGCGAACCTGTGAAGCGGAAATAGCGTTCTTCGGAGGAAGCTTTACGGCTATTAACAGGGAATATATGTTGACCTTGCTTAACGCCGCGAAGCCATATTTAAACAGGTTTAAAGGCATCCGAATATCTACGCGTCCGGATTGTATTAATGAAGATATATTACTTCTTTTAAAGAAATATAATGTTACAACGATTGAATTAGGCGCCCAGTCTATGTGCGATGATGTTTTAATCGCAAACAGAAGAGGTCATAGCTCTGCTGATGTAAAAAACGCGTCCGCGCTCATTAAAAACTTTGGATTCAGCTTAGGACTTCAAATGATGACGGGACTTTATAAGTCCGACGAAGAAAAGGACTTGTATACTGCAACTGAGTTTATTAGGCTCAGTCCCGCGTGCGTGCGTATTTATCCTACGGTTGTAATGAAAAATACCGAGCTTGCCGATTTATATATAAAGGGGATATTCAGACCTTACACTCTAAAAAAATCGGTTGATGTGTGCTCAAAAATAATGATGATGTTTTACGATAATGATATCGATGTTATAAGGGTAGGACTTCATTACAGCGATTCATTAAAAGATAATGATGTTGCCGGGAATTATCATCCGGCGTTTAAGGAATTATGCGAAAATAAGATTTTTTTTGATAAAATCTTAAATAGCATAAATAACGAAGATAAAAATGATATAATAGTTTACGTTAACTTTAAATCGGTCTCGAAAGCAGTCGGTCAGAACAGGAGCAATATTAATAAATTCCGTTCTATGGGAATTAACGTTAAATTTAAAACAGATAATAACTTAGAAAAATACGATATAAGAATAGATTGATACAGGTGATCAAATGCTGTTAGAATCACTGGAAATTCAGGGCTTTAAGACATTTCCGGATAAAACAAAACTAAAATTTGATAGAGGTATGACGTCTGTAGTCGGACCTAACGGCTCGGGTAAGAGTAATATCAGCGA
>CAZERR010000011.1:0-14011 GCA_964514785.1 uncultured Ruminococcus sp. | reverse complement strand
TTTATGGATACAGGTCTCGGTCGCGACGGATATTCTATGATCGGTCAGGGAAAAATCGACAGTATCGTTTCCTCAAAAAGCGAGGACAGACGAGAGATTTTCGAGGAAGCCGCCGGTATTTCACGTTACAGGTATAAGAAAATAGAATCTGAACGTAAGCTGAAGCATACCGAGGATAACCTTCTTCGCCTCAGGGATATCGTTACAGATTTACAGGAAAGAGTAGGCCCTCTTAAAAAGCAGTCAGAAAAGGCTGAAAAATTTATTGAGTACTCCTCCGAAAAAAAGGATATTGAAATTGCGCTGTGGGTCGATACTCTTAACAACAGCAACCGCGTTATCAAGCAGGAAGAGGACAAAATCGAGATTTCCCGTATTCAGTACTCTCAGGCTGAGGAAGTTCTTGAAAACATCCAGAATGAAACCGAGGATATTTACGCTCAGAACGGTAAATTTGCTGCTGATATAGAGGATGTACGCGATAACATAAACAATGTTATGGCTGAAATCAGCTCAAAAAAATCATCCGTATCGGTATGTGAAAACGATATTTTACATAATAAGGAAAACATCAACCGCCTTAATGAGGAAATCAAAAAGGTTGATGTTGACGCTGAGGAAGCGCTTAATACAATTGATGAAAAAAGAGAAAAAATAAAAGACCTTGAGGCGCTTGTACTTAAAAAACAGGATTCTTATGACGAAACATCCGATAAGCTGAATAATATAAATACTGATTCCAGCAGGAGCGGAGACCGTATTCAGGAGCTTAGCTCTAAGCTCGCTGCATTGACAGCTCAGTCAGCTGACGCGAGAGTTACTCAAATGACCAGCGTTACATCCGTTACCGAGCTTCAGTCGCGTATCGAGAGCATTATGAGCTCTAATACTCAAAGGAATGAACAGTACGAAACCACGCTGCAGATTTCTGAGAAGTATAAAAATGATATAGAAAGCGTTAACACAGAGGTGGAATCGCTTGAAAATTCCCTAAAAGGACTTGATATCAAGCTTAATTCCCGTGCCTCAAAGCGTGACGAAATCCTGCAGAAAACCGACAGTCTAAAGCGCGAGGTTGAACAGGAATTAACAAGAATGAGAATACTCGAAGATCTCGAGCGTAATCTTGAGGGCTTCTCGTATTCAGTTAAGAATGTTGTTAAGGCTTCTAAAAACGGTCTGCTTAAGGGCATAAGAGGCCCTGTGTCGAGAATAATCGAGGTTCCCGAGGAATATACCGTAGCTATTGAAATTGCCTTAGGCGCGGCTATGCAGAACGTTGTAACCGCTACCGAGCAAGACGCTAAGTCGGCAATCGCATATCTTAAAAAGCACGACGGCGGACGCGCGACGTTTCTTCCGATGAATACGATTAAGCCAAAGGAACTCAACGAAAACGGTATTGATGATTTTTACGGCTTTATCGGTATAGCTTCGGATATCTGCGGCTGTAAGCCTGAGTATAATAATATTCTGCGTTCTCTCTTAGGCAGAATTGTCGTTGCCGAGGATTTAAACAGCGCTACTGTTATCGCTAAAAAGTATAACTACCGTTTTAAGGTGGTTACTCTTGACGGTCAGGTTGTTAATGCCGGAGGCTCGCTCACCGGCGGTTCTCTTAGCAAAAAATCCGGGCTTCTCTCAAGAGCAAGTGAGATAGCTAAGCATAAGAAAAATGCTGAAGAATTAAACAATAAGGTAATCGAGTCCGAAAAGCTTCTCGAAAAGGCGGCGGCTGAATATTCCGCTATTGAGGGCGAAATATTAGCTACAAGAGCCGATCTTTCCAACGCTAAACAGGAACAAATCCGTATTCTCACCGAAGCAAAAGCCTGTGAAAATGACCTGAACTCTCAGAAGCAGGCGATTGATGAGGCTGAAAAGATCATCGAGGATTGTAAAAACAGGATCGAGCAATATAAGATTGATGAAAAGAGGGCTAAGGAACAGCTCGACGATATCAACTGGTCGATTTCCGAGTATGAGGCTCAACTTGAGGAAATTACGGGCAACCGCTCTAAGTTGACCGAGCAGAGGGAGCTTTTAAGCGAACAGCTTCAGAATATCCGCCTTGAAATCGTTACGGCTAAAAAGGATATCGATACCTTAAAATCGGAAATAGCATTCGCTTTATCCACCGAGGAAACGAGAGATTCGAGAAAATCCGAAATATTAAACGAAATCGACAGCTTTAACAAGCTTATTTCGGAAACCGAGGAAAGGATTATTTCCTTAAATAAAGATATTGAAAACTCAGATAATAAGGTTAAGCTCCTTAATAAAGAAATTGAGAGCATAAACTCAAAAAAAGCCGGACTTGAAAAGCGTTCAGGTGAGCTTAGGATTCTTGAGAGAGAAAAGAACGATGAGCGCGAAACTGCCGGACGTGAGCTTTCGAGACTTGAGGAGCGAAGAATTAACCTGCTAAAAGAATATGACAGCATTATTTCAAAGCTGTGGGATGAATATCAGCTAACTAAAAACGAGGCTGAAAAAACCGCTGTTCAGCTCGAGAGCGTTCCTAAGGCTAAAACACGTCTTAACGAGCTTAAATCTAAAATCCGCTCCTTAGGCAACGTTAACGTAGGATCAATTGAGGAGTATAAGGAAGTATCCGAGAAATACGAGTTTATAAGCGCTCAGGTTAATGATGTTGAGAAGTCGAAATCAGAGATAGAAAAGCTTATCAGAGAGCTTACCAAGCAGATGCAGGAAGAGTTTATAAAGAGCTTTGAGGAAATCAACCGCAACTTTACCTTCACGTTTAAGGAGCTTTTCGGCGGAGGTACTGCTTCGCTTTCGCTTACCGATCCCGAGGATATCCTTACGAGCGGTATAGATATTGTAGTTCATCCTCCCGGAAAGATCGTTGTACATCTTGACGCGCTTTCCGGCGGCGAAAAAGCTCTTGTCGCTATTGCGTTATATTTTGCTATTATGAAAGTCAGACCCGCGCCGTTCTGTGTAATGGATGAGATTGAAGCGGCTCTCGACGAGGTTAATGTAGACAGATTTGCTCAGTATGTGAGAAATCTTACCGATAAAACTCAGTTTATTCTCATTACCCACAGACGCGGTACAATGGAGGAGGCTGATGTGCTTTACGGTGTAACTATGCAGGACGAGGGCGTTTCAAAGCTGCTTGAATTAAGAGCAAGCGAGGTAAGCGCAAAGCTCGGAATTTAATAAAGGAATGAAATTATGGGATTATTCAAAAAAATAAAAGACGGTTTAAAGAAAACCCGTGACAGCGTGATCGGAAGAATTGACTCAATGCTTAAATCCTTTACGAAGATCGACGAGGATTTATTTGAGGAGCTTGAGGAGCTTCTGGTTATGGGCGACGTAGGCGTTGCGACTGCCGAGGATATATGTCAAAAGTTAAGAGCTAAGGTTAAAGAGACCGGCACAACCGACCCTGAGGCTATAAGAGGTCTTTTAGAGGAAGTTGTAAGCGAAATGCTTAGAGGCGGTCAGGAATTAAACCTTAATACAAAGCCTTCTGTCATCCTTGTGATTGGAGTAAACGGCGTAGGTAAGACTACTACTATAGGAAAGATGGCTAATCGTTTTAGAAATGACGGTAAAAAGGTGCTTTTAGCCGCTGCCGATACCTTTAGAGCCGCGGCGATTGATCAGCTCCAGATTTGGGCAGACAGAAGCGGCTGCGATATAATCAAACAAAACGAGGGCAGCGATCCCGCCGCCGTAGTTTTTGACGCTATTTCCGCTGCTAAAGCAAGAGGCGCCGACGTGATTATTGCCGATACTGCCGGAAGGCTTCATAATAAAAAGAATCTTATGGACGAGCTTGCAAAAATCAACAGGATTATTGACAGAGAGCTTCCTGACGCCGATAAGGAGATTCTTTTGGTGCTTGACGCTACAACAGGTCAGAACGCCGTATCGCAGGTTGAGCATTTTAAGGAAGCTACCGGTATTACGGGTATAGTTCTAACCAAGCTTGACGGTACCGCTAAGGGGGGAATTATTCTCGCTATTAAAAATACTCTCGATGTTCCTGTTAAGTTTATCGGAGTAGGCGAGAAGATCGATGATTTACAGCCCTTTGATCCTGATGAGTTTTCAAAGGCTTTATTCGATTTCAGTTAAGGTATAAATATGAAATTTATTATTGCTACAAACAACGCGCATAAACTTATTGAGCTTGAAAGAATTCTTTCTCCTCTCGGGATTAATGCCGTTTCACCTAAACAGGAAGGTATCTCCCTTGATGACGTAGAGGAAAACGGCTCTACCTGTATGGGGAATTCTTTTATCAAGGCAAACGCCGCCTGCTTAAAGACCGGGCTTCCCGCTATTGCCGACGACTCGGGGATATGCGTTGACGCGCTCGGCGGTAAACCCGGGATATATTCCGCAAGATTCGGCGGTGAAAAAGCTTCCGACAGTGATAAAAACCATATGATTTTGGATATGTTAAAGGGAAAGGATCTAAGCGAGCGCGGCGCTCACTACACCTGCGCGATTACCTGCGTTTTCCCGAACGGCGATAAAATCCAGGTTGAGGGAAAATGCTTTGGAAAAATCGCCGAAGCTCCGGAGGGTGACGGAGGCTTCGGGTATGATCCGATATTCCTTTATAACGGGGTTTCTTTTGGCAAGGTTTCTGCTGAAGAGAAGGATAAGGTGAGTCACAGGGGAAATGCGCTTAGAATGTTCAGGGATGAATTAGTAAAATATTTGGAGGAAAATAAATGCTGACAAGTAAACAGCGGGCTTACCTGAGAAGTCTCGCGAATCCTATAGAAACAATTATTTTTGTCGGAAAGGGCGGAATGAGCGAACAGATCATAAAGCAGGTTGACGACGCTCTTACCGCAAGAGAGCTGATTAAGGGAAAGTGCCTTGAGAATTGTCCCTTAAGCTCAAGAGAAGCCGCTGATATTATCGCTCCCGAGACGGAAAGCGAGGTTGTTCAGGTTATCGGGTCAAAGTTCGTATTATACAGACCTAATCCCGACGAGCCCGTTATTGAACTACCTAAGAAAAAAAGGTGATAATATGAATAAGGAATACTACCGTTCACTGATCAAAACCCGGATGGGACAAAGACGTTATATCCACAGTATAAATGTAGCTGACGCTGCCGTAAGGCTTGCCGGGAAATACGGCGCTGATGTTGATAAGGCGGAAGTTGCTGGAATACTGCATGATTGTTGCAAGGAAATATCCAAGGATGAAATGTTGCAAATTATGACGAGCGGTGGTATAATACTTGACGCGGTTGAAAAAAACTCCTCGAAGCTGTGGCATCCGATCGCCGGTAGTGTTTTTGTCAGAGATACGCTCGGAATTGACGATGTAGATATCATAAACGCCGTAAGGTATCATACGACCGGCCGCGCCGGTATGTCCGTTATTGAGAAAATTATTTTTGTAGCCGATTTTATCGGAGCTGAGAGGGATTACGACGGCGTCGATATAATGCGCAGAAAAGCTTTTGAAAGCTTGGAGAGCGCTATGCTTTTCGGACTTCAGTTTACAATTTCCGATTTAGCGAAACGAAAAATGACTATACATAGCAACGCTGTGCATTGCTATAACGATACAGTTTTATATTTAGAAAAGAAAGGATTGCTGTAATGACAACCTACGAACAAGCCGTACAGATAGCAAAAATTCTTGACAGTAAAATTGCTCAGGATATTAAAATCATAGAAATATCGGACGTTACAATCATCGCTGATTATATGGTGATCGCAACCGGACGAAGCAGTACTCAGGTTAAGTCTCTTGCCGATGAGGTCGAGTATCAGATGGACGAGCTGGGTTATTCTGTCAGCCATATTGAGGGACACCGCTCCAACAGCTGGATTTTGCTTGACTACGTTGACATTATAGTTAACGTATTTAACGAGGAAGCGAGAGAGTTTTATGACCTTGAAAGATTATGGCAGGACGGTAAAGAAATTGATTTATCGGATATTTTAGATTAAACGGAGGGTTTAAGTTGAGATATAATCATAAAGCAGTCGAAGAAAAATGGCAGAAAATCTGGGAGGAAAAAGGTGTTTTCCACGCGAGCGACGATACTTCTAAGGAGAAATTTTACGCATTGATCGAATTCCCGTATCCTTCCGGACAGGGTTTGCATGTAGGACATCCGCGTCCCTACACTGCTCTTGATACTGTTGCGCGTAAAAGAAGATTACAGGGCTATAACGTGCTTTATCCTATCGGCTGGGACGCTTTCGGACTTCCTACCGAGAACTACGCTATAAAAAATCATATCCATCCCGAAATAGTTACCAAGCAGAACATCGCACGCTTTAAAAAGCAGATTCAATCCTTAGGTATTTCCTTTGACTGGAGCAGAGAGATTAATACCACAGATCCCGATTATTATAAGTGGACGCAGTGGATATTCCTTCAGCTCTTTAAGAAGGGTTTAGCCTATAAGAAAGAAATGAATGTTAACTGGTGCACATCCTGTAAATGCGTACTCGCTAATGAGGAAGTAGTAAACGGAGTTTGTGAGCGCTGCGGCAGCGAGGTTATCCATAAGGTTAAGTCCCAGTGGATGTTAAAAATTACAGCTTATGCCGACAGACTTATCAACGACCTTGAATTAGTTGATTATCCCGCAAGAGTTAAGGCTCAGCAGATAAACTGGATCGGTCGCTCAACGGGCGCTGAGGTTGATTTTACTGCAACTACAGGAGATAAGCTCACAGTTTATACAACGCGCTGTGATACGCTTTTCGGCGCTACATATATGGTTATTTCTCCCGAGCATCCGCTTATTGAAAAATGGAGCGATAAGATCAAGAATATCGACGAGGTCAAAGAGTATCAGGTTGCGGCTTCAAAGAAGTCGGATTTTGAACGCACCGAAGTTGCAAAGGATAAGACAGGTATCCGTCTTGACGGAGTAGAGGCAATCAATCCTGTTAACAATACTAAAATTCCGATTTTCGTATCAGACTATGTACTTGTATCATATGGTACGGGCGCTATTATGGCGGTTCCGGCTCACGATACCCGTGACTGGGAATTCGCAAAGAAATTCGACTTGCCGATCATTGAGGTTGTTAAGGGCGGAAAGGATGTTCAGGCTGAAGCGTTTACAGACTGCGCTACGGGTACGCTTGTTAATTCCGGCTTTATCGACGGTTTATCGGTAGAAGAAGCTCAGAAAAAGATGATTGCCTGGCTCGAGGAAAATAAAATCGGACGAGCTAAGGTAAATTATAAGCTCAGAGACTGGGTGTTCTCGCGCCAGCGTTACTGGGGCGAGCCTATTCCGATCGTACACTGTGATAAGTGCGGCTTTGTTCCAATCGATGAGAGTGAACTGCCGCTCAGACTTCCGATGGTTGATTCATATGAGCCTACAGATACAGGCGAATCTCCGCTTGCAAAGATGACTGACTGGATCAGCACGACCTGTCCCTGCTGCGGAGGAAAAGCCGTTAGAGAAACCGATACAATGCCTCAGTGGGCAGGCTCCTCCTGGTATTTCTTAAGATATATGGATCCTCATAACAACGAAGCTTTAGCTTCCAAGGAGGCTTTAGAATACTGGTCGCCCGTAGATTGGTATAACGGAGGTATGGAGCATACTACGCTTCACCTTTTATACAGCCGTTTCTGGCATAAGTTCCTTTACGATTTAGGCGTAGTTCCTACCAAAGAGCCTTATGCGAAGCGTACTAGCCACGGAATGATTCTCGGCGAAAACGGCGAAAAAATGTCCAAGTCACGCGGTAACGTTGTTAACCCCGATGATATAGTCAATGAATACGGCGCTGATACAATGCGTCTTTACGAGATGTTTATCGGCGACTTTGAAAAGGCCGCTCCCTGGAACCCTTCAAGCATCAGAGGTTGCCGCAGATTTATCGAGCGTTTCTGGAACCTTCAGAATATTCTCGTTGACGGTGACTTTATCCGCCCCGAGCTCGAGAGCGCATTCAATAAGGCTATAAAAAAGGTAGGGGATGATATCGAGAATATCAAGTTCAATACCGCTATAGCAGCTTTAATGGCTCTTATCAATGATGTAACTTCTTTCGGTTCTGTTTCCAAAAAGGAGCTTGCGATTTTTGCTATTCTCTTAAATCCGTTTTCACCTCATGTCAGTGAGGAAATCTGGGAGGTATGCTCCTTAGGCGACGGTATTGTTGCCGAGCAGAGCTGGCCCGAGTACGACGAGAGTAAGTGTGTTGAGGAAACTATCGAAATCGCCGTTCAGGTAAACGGAAGAATTAAGACTAAGCTTAATATCGCTCCCGACGCTTCTCAGGATGAGGTTCTCGATCTGGCTAAGGCTGACGAGAATGTCGCTAAGGCGATTGAGGGAATGAATATTGTTAAGGAAATTTACGTTAAGGGCAGAATTGTCAATATAGTTGTTAAACCATAATGTAAGAAAAAACCTGTTTTTAGTATTTTTAAACTAATTTTTCGATAAGTATTGACATTTTATGTCTACTTATGGTACAATTACTAATGCATTAGTTTGCAAATTACCCAGATTGTTGGGAGGGATATAGAATGTCAGAAGTACGACTTAAGGAAAATGAATCTCTTGAGAGCGCATTAAGACGCTTTAAGAAGCAGTGCGCAAGAGCCGGCGTTATCGCTGAAGTTCGTAAAAGAGAAGCTTACGAGAAGCCTTCCGTAAAGCGTAAGAAAAAGTCCGAAGCAGCTCGTAAACGTAAATACAGATAAAATTTAGCGGACGTTATGTCCGCTTTATTTTTTTACAGGTACAAGGAGTAAAAAATGAAAAAAATTCTTGTTTTATTAGGGCCTAATCTAAATATGGTAGGTATTCGTGAGAAAGGTGTATACGGAACCGAGACCGCTGAGAGTATAAATGATTACATCCTTTCGAAAGCCGAAGAAAACGGTTTTGAGTGCGAAATATTTCAGTCTAATCATGAAGGCGATTTAGTTGATAAAATTCATTCGGCTTTAGGTGAATTTGACGGCGTGATTATTAACGCCGGAGCGTTTACTCATTACAGCTATGCGCTCAGAGACGCGATATCCTGTCTCAGCATACCTTTTATTGAGGTCCATATGTCAAATATCCACGCGAGAGAGGAGTTCAGACATAACTCGGTTATTGCTCCCGTATGTAAGGGACAGATTGCCGGTTTCGGAAAAATAAGCTATAATCTCGCTGTTAGAGCGCTAAAGGAAATGATTTAATTGTCGGTATTCAGCAAACGAATTAATTCTGTCAGAAATATAATAAATGATAAAACCGAGGCTCTTTATATAACCGATGAAAAGAACATTTATTATTTTACGGGTATCAAAAAATCCGAGGGCGTTGTTCTTATCACTCAGGACACTTCATATCTTCTGGTCGATTTCAGGTATATAGAGTACGCTAATAATAAGTGTTCAAGCTGTGAGGTTCTTGAAACGAAATCTTTTAACGACGATGTTTTGGAACTTTGTAAAAAACACGGAATAAAAACTATTTATCTCGAGTCAGATAATATAACTGTCGGCAGATATAACAAGCTTCTTTTAAAGTTTAACGCCGAGGGTGTTTCGCTTATTACAGACGAAACACTCAGTAAGACTGTTTCCAATCTAAGACTGATAAAAAGCGAGGAGGAAATAGCCTTTATCGACGAGGCTCAAAAAATCACCGAAAAAGCCTATAAGGAAGTGCTTAATTATATTAAACCCGGAGTGAGTGAACGAAAGATTTCCGTAGAACTCGAGTATTTAATTAAGAAATACGGCGCAGAGGATATAAGCTTTGATCTAATTACAATTACAGGCTGTAAAACTTCTTTGCCGCACGGAGTGCCGGGCGAGGATATTATTACTTCCGGCGACTTATTTACGCTTGATATAGGCTCTGTTTATAATGGCTATCACAGCGATATGACGAGAACGGTTGCTGTTAAATTCTGCGATGACTTTAAAAGAAAGATTTATGATATCGTGCTTGAGGCTCAAACAGAAGCGCTTAAAAGAGTAAAAGCCGGAGTGAAAGCCGCTGATGTAGATAAAACTGCGCGCAATATCATCGATAATGCCGGCTATAAGAAGAATTTCGGCCATTCGACCGGTCACGGAGTCGGTCTTGATATTCACGAATCACCTTATGTAAGCCCGAAGTCGGATACGGTTTTATCCGAAAATATGGTTGTTACCGTAGAGCCGGGAATTTATCTCGAAAACGAGTTCGGTGTACGAATAGAGGATATGGTTTTAGTCAGAGAAAACGGCTATAAAAACTTCGCGACATTAAGCAAGGAACTAATTATCGTATAACACTTGCATTTTATGTCATTTTTATGTATAATTAATAAAATGATAATTTTAAATAATATCAGGAGGTATGATTATGATTTCTGCAGGTGATTTCAGAAACGGCGTTACATTTGAAATGGACGGTCAGGTTGTTTCTATTATTGAATTCCAGCATGTTAAGCCCGGTAAGGGCGCCGCGTTCGTAAGAACGAAAATCAGAAACGTTATCACAGGCTCTGTTGTTGAAAAAACTTTCAACCCTAACGACAAGTATCCGAAGGCTTTTGTTGACCGTAAGGATATGGAGTACAGCTATAACGACGGCGAGCTCTATTACTTTATGGATACTGAAACCTGGGAGCAGCTTCCGATTAACGCTTCCGTTTTAGGCGATAACTTTAAGTTCGTTAAGGAGAATATGATTTGTAAGATCCTCTCCTATAAGGGAAATGTATTTGGTGTTGAACCGCCTAACTTTGTAGAGCTTGAGGTTACTAAGACCGATCCCGGCTTTGCAGGCAACACTGCTACAAACGCTACCAAGCCCGCCACAGTTGAAACAGGCGCTGAGGTTAAGGTTCCTCTCTTTATCAACGAGGGTGAGGTTATTCAGATTGATACCCGTACAGGCGAGTATCTCGGAAGAGCTTAAGGTGGAGTTATGTCAGTAAAAGATTATATGAGTATCGGCGAAAGAGCCTCTTACTTAAAGGGATTATCCGAGGGACTGAACCTCGATACGACTAAGCCCGAGGGAAAGCTTATCGAGGCTATGCTCGATTTGATTTACGATATGGCTGATGATATCTCCCTTCTTGAGGATGATGTTCAGTTCTTAACCGAGCAGAATGAAGAGATTCTCGAAATTCTTGACGAAATCGTTGAGTATGATGATATTAATGACGATTTTGACGAGGAGAATCCCGAGTATGAGGTTAAGTGCCCCGAGTGCGGAGCAGAGATTGTTGTTGACGAGGATACTTTGATCGACGGCGAGATGTGCTGTCCAAAATGCGGCGGAGAGTTGGAATTTGATTTTTCCGAGTTGTTTGCCGATGAGTTTTGTGACGGCGACTGCGACGAATGTGACGTAGATAATTGTAATATCAGCGAAGTATAATTGTAACAGATTAACACCTCTCGTATAGAATGACGAGGGGTGTTTTTTGCTGTATAAAAACAAAAATTCAAGAATACATAAAAAGCTGAGAAAAGCGATTACTTTATTTATAGCATTTTTGCTTTTGTTTACTGTTTTATTCGAGGCTCAGGCTGTGCCTTTTACGAGAAAATGTATTCTAAAGCAGTCTAAATCTGTGTCTGCAAAAATAATAGGGAAATGTGTTACAAGAGTACTGGATGATTATAAAACAAACTATGACGATTTAGCAGTTATAAAATACTCTGATGAGGGAAGCGTTGAGGCGATTTCTATTAATTCAGTTGCCGTCAATAATATTAAATCCAAGGTAAGTGAGTTTGTTCAAAGAGAGCTTGATAAGAATAAACAGTATACTTTTTCGCTTCCGCTCGGAGCGTTTACTGATATTACGCTTCTGAGTACGATAGGACCGGAAGTCAGTATAAGCTTTAATTTAACCGGTTGCGTTAACTGTAAGCTGAAAAGCAGATTTGAAAGCGGGGGAGTGAATCAAACGGTTCATCATATCAGCCTCGAGGTGAAAACTAAGTTGATTTCTCTCAGCCCGGAGTACGGCGACGAGGTGGTTTTTAAAACCGATTATGAAATCGCTCAGACCGTAATTGTTGGTTCTATACCCTCAACATACGCAGATATTGTGAGATAAAAAAGACCAAACACAAAATATAGAAATTTTTTAGCACAAAATCTATTGTATTATGGTGGATTTTGTGCTATAATTCTATGGATAATGGATTAGATTGGGGCAATTTGTCTTGATAGAAAAATACAGTACATTATATGATTTCAATGATACTCAAAGCGAGTACCTTGATCTTATATATGAAATAATGGAAACCCGTAAGCGTGCGGACAAGCCTGTAGCGTATATTCATACCTATGGATGTCAGCAGAACGTTGCTGACGGAGAGCTTATTAAGGGTATGCTCGCTAAGGCGGGATTTGAGTTTGAAGATAAACCGGATAACGCCGATTTTATACTCTTTAACACCTGCGCCGTTCGTGAACACGCCGAGGACAGGATTTTCGGTAATGTCGGTGCTCTGAAAAACTTAAAACGTAAATATCCCGATACATTGATCGCTCTTTGCGGATGTATGATGGAGCAAAAACATATTGCCGAAAGAATGTACAAGAGCTTTCCGTATGTAAGCCTGGTATTCGGTACACACGCGCTCCATCTTTTCCCGGAGCTTTTGTATAAAGCTCTCTCAAGCGGAAAAAGAGTTTATCTCAGGGATAACGACGACAGCCTCATCCATGAGGGGATTCCTGTTAAGCGTGACGGCAGTTTCAAGGGCTGGCTTCCGATTATGTACGGCTGCAACAACTTTTGCACTTACTGTATAGTACCTTATGTTAGAGGCAGGGAGAGAAGCCGTAAAAAGGAAATAATCCTGAGTGAAGCCCATGAAATGATTTCCAAGGGCTATAAAGATATTATTCTCCTCGGTCAAAATGTAAACTCATACGGCAAAAATTTAAAGGACGGAGTCAGCTTTTCGGAGCTGATTTCCGAGATAGACGATATCGATGGAGACTATTGGCTCAGGTTTATGACTTCTCATCCGAAGGATTGCACGAAAGAGCTTATAGATACTATTGCTTCCTCTAAGCATATCAGCAAGCACCTTCACCTTCCGTTCCAGTCCGGCTCAAGCAGAATACTTAAGCTTATGAACCGCCACTATGACAGAGAAAAATATCTTGATATTGTAAACTATGCTAAGGAGAGAATTCCCGATGTTTCGCTTACAAGCGATGTTATAGTCGGTTTTCCCGGAGAAACGTATGATGACTTTAAGGAAACCTTATCTCTTATAAGAGAGGTTGAGTTTACCTCGCTGTTTACTTTTATTTATTCTCCGAGAGTAGGAACTCCCGCTGCTGAAATGGATGATCCTATATCCGCTGAGGAAAAGTCAAAGTGGTTTAGAGAGCTTCTGGACGTGCAGGAGGAAATTGCCTCAAAGCGTTGCAAAGATATGGTCGGTACTGTTCAGAGGGTTCTTGTTGAGTCGGAAAAAGGCAAGGACGGTATATTGAACTGCCGTACCTCGGGAAATATAATTGTTGAAGCCAAGGCTTCCCCGAAATTGATCGGCACCTTTCAAAATGTTGAAGTTACCGACGCGGGGAATTGGATATTAAAAGGTAAAATAAAGGAGTAATTATGGATATAATTGAAAAAACAAGAGAACTCGGTAAGCTTATTCAGCAGGAGGACTCTTATATCAAGATGAAAAACGCTGAAAAAAACGCTGACGCCGATGTTGAGCTTCAGGAACTGATTAAAGAGTTTAATCTTAAGAGGTTAAACCTTAACGTTGAAACTCAGAAGGTTGATAAGGACGGCGAAAAGATAGCTAAGTACAATAAAGAAATGCAGAGTGTTTATGCCGATATTATGTCGAATGAGAATATGAAGTTATATAACGAGGCTAAACAGGAATTTGATACGATTTCCGGTAGGGTTATGACTATTTTACAGAACTCGATCGCAGGAGAGGATCCGGAAACAACAGACGTTTCAAGCTCATGCACCGGAAGCTGCTCAACCTGCGGTGGCTGCGGCTGAGTTAATTTAAATAATTATGAAAG
>CAZERR010000010.1:0-26616 GCA_964514785.1 uncultured Ruminococcus sp. | reverse complement strand
TTGACCCACCGGGTCAATTTTTTAACGGTCGGCTTCGAGTCCCTTCTCGGCGTGCAAAAGAAAGCGAGGCAGTCCATTGGACTGCCTCGTCTTTCTTGGCACGCCGGAAGGGACTCGAACCCCCGATCTCGCGGTTCGTAGCCGCGCACTCTATCCAGCTGAGCTACCGGCGCATTTAAGGGCGGAATTTTTTCCGCCCGTATATAATAACACTTTCGTGTTAAAAATGCAAGTGTTTTTTACAGATTATTGAAAAAAGCGTGGAAAGCGCGGTAAGCCTCGAAAACATCGACCTTGCTGATAAGCTCGAACGGCGCGTGCATCGACAGCACCGGAACTCCTAAATCAACCACATCAACGTTCATATTCGCGACATACTTCGCTATCGTACCGCCGCCTCCGATATCAACCTTACCGAGCTCGCCGACCTGCCACATGATCTTGTTCTTCTCAAGCATAGAGCGGATCTCGCCCATATACTCCGCGGAAGCATCGGAAGTATCATATTTTCCGCCGTGGCCGGTATATTTAGAAATAATAACGCCCTGGTTGATATAGCTCGAGTTCTTAGCCTCGTAAGCGCTTGCGTAAATCGGATCGAACGCCGCATTGACATCGGCGGAAAGGCATTTACTCTTAGAAAGAACCCTATAGCCCTCCTCACCGTCAGCCTTAGCTAAATCGTATACAAAATATCTTAAGAAATCGCTCTGCATACCCGTGTTTCCGTCGGAGCCGGTTTCCTCTTTATCCGTAAGGTAGGTAATACAGGTACATTCGGGCACTTCGGTATCGATCGCCGCCATCAACGCGGGATATGCGCAAACTTTATCATCATGACCGTAACCGCCGATCAATCCCCTGTCGAAGCCTACGTCTCTGGACTTTTGAGCTGGTACAAAGCACAGCTCAGCCGAAAGGAAATCGCTCTCGGTGATTCCGTACTTCTCGTTTAAGATTTTCATAACATTGAGCTTTACGAGCTCGCCTTCCTCGTCCTCGGTATTAAGCGGACGGGAGCCGATAAGCACGTTGAGGTTCTCTCCCTCGATTGCCTGAGCCAGCTTTTTCTGAGCCTGCTCTCTCGCAAGATGCGGAAGAAGATCGGTAATGCAGAAGCAGGGCTCGCTCTCATCGACGCCGACCTTTATCTCAACCTTTGTGCCGTCGAGCTTAACAACGGTTCCGTGCAGCGCCAGCGGCATAACCGTCCACTGATACTTTTTTATTCCTCCGTAGTAATGAGTCTTAAAATACGCGAGGTTATTATCCTCGTACATCGGGTTCGGCTTTAAATCGACCCTCGGGGAGTCGATATGAGCTATCGAGAAACGCACGCCGTTTTTTGTACCGTTCTTACCGATAACGGCAAGGGCGATCGCCTTTTCTCGGTTGACCAGGTAAACCCTGTCTCCCGGGTTGTAGCACCTGTCCTGCTCGTACTCCGTAAATCCGTTCTCTACCGCAAGCTGAAGCGAGTATTCAACCGCCTCGCGCTCAACGGGAGAATTATTGAGAAAGTCCTTATAACCCTCGCAGAACTCGTCAGCGCGGGATATCTCGTCTTCATTTACTGCGGCTATTCCCTTTTTAACGGGTAAAAACAGTTCTTCTTTAAGCTGCTTTGTCTTACTTTTTTCTTCTGACATGGTATCTACCTCCATTAATAATCTATCTTAAATTCTTCGATTTATGTAACTGAATTAAAAATACAGCTTCTTATACATTTCTTTTGCGTGCTCAACCTTTTTTACATACTTCGAGGTTTCGGGGTACGGGATACTCTCAAGCGTTTTTCCGTCCGGGCTGTAGCTGCTGTTCTTCAGCCAGTTGCTAACCACGAAGCCTGCATTGTACGCCGCCAAAGCACAGCGCTCGTCGCCGTAGTGATCCATCAGGTACTTTAGGTAGTAGCAGCCGTAATCGACATTCACCGCCGGATCATAGAGCTCGCTTTCATCAAGCGTAGTTTTTCGCAGCTTCTGGACCCATTTAAAGCTTTCGGGCATCATCTGCATAAGTCCTACAGCTCCGACACGGCTCTCGCTGTCGGGATCAAACCCGGACTCGGTCTTAATCACGGCGTAGATAAGCGGTTTTTCAAGCCCGTGATCAGCCGCTGCCTTATCGACCAGCTCACTGTATTTAATAGGATACACGCTTTTTTCGAGCATAGTTTCCGCTTTATCAAAGTTTTTTACCAGCAGCCAAATTCCGCCGCCGATTATTGCAATCACAAACAGAAATATTATAAAATTCCTAAAATAGTGAGTTTTCTTATATCTGCGCTTAACCAAAACACACCTCAGATTCGGGAAATAAGCTCCCTTGCTTTATCTTTTAATTCTTCTTCGGAATTATTATTCTCAAAATAACAGTCGCACTCATTCTTAAAAAAGCTGTCGTCATGCTGAACGCTCAATCGGCTTTCAGCCTCGGCGCGGCTTATATTATCCCGCTGTGTTATCCGCATTAACCGGAGCTTTTCATCAGCGATAACGGCTACCGTTAGGTCGCATAAAACCTCCATCCCTGCCTCAAAAAGCTGAGGCGCGTCAAAAAGTATCTTACTCTCGCCGCTTTTTATAAGGTCTTTTAATTCGCCTAGAAAAAGTTTTATGATCTCGGGATGCATCACCGAATTGAGCTTTGCCGTATTTTCCCTGTTTTGAAAGGCTCTTTCGGCGAGGACTTTACGGTCAAGGATATTTCCGTTTAAAATATCGTTTCCGAAATACGCCTTTAAGCCGATTATGACGGTTTGGCTTTCAAGAGCGCGTCTCGCGAGCAAGTCTGCGTCTATAACCTTATAGCCTTTTTCCTCGAACACCTCGCGCAAAATACTCTTTCCGGAGCCGGAGCGTCCGGTAAGACCTATCAGCTTATAGCTTCTCAAGCTCAATCACCTCAAATCCAGCCGCGCGGATAAGACGGTTATATACCGCCATTCCTACACCGTCCGGACGCGGACAGCGCGCGTATACGGTTGTTATTCCCTCAAGCTCGTCAACCTCCCGAAGCCTTTTAAATAGCTCGTGAGCCTGCTCGCCGTAATCGTTCTTTTCGCCGAGAGTAAGCGCTTTTACCTCAAGCGCGCTTTCGTCGCCGTCGTAGCAAAGCGCCGCGACACTTTCGCTCTTTCTCTCGTTGACGTATTTTATATAATCCTCATCATCCCCGACGATAAGAATAACCTCCGCCTTCGGTGAATAGTGCTTATACTTCATCCCGGGCGAGGCGGCTTTCTCACCGTTTTTCAGCTGATGAAGCACCGCGTCGTCAATATCGATTTCTCCGATAACCTCAGTGATTTCCTCCGCGGTAACTCCGCCCGGCCTTAAAAGCCTCGGCGGGTCGGTAACGAGAGTGATCACGGTGCTTTCAAGCCCTACTTTACACTCGCCGCCGTCGAGCACCGCGTCAATTCTTCCGTTCAAGTCAGAAATAACATGTTCGGCACAGGTCGGGCTCGGAGAACCCGAAAGGTTAGCCGAAGGAGCCGCCAGCGGTACTCCCGCCGCCTTTATCACTTCCTGAGCGATTTTATGGGAGGGAAACCGCACTGCTACGGTATCAAGTCCCGCGCTCACCTCGTCGGGTATGCTTTCGCCCTTAGGCATAATTATCGTAAGCGGTCCGCTCCAGAATTTTTCGGCGAGCTTTACCGCCTTTTCCGGAATTTCGCTCACCAGCTTAAACCGCTTTATATCGGAAAAATCAGCAATATGGACTATTAGAGGATTATCCATAGGACGTCCCTTAGCCTCAAAAATCCTCCTGACGGCGTTTCCGTCAAGAGCATTCGCGGCAAGTCCGTAGACCGTTTCCGTAGGTATGGCGACAAGACCTCCGCGCGCGAGAATTTCGCCCGCTTTTAAAATATCGTCTTTACCGCCGCTTAACAATAAGGTATTCATCAAATCAACTTTCCATACTCTCTTTAAGCTTTTCCGCCCTGTCGGCAGCCACAAGCGCGTCAATAACCTCGTCTAAATCTCCGTTTAAAATATCCTCGAGCTTATAAAGCGTAAGCCCGATACGGTGGTCGGTCAGACGTCCCTGAGGGTAGTTATAGGTGCGGATCCGCTCGCTTCGGTCGCCGCTTCCTACCTGAGATTTTCTCTCGGCGGAAATAGCGCTGTCCTGCGCCTCCTGCTTCTGCTGAAGAAGCCTTGATTTCAGCACCTTCATAGCTTTGTCTTTGTTTTTATATTGGCTGCGCTCATCCTGACACTCCACGACCATACCCGTGGGCAGGTGAGTGATGCGTATAGCAGATGATGTTTTGTTGATATGCTGGCCGCCTGCTCCGGAGCTTCGGAATGTATCGATTTTTAAGTCCTTCGGATTGATTTCCATTTCGACCTCGTCCGCCTCGGGCAGTACCGCGACGGTAGTAGTCGAGGTATGGATCCGTCCCTGACTTTCGGTCTCGGGAACTCGCTGAACTCGGTGGACTCCGCTTTCGTACTTAAAGCGGCTGTAGGCGCCGTCGCCGTTTATCATAAAGGAAATCTCCTTAAAGCCGCCGAGCTCGGTTTCGTTCGCGTTGATTATCTCGGTCTTAAAGCCCTTTGCCTCAGCGTACATACTGTACATACGGTAGAGAACGGCGGAAAACAGCGCGCTTTCCTCGCCGCCCGCTCCTCCGCGGATTTCGACTATAACGTTCCTTTCATCGTTCGGATCCTTCGGGAGAAGCAAAATCTTCAGCTCGTCGGAAAGCTCCTCAACACTTCGTTTAGCCTCGTCAAGCTCAAGCTGAGCAAGCTCCTTCATCTCAGCGTCCATAGACGAATCACCGAGGATCTCGAGGCTTTCGTCGATCGAGGAAAGAGCTTCCTTATACTCACGGTACTTCATAACCACAGGCTCAAGCTCACGGATCTCCTTCATGATTTTCTGATACTCGTCAACATTCGCCGCAATACTCGGCTCGTATATTTTTTTATTCAGTTCGCTGTAGCGTTTATCAAAAATCTCTATTCTCTCAAACATTATCAATTACCCTCTTGATATTTTTCTCTATCCTTTTGCGCGGAGCCATAACCTCGCGCCCGCAGCCCTCGCACCGGATTTTAAAATCCATTCCGAGGCGCAAAAGCGTAAACTCCTTGCTTCCGCAGGGATGAGGCTTTTTCATCTCGATTTTATCTCCGACCTTAAGCTCCATAATCAAACGCCTTTCAATTAAACATATATAATTTATTATAATAGATTTCGAAAAAAATATCAACATCTTAAATTCAAGCTCTTCTAAGGGCTTGAAACTTCCCAAAATACAGCAATTACATACATAGTTTTATTCAATTATAAAGCGAAAAGCACAGTTCTTTTGTATACTATTTATGAAAATGAAAATTCTTTAAAAAACCACTTGATAAACCGCTTAAATAGAGGTAAAATGCTATGTAACAGAATTGTATTATTATATCAATATCTTGTATTTCAAAGTATCTGAAAGAAAGGAAGATAACAATATGAAGAAATTCGTCTCATTTTTACTCGCGGTTGTTATAGTTTCGTCTATGGTACCCCTCGCGGTAACCGCAGGCGCCGCAACAGCCCCGAAACACAGAACAGGCGACGATCCTGTTATTTCCGAATCAGTCCCCGAGACTACTGCGGAAACTACCGTTGAGGCTTCCGAAGCTCAGGAAACAACAGCGGATACTACCGCTGCCGAGGAAACTACCGCTCCTACCGAGACAACCGAACCCGCTACTCAGGAAACAACAGAGCCGGTTATCACACCCAATGCTCCTAAGAATTTTTCCGTAAAGTCCACGGGCAAGGATAATGTTATCATCAGATGGGACAAGACTGCTAACGCCACAAGCTACGTTATCAGCCGCGCTGATGAGAAGTCAAACGGTAAGATGGGTAAATACGCCGTAATCAAAACAATCGACGATATGAACATCAACTCTTATAAAAACACTGCTAACATAAAAGCGGGTACCGTTTATAAGTATAAAATCGTAGCCAAGAGAGCGTCAGTTACTACTACAACAAGCCCCGCTTCCACCGTAACCGCTATGACTAACCCCGACGATGTTAAGACTCTTAAGGTCAGCAAAAAGACTACTACCACTATGGAAATCAAGTGGAGCAAGAACTCAAAGGCAACCAAGTACATAATCGAGCGCGCCGATGAGAACTCAAACGGCAAGTTTGACGGCTATAAGAAGATCAAAACCGTTAAGAGCTCGGTAACAAGCTATGCCGACAAAGGACTTAAAACAGGCTATGCCTATAAATACAAGGTTAAGGTTCAGAGAACAAAGAGCTCTATCACAAAGAACAGCTCGGGTAAGGCAGTCAAGAACGTCACGACACTTGCCGCTCCTCAGAATCTTAAAAACCTCAAATCAACAACTACTGCCATTAAAATCGGCTGGGACGCCGTAAACAAGGCAAACAAATATGAGGTCTACAGAAAAGACGCTAAGACAAAGTACGCTAAGCTCAAGACTACATCCGCTACCACCTATACCGATAAAAACGTTACCACAGGTAAGAACTACAAGTATAAGGTAAGAGCGGTAAGAGTTATAGCTAAGAAGAATTACTACGGCACTGCCGCCGCTGTAAAGACTTCTACGGCGGTAACAAGCGTTAACGGCTTGACTGTTAAGTCGATCTTAAACCGCGGTCTCTTCTCATGGAATTCCGTAGCAGGAGCCTCCGGCTACGATATCTTCGTAAAGAAATCCGACGGCACTTGGCTTAAAAAGGCTTCCACTCCGTACACCAACTACCTTACAGGCAAGTTAAAGTCCGGCAAGACATACACCTTCCAGATCAAGCCTTATAAGGGTTCCGGCGACGGCAAGGTTTACGGTCAGGCTAAGACCGCCAGCGTTACACCCAGCAACACTGCTTACGGTCAGACTCCTTCCGGCACATGGGTCGAGGTTTGTATCGAAACTCAGCAGATGTATATGTATGTAAACAACAAGCTTTACGTTTCCACCCCGGTAATCACCGGATACGCATATAACGACAGAAGAACCACTAAAGGTTATCACCATGTACTGAGCAAGGCTTCTCCCGCAAACCTCCGCGGTTCATACGGCGGAAGCTCATGGAACGTAACGGTAAGCTACTGGCTCGGCTTCACAGGCGACGGACAGGGTATCCACGACGCTACATGGCAGCCCAACTTCGGCGGAGAGTATTATAAAAACTCCTCGAGAGGCTCCCACGGCTGCGTTAACACTCCGACCTCGGCTGTATCTAAAATCTACTCCAAGGCTTATGTAGGTATGCCGGTAATCGTATATTAACCGAAGATTCAAAACGCGGCGCATAGTTAATATGCACCGCGTTTTTTTGTTTTAATTCTTACATAATATCAAAAAACTGTCGAATTGTGGTAAAATGAAAAAGATAGGATAAAGTTTTAAATGTTTCATTATTGGGGTGCTAGATATGAGTCATTTTTTTCCGGCTGACATACTTCTTCCGAAGGAAAATTTTGAAAAATGGGCTGTTGTAGCCTGCGACCAGTACACTTCCGAAAGAGACTACTGGATGGATGTTGAAAGAATGGTAGAGGGTTATCCCTCCGCTCTCAACATTATTCTTCCCGAAGTTTATCTTAAAAAAGATAACACGAAGCGTATCAACGCGATCAACGAGACTATGCACGAATATCTCGACGACGACGTTTTCAACGAGTACAAAAACTCTATGATTTACGTTGAGCGCGAGTCGAACCATACGGTAAGACGCGGTCTGGTAGGATTGATTGATTTAGAGGAATACGAGTACACGAGCGGTACCGACGCACTTATAAGAGCTACCGAAGCTACGGTTATCGACAGGCTTCCTCCGCGTATCGAAATAAGAAAGAACGCGTCTCTCGAGATGCCTCATATACTGCTTCTCATCGACGACGCCGAGCTTTCGGTTATCGAACCGCTAAGCAAGAACAAGTCCGATTATAAAGAGGCGTACAACTTCCGTCTTATGAAAGGCGGCGGTATTGTAAAGGGTTGGTTCCTTGACGATAAGTCGATCGAAAAGGTTCAAAGCTCTATCGACAGACTTATGGAAGATAAAAGCAGGGATATGCTCTTCGCGGTGGGCGACGGAAACCATTCGCTCGCGACTGCTAAGGAATGTTATAACCTAAGTAAAAATCCGCTCCAGAGATACGCCCTCGTCGAAGTCGTAAATATCCACGATAAGAGCATTGAGTTCGAACCGATTTACAGGGTGCTGTTCAACGTTGACGCGAAGGAATTTATTGATCACTTCAAGATTTACACCGACCACGTCGGCGGTCACGATACGCAGTGGTTCGAGTATGTATCAACAAAGCAGAGCGGCTTTGTTGAGGTTAAATCCACCGCAAAACTGCCCATAGGCACGCTTCAGGCTTATATCGACCGCTATATTCAGGCTCATCCCAACGTAAGGGTTGACTATATCCACGGAAGCGAAACTGTTCGAAACCTCTGTAAGGCTCCAAACACGCTGGGCTTCCTCTTTGACGGAATGAAAAAATCAGACCTCTTCCCCGCTATCTCCGCCGACGGCTCTCTCCCGAGAAAGACCTTCTCAATGGGACACGCAGCAGATAAACGCTTTTATATTGAAGCCAGAAAGATTAAATAAACTATAATTAAATAATCCCTTAAAAAAACGTCAGTGTCTTTTTTGACACTGACGTTTTTAAGCTTTTTTATTCCTCAAACAGCGGAGTGGAGAAATATCTTTCCGCCGTATCGGGCAATACGGTCACTACCGTTTTACCCTTACCGAGCTTTTTAGCAAGCTTTAACGCCGCCGCAACATTCGTACCGCTGGAAATACCGCACATAAGCCCCTCCTCGCGCGCGAGTCTTTTCGCCGTGTCGAGGGCTTCCTCATCGGTAACGACATAAATTTCATCGTAAATATCCCTGTTGAGGATATCGGGGATAATACCGTCGCCTATACCCATCTGAAGATGAGTTCCGATCGTACCGCCCGCTAAAATAGCGGCGTTCTCGGGCTCAACCGCCCAAATCTCGATATCGGGATACTGAGCTTTCAGCACCTCGCCTATACCTGTGATCGTACCGCCGGTACCGATCCCGGAGCAGAAGCCGTCTATCGGCTCCGCGCACTGCTGCATTATCTCGAGCGCCGTATACTTCTTATGCGCCTTTACGTTGTTTA
Organism: uncultured Ruminococcus sp.; assembly: GCA_964514785.1. Lineage (GTDB taxonomy): Bacteria > Bacillota > Clostridia > Oscillospirales > Acutalibacteraceae > Ruminococcoides. Next base: position 17,445 of record CAZERR010000010.1, on the reverse strand, counting down.
TGTTCTCAAACTGCTGAGGCACAAACACACGGCTGTCCTTATCCCTCATACGAAGCGCCATTTTCAGGCACTCGTCAATACACGCGCCTATATCGCCTGCGTCATGGATCAGCTTTACCTCGGCGCCGTAGTGGCGGATAAGCTTTCGCCTCTCCTCGCTTACGGAATCGGGCATAATTATTATGACCCTGTAGCCTTTTACTGCTCCCACAAGCGCGAGTCCTATTCCCTGGTTTCCGCTTGTAGGCTCGACGATAATAGTATCCTTGTTGATAAGCCCCTGCTTTTCAGCCTGCTCGATCATATTAAGCGCAGTACGGGTTTTTATTGAGCCGCCGACATTAAGCGCCTCAAATTTTACAAGCACGTCCGCGCTGTCACTGTCCACCATTCGGTTCAGCTTTATAAGCGGAGTCTGTCCAATTGCTTCAAGCACATTATTATATTTCATTCTGATACTCCATATTCAATAAATTACCTTTTAAAACAGCGTCCAATCGAGGAATTCGGAGTAAATATGTCTCCACCAAGCTTCGTTGTGCTCCGCCTTTTCCTCGATAACGAACTTGATCTTATTCGTATCGTAACCGCCCTTGATAAGACGGTTCTTCATATCAACGATGAAGGGATACAGCGTGTCTTCAAGACCCACCTTGCCGTCGTATATATAAATCTTCGGCATATCCTCCGCCTTAAAATCGTACTTTTTCAGGTAGTTGTTCCATACCGTATCGTCAAATAAGATAAACGCGGGTGAAAGCGCTCCGATCGCGCAGAACTTGTCGTGGTGCTCCATACCGATATAGAAAGACTCGATTCCGCCCGAGCTTGAGCCGGCTACCATATTGTCCTGTCTTGCGGTTGAGGAGTTGTAATTCTTTCTTACATAAGGCATAACGGTATCTACAACGAAATCGGAGAACACCTTGCCCTTACCGTTTTCGTACTGAGAGCCTACGCCCTGCTGAACCTTGCCTAAGTTCGGAGTAAGCTCAGTGTCGCGCTTTGAGCCTGTAGTCTCAATTCCTACGAGGATAACTCCGCGTCCGCCGTTTGCAATAAGAGACTCTACCGCGTCGGATACCTCCCAGCCGCCGTAAGCGACGTTCTTAAAATCAAAGATATTCTGACCGTCGGGCATATAAATCGTCTTATAAGGCTCCTTGGAGTTCTTATCATAATCCGCAGGAGTCCAGATCCAAACCTTCTTCTTATATCCCTCGGGGTAATCGAAGCTTAATTCCTTAAGCGTGCCCTTATCGGCGCCCTTGTAAGCGTAGGTGCCTACGAGCTGGAGCTGAGGCTTTGAGCTGTCGGAGATAAAGAAGCCCGAGCTTGCGCGGTTAAGCGCAACATTAGCGGTCTGGTTAGAGTCCTTACCGTCGTTGAATACAATACGGTCGTACTTTGAGGTATCTACATTCATCGAGAAAACCTTCTCGCCGTTTGTATTAGTCGTAGATTTAGTTACCTGAGTGCCCGGCCACGCCTTTAAAGCGGCGCCGCTCACGGTATTGTATACGAAGAAGTATACGTTAGACCAGTTCTTATTATTTGTAAAGTAGATATCGACCTTAGAATCGACCTCGGGGTTCGGAGCAGTCGCTTCTGTTGCCGCTTCTGTTGCCGCCTGCGTAGGAGCTGTGGTCTCAGTAGGCTGAGAAACTTCGGTAGACACAGGCTCTGTCGTCTCGGCAGGAGCTGTTTCAACAGTTGTTTCCTGAGTAGCCGCTGTAGTCTCAACAGGCATTTCTTCTAATTTTGCGAGAACTTTCTGGATTTTAGTGACGTCTCTGATATTTACTGTAGAGTCCAAATTAAAATCAGCAAGCTTTACCTGAGTTTCATTCAAATCCTTAAGCTTTGCGAGCCACTGCTGAATTAAAGTAGCGTCCTTAACGCTGAGGTTCTTATCCTGATTAACGTCGCCGTTCTTATACTCTCCTGATGAGAAAGCAAACGCCGGCACCGCTGCAACGATCAGCATAGCGGCTAAAACTACTGATAATACACGTTTCATATTCAAAACCACCTTTCCCCTATATTATAATAAGAAACGCGATAAATTTCAAAAAAAAATCGGAAAGACCGAAAACAATCATCTCTCCGATTTATTTTGTATTCTCTACGGTGAGCCTTACCGCCGCCTTGAGCCTGTCGAAATGCGAGGTACCCGGCGGAAAATTGCGGATTTCAAGGCGCTTGGGCTTGGTATTGCTGGCGCTGTGGAGCGTATGCATACGCATATTAATGTTCTGCTCCTTAACAAGCGTAAAGAGGTCGGCTATGGTTTTACTGTCATCAATCGCTTTTAAAAGCTCTTCTTTAGTCATCTGTTTTTCCAAAAGCCACACCTCCTCATAGTAAAGTACATTATATTATACTTTATATTCACCTCATAATCAACAGTAATTTTAATAATATTTTATTTACTAAACAATTTTTATGTGTTATTATTCGTAAGGGGATGTAATTATGAAACGCAATTTACTTATTATTCTAATAGTTTTATGTTCCGTTTTTACGGTATCATGTTCAAAAAACAAGTCAGAAAGCCCGAAGAAAACGCAGTCCGCGACAACTACTGAAGCCGAAACAACCTCAAAGCCTCCCGAGAAAAAGGCCGTCAGGGGAATCGACGTAAGCTCCTACAACGGAGATATAAACTGGAAAAGCGTTAAATCCGACGGAATAGACTTTGCCGTGATACGCGTAGGCGGACGTGCCTACGGCGAGAGCGGACAACTGTATACCGATCAAAAAGCCGATTACAATCTAACTCAGGCACAAAAAAACGGCATTGAAACCGGCGCGTACTTTTTCAGTCAGGCAACCTCGGCTGAGGAAGCTGAAAAGGAAGCGCGGTTTGCGGTTTCAGTCTGCAGCAGCAGGCAACTTGAGCTGCCGATAGCGTACGACGTTGAGCGCATAAAGGGAGATACCTCACGAATCGATAACATTAGATACAGCGACAGCGTAAAATTCGCCAAGGTGTTTATGAAGGAAATAAAAAAAGCAGGCTATGAGCCGATGGTATATATCGGCGAGGACAGTATTCTAAGAGCCGAGGACTTTAAGGGATATAAAATCTGGTATGCTGATTATAAAAAGCCTTACGAAAAGGGATATTATATTTTACAGTATTCTAAAAACGGCAAAGTCAGGGGCATAAACTCCGGCGTTGACCTGGATATTACATACAGATAAGAATCAATCGTTTCTCATAAAGAAAGAATTGAACGAACAGGCTTAAAATACTGTTCAGATTAAACAATTTAATATGAAACAATCCTTTCTGATTATATAAATCGCCTAATTTGTTACAAAAGGTTGCAATTTTGTAACAATATGGTATAATAAGTTACAGTATTTGTTACAGGAATGTAATAAATTACAATTCAGGAAGGTTTGTTTTTATGAAACGAGAAACTAAATTTATCAGTTTAGACGGTTTCGAAAAAATCGAAACCGTTAAATCTGCGAAGAAAACCGCTCATCATAAAAGCCCGGCTCCGCTTAAAACTCTTAAAAAGTTTTTTAGGATAAGCGCCTCGCTCGCGGGAGACTACACAAGCTCCTTAAAGGCGAAAATAAAACGCAAAAAATCAGCTAAGCCGACACTTTTAGAACAGCATTACGCAAATAAGCGCCGTCAGGGAGCCGAAAAGCTCTCAACATCGGTTATCGCCAAAGGCACGGCATACTCGAAGTCAAGAGCGCTCCGCTATTCTTCGGACAAAAAGCCGACTAAACTCGCAAAGAAAAAGATCATTCTCGGACTTGCGACCTCATTCGTAGCGGTAACATTATGCGCCTTAACGGCTACAAGCACTCTGTCGTTCGACGCTTTCGCTACAAAAAAGCCGTTTGAGAGCGAGGAAACCACCGCTGTTAAGACCTTATCTCCCGACAGCAAGCTCTCAAAGCAGATAAGCTCCGAAATCTCAAGCGACGATAATATTATGACGGACGGCTTCGGGCTTTATATCGACGGAAAGCTTGCGGGCGTTTCCCTCGATAAGGAAGCGCTTGAAACGGCTCTTGAAAACGATTTAAACGATTATAAGAAAAAGTACGACAGCGGCACAACCGATGAGTACGCTAACGAAGTTAAAATTGTTTTTGGCACCTATAAGAGTAATCTCGTTGACTCCAGCGAGAATATAGTTAAAAACAATAAGGATAAGTTCAGCTATTCCCTCTCCACCGATATCGAATACACCGATACGATCGATTACGATATCGAGGTTGAGTATGACGATGACGAATACACCGATTACTACGAGGTTGTAAGAAAGGGTGTTGAGGGCGAGGTTAAGTATGTTTACCGCGCAACCTATGTTGACGGCAAATATACCGACTCAAAGCTCCTTAAAGAAGAAACGATCAGGGATGTAGTTAACCGTAAGGTAATCAAGGGAACTAAGAAAAGAGTTAAGCACCACTCCTCATCTTCATCCTCCTCATCCGGATCATCTTCATCCTCCTCGGGCTCCTCATCCTACAGCTCGGGCGGCTCATCCTCCGGAAGCTTTATCTGGCCTCTCCCCTATACAAGCAATATCACCTCGGGCTACGGCTCGCGCTGGGGACGCTTCCACAGCGGTATCGATATCGCGGCAGGCGGCTGCTACGGTCAGACTATCGTTGCTGCCGACGGCGGCACGGTTGAATGGGCAGGCTATGACAGCTCAGGCTACGGAAACTATGTTATCATCAACCATAACAACGGCTATAAAACGCTTTACGGCCACTGCAGCTCGGTTTATGTAAGCGCAGGTCAGAGCGTAAGCCAGGGACAGTCGATTGCTGCTGTAGGCTCTACGGGCGACTCGACAGGTCCTCACCTCCATTTTGAGGTAAGAACCTCCGGCGGTTCAAGACTTAACCCGTCGAACTTTGTTTGATTAATAAAATGATTTTGCACCGAATGATAATCATTCGGTGCTTTCATTTTTTAGGTTCCTGTTTACTTAAATAAATACTGCGCCGTATCTATGAACTGTCCTATCGTGTTCATCGCCTTATTCGCCTTTTTCTTGATTTTCGGCTTGCTGTCGATCAGCGCCTTTCCTGCCATTCCTACGGCGACTCCGGCAATCATACCGCCCGCGACTCCCTTTACAACACTCGACATTTTACCTTTTTCCATAATTTCACCTCCGAAAATTTCTGCAATCACTTGCAAAATTATTATTTGCGGTTAAAATATATTTAGAGGTGATAAGTTTTGGCAACATTAAATATTGTTATGGTCGAGCCTGAAATTCCCGCTAACACCGGAAACGTAGCGCGAACCTGCGCCGCAACGGGCGCGAGACTTCATCTTGTGAAGCCGCTCGGATTTTCCGTAAGCGATAAGCACTTGAAGCGCGCGGGACTCGATTACTGGAATTTACTCGATATTACATATTATGAAAATCTTGACGATTTTTTTGAAAAAACAAAGGGCGGTAATTATTTCTATTTTACGACTAAGGCGCTTAACCGCCATATCGACGTTGAGTATACCGACGACTGCTATCTCGTGTTCGGAAAGGAAACGCGCGGTCTGCCCGAAAGCCTGCTCGTTAAGAACAGAGAAAGCTGCGTCAGGATACCGATGATCGAACAGGCGCGAAGCCTTAATCTCTCAAACTCGGTCGCTATAGCCGCCTACGAGGTTTTAAGGCAGTGGGATTACCCCGAGCTTTTAACCCACGGCGAGCTTCACAGACATAAATGGTAGAATAAATATTAATGCCTGTTCATTACAGAACAGGCATTTTTTTAATGGTTATGTTTTTAATAAGCTTCGCCAGTACATAAAATACAAGTATTGCCAACGCGAAATTCGCCAGCTTCATAGAGGTTAGAGCGCCGACAAGCGGAGAGAATATCAATATAAAACTTATCAGCGCAACAGCGTCTATCGAATCATGCTTCTTCTCATTCAGGAACATAATCAATACAGGGATTAAGTAGAGCAGGCAGTAGTAAGCCGAATTTGAGGGAATGAGAATCAGTATCAGCGTTATAGCGAGAACACCTTCCCAGCTTTTCCTGAGAAAGTATGATGCCGCAAGCAGAAGCAGCACGACAAGTATGTTTATCAAAAAAACGATCGCCTGATTGATTCCGCTTCCCGGGTCCAAATGCAGTATCGCAAAAAGCGATCTCAGCGTACAACCGTCCGAATTGGAGTACGCATTACTCATTAAGACTAAATTCCTGAACATCAGTGGTATATTTGCAAATCCTCCGTTCAGGAACAAGAAAGGAAGTAAGAACGCTGCCGCTCCGTAAAGAGCCGCCCTAAGCGCCTCAAGCCACTTCTTTTCATATAATAAAAGCAAACCGAAAACCGCCGGAACAAGCTTGATACCAAAAGCCAGCCCGAGCGAAATCAAAGCGATTTCCTTAACGGCCTTATTTTCGCTGTTACGGAAAAAAAGGAACATAAATATTAAGGCAGGAAGAACTATTATACAGTTTCCGCGCTCCAGCGTATATAAAAACGGAGCGGACAATAAAACGGAAATTCCGATAAAGGTTTTATCGATTTTTTCACCCAAGGATGCTCTTTTGATTATCTCGTATGTAGCAAGCGCGATTATAAAAATAACGATGATATATACTATCAGGTATAACGGTTCATGATAAATTTCAAGGAATCTGTCTTTTTGGTAATAAGGAGTCATATTTACCAGCCGCGAGAAAAGAAACATTGCAACATATACAAGCGGCGGGTACGACTTTTCCGCAAGACCGGTGTACATTGTGTTATTATAGGGATCTAAAAGCGACGAATAACCCGTTACGTTTAGCGAATCGGCTAAAAAGTCTCCGCAGCGGCTGAAGAATAAATTCGTTGAAAAGGCTTCGCTTCCCCATAGAAAAAAGCCAAACAGCCATATAAAAAATGAAAATAAAGTACAAAAAATAAAAAACTGCCTGTACGCGCGGCCGCCCGACAGGGTAGATTTTATGCTTTTTGCTTTCAATGCAGAACTACCCATTTTTCTTCCTCGATTCTCTCGTTATCCTCTTCAGGTTCCTGATAGTCTTTATATAGGAGAAGATAAACTTCATAAGATTTCTTTTTGACTCTCCCGCGTCACGTTTGCTGAATTTTATAGGGATTTCCTTTACCGTAAAATTATCCACGCTGTAATTCAGCTTAATAAGAATTTCCTCAACAATATCGAAGTTATCGCATTTAAGCTCAATCGACTTAAGCTTTTGAGCGTTATACATCCTATAGCTGTCGGAAACATCCTTCACCTTAAGGCTGAACAGTACCCTGTAGGTGACATTAAGGAAATACGACATAAAACGGAGAATAAAATTATTATCGGTTTCTCCGCCCTTACAATATCTTGAGCCTATTATTAGGTCGTAGTTTTCCTTTTTCATTTCGTTATAGAACTTTTTTATATCCTCGGGATTATGCGAACCGTCGGAATCCATAATCACTATATACTTTCCGTCAGCCGAACTGATACCCGTTCTTATAGCGTCGCCGTAAAAATTTCCGTTCATGCGGTTTATATATACCGCGTTAAAACGGGAACATACTTCCTCAGCGTTATCCATAGGCTCCATTGTATCAATAACAAGAATCTCACTCGGTACGTTAATATCCGACAACACGCTCTGTATTCGGGGAATAATTTTCTTGAGGTTATCCGCTTCGCGATAAGCGGGCATAACTACGCTTATTTCCATCATCCCACCAACCAATCGATCATCTCGGAAATACCTTCCTTGGCCGTAACCTCAGGCTCCCATCCGATTGCGTTCCTGATCTTAGTTATATCGGCGACAAAAACCTTTTGATCGCTCTGTCTTGGCGGTAAAAGATAATACTCCAGCTTAACGCCCAGCTTTTCGTTTAGCAGATCAAAAAGCTCAAGCAACGAAAGCGACTGGCGCATTGTTCCGCCTATATTAAAGGCTTTTCCGCAAACCTTATCCGAATTTTCAAGCGCGGTATAGTAAAGGTTGATCATATCATTCGCGTGTAAAATATCGCGCACCTGCTTACCGTTGCCCGAAATCGAAAACGGCTCGCAATCGGGATTTGCTTTCTTTTCAAGGGCTTTCTGAACGAACCAGCCTACCCAGCCCTGATCATAGGTAGCGAACTGGCGGCTTCCGTACATTGACGAATGTCTGAATACGGTAGTTTTTACGCCGAAAATCCTGTTGAAATCGAGCATATACTGATCAGCCGCGCCTTTAGAGCAGCCGTAAGGAGATCTGAAATCAAGGCGTACGCTCTCATCAAAACCGTCGGGATACTCAAGACACTTATATCGTTTTTCGGTTTCCTCGTATGTATACTCCTCCAAATCGCCGTACACCTTGTTGGTCGATGAATAAAAGACGGCTGTGTCGGGGCTGTATTTTCTTACCGAATCAAGAACATTAACCGTTCCTACGGTATTTGTTTCAAAATCTTTATAAGGATTGGCTATAGAAGTCGTCATAGCGACCTGTCCCGCCAGATGAAAAATTGCGTCGAATTTATTATCCTTTATTAAGGTTTCAACATCGTTTTTGTTGCGTATATCTCCGCTGACGAATGTGAAATTTCCTAAGCTTCTCAGCCATTCGAGGTTTTTCTCGGTCCCAAATCTGGATAAGTTATCGAAAACCGTAACATCGTATCCGTTCTTTATTCCGTGAGCTGCGAGGTTGCTTCCCAAAAAGCCGCAACCGCCGTTTATAAGTATTTTTTTCATCATTTATTCTCCTTTAATCTTCCGGATATTCCCTTTATCATATCTTTTATTCCGTCCTTCCAAAATACAGGCTTCCAATCGCACAAGCCGCTGATAACGGAAGTGTCGGAAACACAGTCGGGCTCAAACGCTCTCATAGGAACGGCACCCTTTTGCACTTCGGATTTTTTGCCCGTTTCCTCCCATATAAAATCGATCAGCTCGGAGATTGTCGGAGCTACTCCCGTTCCTACAGGTATATTGTTATAACCCTTAAGACCGTATTTTATAATACAGATAACTGCGTTTACAACATCGTCAACGGAGATAATATCACGTTTTTGAGTTCCCTCGGTAGTAAGCACCCGGTTACCCTTTAGCATATCCGCGGTAATACCCGGAATAAATCTGTCAAGAGGCTCGTCGGGCGAGTAAAACATCTGAAGCTCGAGATTACAAAAATCGATATTATGATTCTCACAGTAAAAACGGCCGAATTCCCTGAAAGTTGCCTTTGTGTATGTATACATATTAAGCCTGTCGGGCAGAGCCGTATCTATCGTCAGGAATTTTTGGATATTGTGTTTTACGGATAAATTAAGCACGGAAAGCGGAAAAACGATATTTGCTTCGCAGATATTGTTTTCCAGAAGGCTCTCGCGTCCGTAACAGCACGAAAAATTCAAAACCATATCAAACGCGTACATATTCATAATAGCGTCGATCGTTTCGGTTGACGTACTGATATACTGTATATTTTTCCGATCCTTGTATTTCAGATCTGCTTTCCCGCGTGTGGTTACTACGATAAAAGCATCCTCGAACTCCTTTAGTAATCTTTCGATCACCCTACCGCCGAGATAACCGTTACCGCCGAGTATTAAAAACTTCATTACTTATCCTCAATGTCCTCATCAAAATTCAAGCGTTCCTCCTCGACTACGAGAGGTCTTTTCATCATTCGCACATTAATAGCAGAGATATACTCGCCTAAAAAGCCCATAAACGCCAGCATTATCGAAGTCATCAGCGAAACTACAATAATCATAGGCGCCTGACCTGCAGCAAAGTTATCCCAGAATATAAGCTTTAATATCAGGTAAATAAGCCCGATTATAAGGCTGAGTATCGCAAAGCCTATTCCCGTAAACTCGGCTATTCTCATTCCTACCTTGGTGTAGCTCGTAACGGAAAGCATCGCGGCGTCGTATAGCGAATACCAGTTGTTATGGCTTTTTCCCGCTCTGCGCTTTGGCTGCTCGTAGGGCACTTCCTTACGCTTTCCTCCGAGCTCGGCTACGATACCGCGGATAAACGGCGTCGGGTCGTCAAGCTCGCTAAGCACCTTTATAAAGCTTTTATCATAAAGACCGAAGCCTGTAAAATGCTCAATCTGCTCAACGTCGGAGAACTTCTTTATCATCTTGTAATAAAGCGTGCGAAGCCCGTAAACAAGCTTGCTTTCCTGACTTGAGGTCTTTACGCCGCAGACGATCTGATACCCTTCTTCCCAATACTTCAGGAATGTCGGGATCAGCTCAACAGGGTCCTGAAAATCCGCGCACATAGCTATAGTACAATCTCCGGTAGTCTGGCACAACCCGTACGCAGGGCTGTTGAACTGACCGAAGTTCTTAACGTTAAATATCGCTTTTATCTTTTTATTTTTACTGCATATCTCTCTTAACAGCGGTCTTGTATTATCCGTTGAGCAATTGTCGATAAAAAGAACCTCATAATCATACTGAGGAAGCTCCTCCATTTGCTTAACGATCGCCTCGCTTATCGGAACAACATTTTCTTCCTCGTTATAGCAAGGCACCATAATACTGACTTTTTTCATCAAATACCTTCTTTCGGTTCATTTACAAATGATTTGTAAGTTTTCGCAATACCCTCATCAAAGCTTGTCTTAGGATACCAGCCGGTATCAGAAGTAAGCTCCGAAATATCAGCGCTGAGATACATAGCCTGATTTTCGTAATAAGGGATTGCACCGAAATCCAAATCAATATTCTTGTTGATAATATCGCGGATTCTATATATATATTCAGAAAGCACAGCCTCCTCAGACGAGGCTAATACATAGGTCTTTCCGTCAATTCCTTTTTCCGCGATCATCCTCAGCGCTTCGGCAGCGTCTGCACTGTACAGATAGTTCCAAATCTGCTCACCCTTTGTAAGCTTCGGAACTTTTCCCTCGTGAAGCGTTTTAATCAAAGACATTACAAGAGAATTCTCGGAATCATTCTCTCCGAATACGCTGACTACTCTTACCCAATTATGCTCAATTCCTAAGCTATGCGCAAGCTTTTTTGTCATAAGCCCGGCGCAGAGCTTTCCTATTCCGTATCCGCTCTCCGGAAATGCCGGAGTATGCGGTGTAAGCTTTTCGGTGCAGAACCCGTACTCCGCCTGAGAACCGACTCCTATAAATTTTCGGCATCCGAGCTTTTTTGCAAGATTTACGGCGTCAAGCGAGTATTTTACATTTAAATTCTGTAAATACATATCATTACGCGCTTTGCCTGTCGTACCCTGCCATGCCAAATGGAAAAACACGTCATATTTTTCATCTGAATCAATTGAAAAACCGTTTAATTCCTCAAGACTGCAATATGCTTTTTTTACAAGCGGATTATCCGGAATATTTGTATTTCTTTTTGACTCTTTACGACATAAAACCAATACCTGAGTATTAGTTTTTATCAATTCATTTATCAGGGCTGTACCGATCGCGCCGGTTGCTCCTGTTATAATTGCTTTTTTCAAGCGATCACTCCAAAATCTATCTGATAATTTATGCTTAAATATTTATCTCGGAGCCGGCTATTTCGAGTCTTTCCGCCATCATTTCGAGTCTTGCCTGGTCTTCCATAGACATACGGTTATAAAACTCGCACTTATTCTTAAGGTAAAGAGTTTCAAACTCCATAGCAGTCAGAATTCCCGCCTTGATTTTCTCGGGATCATCTGAGGCTCTGAATACGATTTTGCGAGTTTCGAACCTGTCGTTGAGCGGATAAAGGCTGCAAATAAACGGAACTGCGTCGAAGGAGATACCGCCGCCGAAATTTACCTTATAGCCGTACTTTTTACTGCGCTCGGCGATATCCTTAGTCATCTTAAATACCTCGTCGCCGTTTATCTCGGCACGGGTAAGCCCCATTGAAGCCGATAAATCTACTCGTCCGATTGAAACAGTGCTTAAAAAGCCTTTTCCTTCATCCAGAATCGCGTCAAGGTTTTTGTGGCAGGTAACGGTCTCTGCGTTGATTATCCATTCAACGTCGTCTACGTCGCGTCCGTACACCTTCTTAGCCGCTCCGACAAATTTCTTCATCGCAAACGGAGATTCGATCATCGGAGCCATAATACCCGACGCGCCTAAAAGTCTGCACTGGTCTAAATCGCGTACAGCCTCGCAGCCGCCGATTTTAATATAAAGCTGCATATCCGCCTTAAAGATAACCTCGTTAAGCATTACAAGCTCGTCGGTACGGCTCCCCTCTGCCTCAAACTCAGCCTTTACTGCGATAATGCCGTGGTCCTGCTTCAGACATTTTAGCTTATCAAGCATCTGTCTCTCAATTTTATTCATAGCTTATTCCTCCGAATTTTTTATATATTCAGTAATATCATTACAATTTTCAGCATAACAATTCAGTTTTGACTTATCCTTAAAGCCGAAACCAAAGGTAACGGCAAGAAAATCAACCCCCGCATTCTCGGCGCCCGTAAGGTCGTTTTCCGTATCGCCTACCATAAGAACTTCGTTTTTCGGACAATTCAGATTTCTTATACAGTTTTCGATAATATCCCTTTTAGTGAGCAATCCCTCAAAATCAGAGCCCTCAACGCAGTCGCAAAGCCCGAGAATATCAAACTTGTCGAGAATATCCGACGCATAGTCCATACGCTTATAGGTTGCGACGCCGATTTTACAGCCGAGCTTTCGAAGCTGTGTAAGCATTTCAATAACACCCGGGTACACAGCTGCCTTACACAAATCCACAGTGCTGTAACGTTTTCTGAAAATCGCAGCAAGCCGCGCTGCCTCCCCGGCAGTCAGGTCGTATTCTTTTTTCAGCGAATTCTGGATCGGAGGTCCGATAAATTTATCGCTTTCCTCCTCGTTAAAGGGCTTAAGCCCCTCTTTTTCAACCACATACCTCACACTGGCAAGAATACCCTCGGAGGTATCGAGCAGGGTTCCGTCGAGATCAAATAAAACTGCTTTGTATTTTCTCAAAAAGCTCACCACATAATTATAATTTCCGTCATGATACTTATGAAATATTTATTCGTCAATCATCGGTATAAACATAATATTCTCAAGCTCTTCCCTGCTTAAAAACGGAGCCAGATCCTCAAGCGGAGGACTTACGAGAGTTCCGTCCTCAAGGCGCTTTGTACTGCTCTTAGGCTCCCAGACCTGCTTTGTATCCGTGAAGATTTCGACAAAGAGCGGGCCGTCCTCGCCTAAGATCTCGTCAACAACAGCCTTCATTTCATCGTTTGAGGAAGCTGAATAGTATTTATAACCGAAAGCCTCGCTCAGCTTTTTAAAGTCGGGGAATGAAAGATCATTAGATTCGCTTCCGATTCCGACCTTTGAATGGCCGGAGAAAAGATTAGTCTGCGTAATTCTTATGGAGTGATATCCGTTGTTGTTTATTAAGAAAATCTTTATCGGGAGCCTGTTTGTAAGAACTGTCTGGAGCTCCTGAAGATTCATCATAAGGCTTCCGTCGCCCTCAAGGCACACAGTCTCTCTCCTGCCCGAGCCGATACACGCGCCTATTGACGCAGGAAGTCCGTATCCCATAGAAGCTATAGCGCTGTTTGTAATCAAACGGCTTTTGTTTTTAATTCTGAATTCCTGATTTGATACTACGCAACAGGCGCCGTTAGAAATAGCGGTCACGCTGTTGTCCTTCATTTTTTCGCTGAGATAATCGACAAACGCATACACGTTTACGAGCTCGCGTTGCTCCCAATGCTTAGGCTGTACAACGGGGTATTTTTCGCGCCAACCCTTACAGGTAGCGATCCAGCCGTCGTTTTTAAACAGCTTGTCCTCGTTCATATCATCGAGAGCTTCCTCCGTTTTGGCGAGGAAATCAGCCGCATCCGCCCATACGGGCATATCAACGTGCAAGGTAGGCTTTTTCAGTTCCGCCTTATCGATATCCACCATAATGACCTCGGCGGCACGCGCCCATGTCTGCCAGTTATAACCGACCTGACGTATGGTTATTCTTGTTCCTACAGCAAGTACTAAATCGGCATTCTGAATAGCCCAGTTACCCGGTCTGTCGCCTGTATTTCCGCCTCGTCCGCAGTAAAGCGGATGATCGTCTTCCATTAAATCTATAGAGTTAAGATAGGTAGCAACGGGAACATTGAGCTTTTTAATAACTCTGCGAAAAGTTTCGTAAGCGCCCGAAAGTCTTATACCGTAGCCGGCATAGATTACAGGCCTTTTTGCTTTTTTTATCTTCTCAATTATTGTATTTACGACGTCGTTCGAAACCTTCGGCGGAAGCTTCGCGTCATCTTCGTCGGGAGAATAACCGCAAAGCTCGTCAGTCTCGATATACATTCCCTGATAGTTTACGGGAATATCAACCCATACCGGTCCCGGACGTCCCGTAGTCGCTAAATGCCACGCCTTTTCGAGAGCAAACCTGATATCCTTCGGGTCCTCGATCATAACGGCGTACTTAGTCATAGGCTCAACGCTTTTTACGATATCGTACTCCTGGTCGCCCATAGCGCGAAGCGGAGTGCCCGTATACTTAAGCGCGTATCTTGCGGTTGTATCGTAGCGAACCTGACCGCTTACGATAAACATAGGAATTGAATCAAGCCAGCCGCCTACAACTCCCGTAAGAGCGTTTGTGCCTCCGGGACCTGTTGTAACGCAAACTGCCGCTATTTTATTATCTATTCTTGCATATGCTTCCGCCGCAATAGCGCAAGCCTGCTCGTGATGATTATAAGTAACCTTAAGTCCTTCCTTATGTCCGAGCGCATCGTTTAAATGCATAGCTCCGCCGCCGACTACCGAAAAGCAGTCGGTAACTCCGCGGGAAACAAGAAAGTCTGCAACATAATCAGCAAGTCTTTGCTTCATATTTTCCTCCAAAAATTATCCTTTATCCTTAAACGCCCAGATTTTATTCAAGAAGAAGTTTATCGGGATCGTGATTATGAGGTTGATAATCGGGGCGATATATTTTGAGATACCGAATACGTCGATAAATAAGAACATAAGCACGTTGGAAAGTATAAAGGTCGAGCCGTAAGAAAGCGTCATTTTTATAAACGACTTGACTTTGCTGTCCTCCTCCTTTTCCTTGAACACGAACTTGCTGTTCCAGAAAAAGGAGTTGATCACGCTTACGATAAATCCTACGATATTCGCAATTAAATAATGACATCCGAGCCATACCATAAGGTAGTAAATTCCGAGCGAAATCAGCGTATTCGACACGCCGACTATTCCGAATTTAATAAACTGACCGAATAGCTTTATCAGTTTTTCCTTCATGCTTCTATAGCCTCAATAATCACCTTAGCCATATGGTCGATCATCTCGTCGGTCATTCCCGGGTATACTCCTACCCAGAAGGTGTTATTCATAATAAATTCCGTGTTTTCCAGCGTTCCCGAAACCCTATAGGCGTCGGTATCCCTAAGTTCGTCAAAGCAGGGGTGCTTTATGAGATTGCCGCTGAACAGGAGCCTTGTCTGAACATTGTGCTCCTCGATATATTTTGTCACATCGTTTCGCTTAATGCCGGTTTCCGGTTTAACCGAAATGAGGAACCCAAACCACGACGGACGGCTGTTTTCAGCCGCTTCGGGTAAAATAAGCTTGTCCGACACGGGCTCAAGCGCCTTATGAAGTCTTTCCCAGTTATGAATACGGCGCTCGATAAAGGACGGGAACTTTTTAAGCTGTTCTACGCCGATCGCCGCCTGCAAATCGGTAACCTTGAGGTTATAGCCGAGATGGCTGTAAACGTATTTATGGTCGTAGCCCTGCGGAAGCTGGCCGAACTGACCGTCGTAGCGGTGGCCGCAGAAGTTGTCGTGACCGGAGGGACAGATACAGTCGCGTCCCCAGTCACGGTAGGAAAGTATCATCCTGTGGAGCAGTGCGTTGTTTGTATAAACACAGCCGCCCTCGCCCATTGTCATATGGTGAGGCGGATAGAAGCTTGAGGTTCCGATATCGCCCCATGTACCCGTAAATCTCGTTTCGTCGTCGATCGTGTACTGAGAGCCGAGAGCGTCGCAGTTATCCTCAACAAGCCACAGGTTGTGCTTATCGCAGAACTCTCTCACTGCCTTTAAGTCAAAGGGATTGCCTAAGGTATGAGCGATCATAACCGCCTTTGTCTTATCGGATAAAGCGCCCTCGAGCTGAGTGATATCAATATTGTACTGAGGTACGGTAACGTCTACGAAAACCGGAACTGCGCCGTACTGAATAACCGGACTGACTGTTGTAGGGAAGCCGCAGGCTACGGTAATGACCTCGTCGCCCCTCTTGATCTGACGCTCTCCGAGTTCGGGAGCGGTAAGCGCCATAAACGCAATCAGGTTCGCGGATGAACCGCTGTTTACTAAGTGAGCGTATTTTACGCCTATCCACTTTGCAAAATTCTTCTCAAACTCATCGGAGAAACGTCCCGTTGTAAGCCAGAAGTCGAGCATAGCGTCGGTAAGGCTGCACATCTCCTTCTCGTCAAATACGCGCGAGGCGTAGCTTATACGGTCGCCGGGCTTAAACTCAGCCTTCTTTTCCTTAAATTCGTGATAATAATCGGCAACAAGCGCCTTTATCTGTTCACGGGCTTCCTGTTCGTTTTTCCAGTTACTCATTTATGATTACTCCTTATTCAGAAATTCGTCGATCTGTTTATTTATACAGGCGTTTATATCTCCGCCCGAAATGTAGATTTTACTCCACTCGACGGTCTTTTCGATCGCCTTATCTAAATCCCAGTTAGGCTTCCAGCCGAAGGTCTTTTTAAGCTTCGAGCAGTCAAGCTTAAGGAAGTTAGCCTCGTGGGGACCGCCGTCATACCGTTCAACCCAGCGCATACCATCGCCCCAGTGCTTTACGAAAAGATCTACAAGCGCTCCCGTCTGAAAGCAGTCGCGGTCATCGGGGCCTACGTTATAGTAGTCCTGATACTTTATATCCTCATACTGAGCCTTCACTATCATAAGATATGCGAAAAGCGGTTCTAAAACGTGTTGATACGGACGTGTAGAGTAAGGATTCCTTACAATAATATCCTCCTTGTCAGCCGCCGCGCGAATACAATCGGGGATTATACGGTTGTCGGCGAAGTCGCCGCCGCCTATCACGTTACCTGCTCTCGCAGTAGAAACGGCGATATCCGTATTATCAAAAAAGCTGCGCTTATAGCTGTGAGTTACAAGCTCTGAACAGGATTTTGAGTTCGAGTACGGATCGAAGCCGTCGAGCTCCTCGTTTTCACGGTAACCCCATTCCCACTCGCGGTTAAGATACACCTTATCGGTCGTAACGTTCAAAACCGATTTTACACATTCCGAATTACGGACGCATTCGAGAATATTAACCGTACCCATAACATTGGTCTCATAGGTATAGGCAGGGTTTATGTAGCTTTCGCGCACGAGAGGCTGAGCCGCGAGATGTAAGACTATCTCCGGCTGAGCTTTATCAAACGCCTTT
>CAZERR010000009.1:0-28676 GCA_964514785.1 uncultured Ruminococcus sp. | reverse complement strand
TCATGCTCTCGAGCATTTGAGTAGCTGTAATAACATACTTGCCCTTAGCTACCGTTTTACGGATAATGGTTTTCTGGATCTCAGGGAGTTTAATAAACGGAATCTCAACACCCATATCTCCGCGCGCTACCATGATACCGTTAGACGCGTCGATGATACGGTCGATATCGTCATAACCGCTCTGGTTTTCGATTTTAGATACGATATCAACTCCCTCGAAGCCGATGCTGTCAATATAATCGCGCAGGGTGCTTACATCGTCGGCTGAGCGTACAAAGCTTGCGGCAACGATCTCCGCGCCGTTTTTCAGTCCGAATTCTATATCGGCTCTGTCGCGGGCGCTTACATAGGGCATGGAAATATGATAATCGGGAATGTTGATACTCTTTCTGTTTGAAAGGCGTCCGCCTTTAACTACAAGGCATTTTATAGCGTCTTTTGCAACCTCGGTAACTATCAGCGTGATTTTACCGTCGTCCATAAGGATTTTACGCCCGATAGCCTTCTGCTTTTCGTTAAGGAAGATATCTACGAGCTTAGGATAGCTTATGCCTACTCCTTCGTCGTTGCCTTCCTTTTCGTTATTCTTATAGAGAGAGAATTCTTTTCCTTCTATAAGTACGGCGCTTCCGTTCTCGAAGGTTCCGACTCTTACCTCGGGTCCTTTAGTGTCGAGAAGAATAGCGATGTTCTTTCCGCTTTCTTTAATTACCTCTTTAAGACGGTCAAGACGAACCTTCTGTTCCTCGTGAGTACCGTGGGACATATTGATTCTCGCGACATTCATACCCGCGTCGATCATAGCGAGCAGGGTTTCCTTGTTATCGCAGGCAGGACCTAAAGTACAGATTATTTTTGTTTTCCTCATTTTTACACCCCCATTGGATTAATAATCATATTGATATCACCATTATAATAAAAAATGTGTAGGTTTTCAATAGTGAATAAAGAAAAAATTCGGTGAATTTATACAAATTCACCGAACTTCTATAGGATTATAAATACATTACATTAACGAGCATACCAAATCGGCATATCCCGAGGGATCCTCGATCGGAAGTCCTGCTATGAGGAGCGCCTGATTGTAGAAGATTTCCGCGTACTTTTTCGCCTTTTCGTCATCCTCGCCGATTAGGGCTTTCATAGTCTTGACTGCTTCGTGGTTCATATTGAGCTCTAAGCACCTCTGAGCCTTCATGCCCGCCTCGGGCTGCATGGCGGCGAAATATTTTTCCATCTCAAAGCTGATTCCGCCCTTTGCGGTAAGACATACGGGGTGGCTTACGAGCTTTTTGCTGGCGATTACCTCGCTTACCTTATCGCCGAGCGCGTCGCGCACGAACTTAAGAACCTCGCTGTTGTCCTCGTCGGAGCTTTCCGGCTGTTCGGGTTCAATACCGAGGTCGTCGCTGTCTACGCTTCTGAATTCTTTATCGCTATAGCTGTGTAAGGTTTGGAGCGTAAACTCGTCGATATCCTGAGTACAGTAAAGTATCTCGAAGCCCTTTGAGAGCACCATTTCCGCCTGAGGGAGCTTGCTTATCGAGCTTACGCTTTCGCCAGTGGCGAAGTAGATGTATTTCTGTTCCTCGGTCATTCTGTCAACGTATTCGGAAAGCGTTGTGAGCTTTTCGTCGTTTGAGGAGTAGAACATAAGAAGGTCTTTAAGGTTGTCCTTATGCATTCCGTAATCGCTTACGATACCGTATTTAAGCTGACGGCCGAACTCGTTAAAGAACTTTTCGTAGGTTTCCCTGTCCTTTTTAAGCAGTGAGGAGAGCTCGTTCTTGATCTTTTTTTCAAGAGTATTTGCGACGGTTTTAAGCTGATGGTCGTGCTGAAGAACCTCTCGCGAGATATTGAGCGAGAAATCCTGGCTGTCTACTACGCCCTTAACGAATCTGAAGTGCTCGGGTAAAAGCTCCTCGCAGTTTTCCATAATAAGAACGCCGCTTGAGTAGAGCTGTAAGCCCTTTTTATATTCCTTTGTATAGTAATCGTAAGGAGCCTTTGAGGGAATGTAGAGGAGAGCTTTATAGGTTACTACGCCTTCTACCGAGGTTGTTATGATTTTTGCAGGCTTATCAAAAGCCATAAACTTATCCTGATAGAATTTTTCGTACTCCTCATCGGATACATCTTTCTTAGGACGCTGCCAGATAGGAACCATCGAGTTGAGCGTCTGAGCTTCGGTAACGGTTTCGTACTCGGGCTTATCGCTGTCCTTCGTATCCTCCTTGACCTTGCTGTGCGTCATATCCATAATGATGGGATAACGGATGTAGTCGCTGTATTTTTTAACCAGCTCGGAAATTCTGTACTGCTCTAAAAATTCCGAATAATTTTCGGTTTCGGTATCATCCTTTATGTATAGGGTGATTACCGTGCCGGCGTTTTCCTTTTCGGTTTCCTTTATTGTATAGCCGTCGGCACCCGAGGAGGTCCAGAGATAACCGGTATCACAGCCGTATTTTTTTGTGAAAACCTCAACCTTTTTCGCTACCATAAACGCGGAATAAAAGCCTACGCCGAATTGACCGATAATATCGACGTCGTCCTTATTTCCCATTTCCTGCTTAAAGCGGTAGGAGCCGGAGGATGCGATCGTACCGAGGTTTTGCTCGAGATCCTGCTTATCCATACCGATACCGTTATCCTCGATTTTAAGTATGCGGTTTTCCTTATCGAGAGTGATGTCGATTTTGAAATCCTCTCTCGAAAGTCCGACCTTATCGTCGGTAAGAGAAATGAAGCAGAGCTTGTCTACCGCGTCGCTGGCGTTCGAGATAAGCTCTCTTAAAAAAATCTCCTTATGAGTGTAGATAGAGTTGATCATAAGGTCAAGAAGTCTTTTTGATTCAGACTTAAACTGTTTTTTTGCCATTTAAACCATTCCTTTTTATATATAAATATATTAATGAATATTATACACCTTTTTATCTGAAATTTCAAATGTATAAATATACATTATCCTAGTGAAAAATGTATATTATAACGCTTTTAAGCAATAATGATTTACACTTTCGGGAAACTATTTAAAAATATATAATATTTTTTTCAAAACACCGTTTAATATTCTCGTTTAGAATAATAAGCGCTTGGTTATTAAAATTTGAAAATGAAAACAGATTTATAAGATCTGCGAAAAAATGCAGGAATTATATTTTAATCTTTCGTTTTTTTAATAACATATAAATTTAATAGGCAAAATGAGGATTTTACCTAAAGTATGGGGCTTTTTTACTTAAAAAACTTTTTTAGTTTTAAACGCTTTTTTCGCTCTTAAAATGCCTTCTCATCTTTTTCAGTAATAATGCTGTCTTTTATGAAACTAAAACGAAATAATCAATAAGGAAATAAAATAAAAGGAATATAACGGGGAAAAAGGGCGAAAAATAAAGGACGCAAAAAGGCGTCCTTTACCGTGGAGCTGGTGGCGTGACTTGAACACGTGACCTTCTCATTACGAGTGAGATGCTCTACCGACTGAGCTACACCAGCATCATTCAATACATTATAACTCAAAAGTTTTAGTTTTGCAAGTGGCGTGTAGCAGAAAATCGAAAAAAATATAGGAAAAATCAGTGAAAACGTGACAATTTTCCCACTTGTATTGACATTAAAAAAGTTATAAATTATACTATAGTCAAAGATATAAATATGCATAAATTTTAATATGTTTATTCAGGAATACTGAAAGGTGTTGGTAGTATGTCGAAGTCATTTGGCAGACACTTAAGAGATCTTCGAAAAAAGCATTCTAAGTACTCGCAGCGGGATATGGCGGATATGTTAAATATCTCGCGCTCAACATATACCTATTATGAAACAGGAAAGTCAGAGCCCGGTCAGGAAAAGCTGAAGAAAATCTGCGATATCCTTAACGTAGATTTTAATACATTGCTCGGATACAGCGACGAGGGGTTAACGGCTTTGGTTGCCTCGGGTGATTCGGGTAACGAATTGTTCGGAGCGCTTTCCCCTAATGAGGAACAGATCATTCTTGCGTACAGAAGTATGAATTCCGAGGAAAAGGAATTTATCGGTAAGCAAATCACAAAGATTGTTAAGGGTCAATAAAACTTAAACGGTTCGGGAGTTTCCGGACCGTTTTCTTTTTATAAAAGATGAAATTTTTCATTTTAAAATACGAAAACTTTTACTTTACTTTTTATAAACAGTGTGTTATAATAACGTTTGTTAAGCTTTTACGCGGATTTTGGAGTATGCCGCTATGCGGATTTTCACAGCCTTAACCTGCGTTTTTGCAAATATTTTATAAAGGTGGAATTATAATGTTACCCGAAGAAAAGAAGGCTATTATTGCCGAATACGCTACTCACGAGGGCGATACAGGCTCTCCCGAGGTTCAGATTGCGCTTCTCACTAAGAGAATCAACGACTTAACCGAGCACTTAAAGGTTCATAAGAAGGACCATCACTCAAGAAGAGGTCTCCTTAAGATGGTTGGTCAGAGACGTTCTCTCCTTAAGTATCTTACTAACGTAGATATCGAGAGATACCGTTCTATTATTAAGAGATGCGGAATCCGTAAGTAATTCTGTAAATTTAGGGCAAGCGGCGACGTTTGCCCTATATCTCGTTTTTACAGTATTTAATTGTTTTTTAAATTGCAGGATTTTTACGCCCTCGCTTTAGCGGTAAAACGAGCTTATAAACTAATTTTGTAGGTTGGTTTTATTGCTAGGTGAAGCTGAAAAATCCTGTGAAATATATATTGAAGTTTATACTTCGGAAAGGATTTTTTATGAACAGAAAAATGGAATTCCCTAACTATAGGGTATTTGAAACCGATTTTGCGGGAAGACCGCTGAAAATCGAAACAGGTAAAATGACTCAGCTCGCAAACGGCGCTTGCTTGGTAAGCTACGGCGAGACTGTTGTACACGTTGCGGTAACTGCTTCCGCCAAGCCGAGAGACGGCGTTGATTTCTTCCCTCTTTCGGTTGATTATGAGGAGAAGCAGTACGCTGCCGGCAGAATCCCCGGCTCATTCTTAAAGAGAGAGGGACGTCCCTCCGAGAAGGCTATCCTTACAAGCCGTGTGATCGACCGTCCTATTCGTCCGCTTTTCCCGAAGGATATGAGAAACGACTGCTCGGTAGTATGTACCGTTATGGCGGTTGATCCCGACTGCTCGCCCGAAATCGCGGCTATGGTCGGTACCTCTATCGCTATTTCGATTTCCGACGTTCCGTGGAACGGTCCTATCAGCGGATGCTCGGTAGGTCTTGTTGACGGTGAGATAGTTATCAATCCCACCGAGGAGCAGAGAAAGGTTTCCGATATGTCTACTACCGTCGCTTCCACAAGCGAGCGAATCGCTATGATCGAGGCAGGCGCTAACTGTGTTGACGACGAGACTATGTACAACGCTATTATGGCAGGTCACGAGGCTAACCAGAAGATTATCGAGTTTATCAACGGTATCGTGTCCGAAATCGGTAAGGAAAAGTTCTCCTATCCTTCCAACGATCCGGATCCCGAGATGTTCGAGGCTATTTATAACTTTGCCGAGGCCGACGTAAAGGTTGCCCTCGATACAGATGATAAGAATATCCGTGACGAGAGATTAAAGCCTATCTACGAGGCTGTTCACGAGAAGTTCGACGAGATGTATCCCGAGTGCGAGGCTAAAATCGACGAGTGTATGTATAAAACTCAGAAGACTATCGTTCGCCGCTGGCTTTTAGACGAGAAAAAGCGTGTTGACGGACGTGAGATGGACGATATCCGTCCGCTTGCTTCCGAGGTAGGTGTTTTACCGAGAGTTCACGGTTCGGGTATGTTTACAAGAGGTCAGACTCAGGTTCTTACAATCGCTACTTTAGGCTCTGTTGCCGAGAAGCAGCTTCTCGACGGACTTGACGGCGAGACCGAAAAGAGATATATCCACCACTATAATTTCCCGAGCTATTCGGTAGGAGAGACTAAGCCCAGCCGCGGTCCCGGACGCCGTGAGATCGGTCACGGCGCTTTAGCAGAGAGAGCTCTGCTTCCCGTAATTCCTCCGGTTGAGGACTTCCCCTATGCTTTAAGACTTGTTTCCGAGGTGCTCTCCTCGAACGGTTCAACCTCACAGGGCTCCGTCTGCGGTTCGACCTTAGCGCTTATGGACGCAGGTGTTCCGATCAAGGCTCCTGTAGCCGGTATTTCCTGCGGTCTTATTACCGAGGGCGAGAGATGGATGACAATGGTTGATATCCAGGGCCTCGAGGACTTCTTCGGTGATATGGACTTTAAGGTAGCAGGTACCAAGGAAGGTATCACGGCTATTCAGATGGATCTTAAGATCAGCGGACTTCTTCCCGAAATGGTTAAGGAGGCGCTTGAAAAGACTCATAAGGCCCGTAACTATATTCTTGACGAGATTATGCTCAAGGCTATCGCCGAGCCCCGTCCCGAGCTTTCAAAATATGCTCCCAAGATGTTTACTACTACTATTGATGCAGAGAAGATTTCCGAGGTTATCGGTAAGAGCGGTAAGGTTATTAAGGAAATCCAGGCTCAGTGCGATTGTAAGGTTGATATCGAGGAAGACGGCGATAAGGGCAACGTATTTATTTCAGGTATTGATACCGAGAAATGTAAGCGCGCTCTCGCTATGATCGAAACGATCGCTAACGATCCCGAGCCGGGCGCTATGTTCTACGGTAAGGTTACACGCATTATGGACTTCGGCGCTTTTGTTGAGATCGCTCCGGGTAAGGAAGGTCTCTGCCACATCAGCCAGCTCGACGTTAAGCGCACAAAGAATGTTACCGATGTTGTAAACGTAGGCGACGTTATTAGGGTTAAGGTGCTCGAGATCGACGATAAGGGCAGACTTAATTTAAGCCGCAGAGCTGTTCTTATTGAGGTCGACGGCTTAGAGCCCGAAAACGATCCCGATGAGGACAGAAAGAATTCGCGTCCCCGCAGACCCCGCGGTGACCGCCGTCCGAGAAGAAACTAAATAATTAATGATTTAAGCCGAAAGACTAAAGGTCAACTCCTGAGTCTTTCGGCTTTTTTTATTATAAGAATTCTTCTCGTTTAACGTGAAAAATAAAAAAATTTAAATTTTTTTCGAAGAAATTGCATAAAAGTATGCAATTTTTTTGTTTTTTGTATATGTAAGTGAGAGCTGAATGAAAGGAGGATAATATGTCGCAGCTTAATAAAAAAGAAAAAGCGTTTTGCAGGAGATATCTCGAAACCGGAAATCCCGAACGGGCGGCGAGTCTTTCGGGAATAAAAAAAGACCCGTACGAGCTTTTGACCTGCACAAGGATCCAAAACGAGATCAAGCGTTACGGCGAGGCGATCGAAAAGACCGCTTTGCATATTGCGCGCTACGCTTTAATAAGGCTCGCTGCGGGAAGCGTTTTTGACGCGGCAGAAATGTTGTCTGATAAAAAGGACGGTAATGTTTCCGTAAGCGATACGGATCTTTTTTCGGTATCGGAAATAAAAAGAAAGGGAGAGTCAATTGAACTTCGGTCATTTGACAAATTCAAGGCGATTGAGTGCTTAACTCGCGGATTATCCGAAATCGAAAGCTCGGTACCTTTTTACGACGCATTGATTGCCGGCGCACAAAAGCTTAATCAAACCGAAAATGGAGATTAAACCTTTTTCAGAAAAACAGCTTCATGTTCTTACCTGGTGGTGTAAAAATTCTTATAGCTCGCGTTTTGACGCAATAATTTGCGACGGCGCCGTACGCTCGGGAAAGACGTTCTGTATGTCGATTTCTTTCGTGTTCTGGATGTTTTACCGTTTTAAAAATTCAAGCTTCGCAATTTGCGGAAAGACTATACGAAGCGCGAGGAGGAATATTATTACGCCTATAATACCGGTGCTTAAAATGCTGGGATTCAGGGTTGAGGAAAAGCTCAGCCGTAATATGCTGATTATAAGCTATAAGGGTATAGAAAACCGCATTTACGTTTTTGGAGGTAAGGATGAAAGCAGCGCCTCTCTTATCCAGGGAATGACGCTGTCGGGAGTGCTCTTTGATGAAGTTGCGCTTATGCCGAGGTCGTTTGTTGAGCAGGCTCTTGCAAGGTGTTCGGTAGAGGGGAGCAGGTTCTGGTTTAACTGTAACCCGGAATATCCCGCTCACTGGTTTTACCGAAACTGGATAAAGCAGGCTGATAAAAAGAACGCGTTTTACCTTCATTTTACTATGAGGGACAACCCGTCGCTCAGCGATAGTACGATCAAGCGTTACGAGAGCCTGTACAGCGGCAGCTTCTATGAGAGATTCATTCTCGGAAAATGGGTCGCGGTATCAGGAGCGGTATATCCTTTTATGAAGGACAGCTCTTTTTCAGAAGTGCCCGAGGGACCGTTTGACAGCTATTGTGTTTCTATAGACTACGGAACGGTGAACCCGGCGTCGTTCGGACTTTGGGCGCTTAAGGACGAGGTGTGGTACAGGATTGACGAGGTCTATTTCGATTCGCGCAGGGAAGGTTTTCAGAAGACCGACGAGGAGCATTATAAAACTCTCCTCGAGCTAATCGGTAAACGCCGCGTGAACGATATAACCGTTGATCCTTCGGCAGCCTCTTTTATCGAAACGATACGCCGCCACGGTAAATTTAACGTTATTCCCGCTAACAATGATGTGATCAACGGTATACGGCTTACCGGCACGGCGCTCAAGGAAGGGAGAATAAAAATCTGTAATAACTGCATTGACAGCATAAGAGAATTTTCCCTTTACCGCTGGAGCGAAAGCGGAGTTGACGTTCCGATAAAGGAAAACGACCACGCTATGGATGACATAAGGTATTTTGTCACCACGATACTCGAGAGCAAGGGCAGCTTTAATGTCTTTGCCGCGAAAAGACAGAGCGCGTGTTAGCCGCGTGCAAATAATTAACAGGAGGATGAATTTGAATTTCTTTAAAAGAAATAAATCAGAAAGCAAAAAGGAGCTTCCGGTATGTCCCGTGCCTGCAACGGAAGGCTCGCATCCTTTCTCATTTATTAAAAACTATTCGCAGGTAAGTATGTGCGAGTATGAGCTTTATAAGAACCTCAGAGAAGCGGTGCCGATCATAGACGCCGCAATAGATAAAACCGTAAGGCTTATGGGCAATTTTGAGGTCGTTACGGGCAATTCGTCGATCGACAGCGAGCTTGCTTTGTTTTTGAACACGGTTTCGATAAACGGAGGGAATAAAGGGATTTATCCCTTTATCACAAGCTATGTAAATGAGCTGCTTACCTACGGCGAGGCAGTCGGAGAGATAGTTTTAAGCCGTGATAAAAGCGAAATAGCCGGGCTTTATAACGCCAGCCTTAGGGATGTTACGATTACGGCGGCGGGCAGTCCGCTGAATATTATGGTTTGTCTGAACGACGGCGGACTTTCTCCCGCAAAAAATCAAAATCTGATTATACCTACGCTTTTAAATCCTGAGCCGGGAACGGTCAGAGGTACTTCGATCCTAAGAGGGCTACCGTATGTAAGCGGAATCCTGCTTACAATATTTGATTCGATCAAAAAGAATTGGGAGAGAGTAGGCGACGTGAGGTTTTCAGTTACCTATAAGCCCGATTCGAGCTCTCCTGCCGTTACAAAAAAGCAGGCTCAGCAGATAGCGGATGAGTGGAGCAAGGCTATGCGTTCAAGCGAGGTTTGCGACTTCGTCGCTATAGGTGATGTCAACGTAAAGGTTATCGGTGCTGATAATCAGATCCTTGACAGTACTATCCCCGTGCGTACCCTGCTTGAGCAGATAATAGCGAAGCTTTCGCTTCCGCCGTTTGTGCTGGGAATAAGCTGGTCGAGTACCGAGCGTATGAGCGCTCAGCAGGCTGATATCCTTACAAGCGAGCTGGAGTTTTACCGCTCGCTTATCTCGCCCGTGATCGCGAAAGTTGCTAAGCTCTATTTAAGGCTTAAAGGATACGACGATTCGGTTGAGGTTAAATGGGATTTAATTAACCTTCAGGATGAGGTCGAGCTGTCAAAGGCGCTGCTTAATAAAGCGCATGCGAGAGAAATTGAAAGGAGAACCGAGGTGGAATATGAAGACAGGACAAGTTATTAAGAACTCCGCCGTGCTTGAAGGTGAACTGGAGCTTATCAACTCTTACGCAAGACGCGAGCTTACGGAGGATGAGGTTTATGTCTTTTCTGTAGTCTTGTGTGATAACGATGTTGACAGGGATTTCGAGAGATTTACCGTTGAGAGCTTAGAAAAGCTTTCTGAACTTTTTGTCGGTAAAACCGGGATTTTCGACCACAATCCGAAGGCTCAGAACCAGACGGCGAGAATAATCAGCTGTAAGGTCGAGGCGGTTTCAGGCAGAAAAAACAGCGTTGGAGACGATTATTTCAGGCTTACGGCGAGGGCATATATGCCTAAGCTCGAGAGCAACCGTGAGCTTAGACTCGCTATGGACAGCGGTATTGTTCGCGAGGTAAGCGTAGGCTGCGCGGTAAGCAGAAGCGTTTGCAGTATCTGCGGTAATGAAATAAGCTCCCCCGATTGCCCTCATGTTAAGGGTGAAAGCTACTCGGGAAAGCTGTGCTACAGCGAGCTTACGGAACCCTACGATGCGTATGAGTTCAGCTTCGTCGCGATACCCGCCCAGAAAAACGCGGGCATAATAAAAAGCTATAAAGGAAAGGAAAATAAGATGCAGGATATTCTTAAATCAATCGAAAGCTGCGAGTCGGTTACGCTTTGTGATAAGGATTGCAGGAGGCTTAAGGATTATATCGACAGCCTCAAAAAGCAGGCAGCCGACGGAGCGGTTTACAGAAATGCTCTTATCTCGGATGTGCTCAGATACAGCGCGATAGTACAGCCGGATATCTCGGTGAAAACAATGAAAAGCGTTGCCGAGGCTTTAAGCGTTGAGGAGCTCAGAGAGTTTAAGAGAGCTTATAAAAAAGCGGCAAACGGCGCAGACGACGTAAAGCCCCAGCTTTTTGTCGATAAATCAAAAGCAAAAACAGAGTCAAACACAGAGTTTAAAATTTAAGGAGGAAAAATATGAACGTAGATTTTAAGGGCTACGGAGAAAACGTGGCTACATTTTTAGTAAGCGGAAGTCTTTCTGCGGGACAGTTTGTTACGATCAGCGCGGACTGCACCGTATCGGCTGCTTCCTCGGGAGACGAGGTAGTAGGCTACTGCGTAGGGGTACGCGGCGGTTATGCGGCGGTACAGCTTTCGGGTTATGTAGAGGCTAAGTCAACAGGAACCGTAAACCGCGGTATGACAGGCTTAAGCATTTCGTCCGCAGATACCGTTCAGGCTTCAAATTCAGCAGGAAAACACCTCGTTATCAGCTCCGGCAGTAACAAGGTAGGAATTATTCTTTAAGGAGGAAATATGGCTAATTTTGAAAACATTACAATAGAAAAGGGTATGTATCAGTCAGGCTCTAAAAGCCTTACCGATGTGCTCGAAAAACTCGATCCCTCCGAGAATTACGAGGGTACGGCGCTTGAGGGTTTAGACGCGTTCGGCCGTCAGCTTAAGCGCTTTGATATCAGAGTTTCCGGCAGAGGAAGCGACTGCGTTGAAAAATTCTTCCAGACCTCCAACTCCGCGGCATTATTCCCCGAATACGTCAGCCGTGCGGTTAAGCAGGGTATGGAGCAGGCGGATATCATCCCGGATATCGTAGCTACGGTTACGAATATCGAGGGTATGGATTACAGAAGCGTTGCTTCAATTCCGTCAGAGGATGACAAGAGCTTAAAGGTTGTTTCCGAGGGCGCTCAGATTCCTCAGACAGTCGTTAAAACTCAGGAAAATCTCGTTAAGCTTCATAAGAGAGGAAGAATGCTGGTTTCCTCATACGAGGCGTTAAGATTCCAGAGACTCGACCTCTTTACCGTAACGTTGAATCAGATCGGCGCGTATATCCGCAGAGCTCAGCTCAAAGACGCGGTTGACGTGCTTATCAACGGCGACGGTAATAACAATTCGTGTACGCTTATTAACGTGCTTGATTCAACAGACGGTATTACATACGCCGATTTAGTTAACCTTTGGGCTAATTTAAGCCCCTATGAGCTCAATACGATTCTTGCTCCCACCGACGCTATGCAGAAGATTCTTTCCTTAAGCGAGATGAAGGACAGCCACGCCGGACTTAACTTCCAGGGTACCGGCAAAATGGTTACTCCGCTCGGAGCTAATCTTCTTCATGCGCCCTGTATCACCTCCGGCAAGCTTATCGGTATAGATAAAAACTGCGCGCTCGAGATGGTTCAGGCGGGCGATGTCGTAACCGATTACGATAAGCTTATCGACCGTCAGCTCGAGAGAGCGGCAATAAGCTGTACCGCGGGATTCGCAAAAATCTTTAACGAAGCCTCTAAAGCAGTTTCTTACTAAGAGGCACGCCTATGAGCTTTGAAAACACCTTAAACAGATTTAAGCTGATATCGGGCTTAAGCTCTCAGGAGGCTGAAAACTGGAGCGGGCTTCTGAGCGACTCAAGAGAATATCTCAGGAGTCTTACGGTTAAAGAGGAGTTGTTTTCCGGCGATGAAAAAAGGCTTGATAACGCGGCGGCGGTTTACGCGTATTACCGGTATTTATGCTGTGCGGCAGGAGAGGAAAGCTCATTTGCCGTCGGGGATTTAAGGGTGACGTATAACAGCGACCGCCTTAAAGCGGCGGAAAAGCTCTGGGAATCCGAGCTTAAAAGCCTGAGCGACTTAGTCTCAGCTGAACAGTCTAACTTTTTCTTTAAGAGGGTGGAATGATGAAATCGCCTGTAAAGTTTATTGAAAAATACGGAACTGTATTCAGATTCATTAAATACGGTAATACTATTACTATCAAAGGTATTTTACAGCCTTATCACTATTCTTATAACAGTTTTTTTACCCATAAGCGTTTACCCGCGGGAGTTTGTGACCCGAGACATTACCTTTTGATCACAACACCCGATCTAAGCGGGCAGATTTATAAGGATCTTCTCATTCTCGGTGAGGACAGGGACTATGTGGTCAAATCTGTTGAGACCTTTAGTGTGAAAGGCGAGGATTTATATGTGTGGGCGGTTTTAACCGCCTGCACAGAATCTTAGGAGGATTATGAACAGTATTTTTGATATAGTAGAGGGCTTGATTGACGACCTTAGCGAAAACGAGAATCTACGGGATATTACATTTATCAAGGCTTATGACGCCGACGATTACAATCCTTCTCAGAATACTCTTACAGCCGTATTTAATATTGACGAGCTTAAGCGCCGCGGAGGGTTTATCCAAAGGCTCTACCGCCGCGGAACATACGGAGATATCTTCAGCGCGAAGCTGATCATAAGGCTCTACGGCGGTAATTACGTTTTCGGCGACGGTCTTACAAAGGCTCTCGTTAGACTGAGAAATGAGGTGGCTCTCTCGGACAGCGACGGCTTTTTTGACGACGGAGTAATAAGCTCGATTTGCTACGAAAAAGAAAGCGGAGCTATTTACAGGGAGCTTACCTTTAATATCGAATATGTTTTATGTGAGGCGATGTTATGATAGAGTCGATAAAATCCGATCTGAGCGTTATGATAAATAATACAGCTGTCGCCGGGGCTGTATCCGTAGAGATCACGGAAATTAATAACGATAAATACGCGCGGGAATTTCTGAGCGATAAGCACTACGCTCTCGTCAGAACAGCAAAAAAGTATTCCGTAAAGCTCGAGTATTACGCTTCGGAGCCTTTCCCGTATTCAGACGGCTTTACACTCGTTATTGAGCGCGACGGAGTCACCGAGAGCTTTTTCGACTGCATTATAAAATCAAAGTCAACCGTAATTAAAAACGGAGTTAAATCCATTGTGCTTACGATTGACTCTGAGGAAAAGGAGTAATTATGGAGAATATTATTTCGGAACTAAACGCGGGTATCAACGCCCGTGAGATAAGTGAAATATTCGAACAGGACAGCCGAAGATATAACAGAGCTCTTTCAGAGGAGCAGGAGGCGAAAACCGGATGAGCGTTTCAAAAATTCGTTTTAAGGGTAACGAGTGGGCTCATAATCCCGAGACTCTTAAAGTTTATTACGAGGATAATTTCAGCGAGGAAAAGCTCTTTTCAGGGACGTCCGGGCTCTATAAGCTTTCTTCAAAGTGCCGCGCGGTAAACGGAACGGGAATACTTACGGGCAATGACTGCCTGGAACAGTTCAATGCTCTTTTAAAGCTTCAGAGAGAGCGCGAGAGCGGTATTTTAAGCCTTCCCGGGATGAAACCCTTTTATGCGTATTTTAAGAGTCTTGCGCTTTTATGCGAGCCTTGCGCAGACGCTGTGTCCTATAGCTTCGCTTTTATTGAGGACAGCCTGAAAAACAGCATAAGGGCTGATAAATATTATCATACGGTATGTAATGACGAGAACCTGTGGGATATAGGTTATCGTTACGGCGTTGATGTTCATACGCTTGTACAGCTGAATCCCGAAATAAAACGTACCGACGAGCTTGAAATCGGAAGTCAGGTGAGAATTTGCTGAGATTTGAATTCAAAGGGGTAAACGGGGAGCTTATCGCTCCCCAAAACCCGGTCTACATAGTTATAAATCAGGATGAAAACATTCCTGCCGACGACCTCACAGTTGCTTTTCCGTTATTTGATAATAATACGGAGCTGTGCGAGGTTACGGTATACGACAAAAATGAGGTTGTTTTTACCGGGGTTGTGGATGAACAGCAGAATATAGTCAGCAGCTCGCGGCGTATTACTAAAATTGCGGCGAGGAGTATGGCGGCTATGCTGCTCGATAACGAGTGTATGCCCGTAAGCTACTCTTATCCTTCGACTTCGGTTATTTTTGACCGCCATATCAAGCCGAACCGTATCGGCGGTTATATCGGCGATGAAAAGGTTATCGAGGGCAATATGAGGATTCCGAAGGGAACGACAGAATGGCAGGCGGTCACGGCGTTTTCGATTGAGGCTTACGGCGCGACGCCGAGGATCGAAGCAGACGGTACAGTCAATTTTTACGGCGTTAAATCGGATTTGCAGCTTATATTTTCAAATTCGGGCGGCATAAATTATAGTTCTTTAAAAGAAAATAACAAACGGTGCAGGCTCTTATCTCAGGTGTTTGTTAAAGCCGGCTCGTCCTCGCGTTACGATACGGTTATCGCCGACGAAAAAGCGGTAAAAAGAAAGGTGCGCAGAAAGCGTTATCTCGATTCAACGGCGGGAGCTTCGCTAAGAGTTGCCGATACAATGATTGAAAACGGCGAGAAAGGCTCCTATGAAATAACCGTTACCGCAAATAAAAGACTGATTAACGTACTCGGAGCTTCGGTGGTTTTTAAAGACAGGCAGCTTATGAGAAACGAGGGGCTTTATGTAAGCGGTATTTATTATCGCTCGACCCCGGGTAAGGAAGAAACAATATTAACGGTAAAAGGAGAAAACGGTTAATGTGGATATTAAATTATGTTACAAAAAACTCAATTTCGGATTCTGTAGCCGATAAGGGCAATATTAAAGCCGCCTCAAACGGCACGGTTCAAATAAATGCGTCCAGTGATTATTCAAAAATCCCGATCGTCGCCCCATACGGGATATCCTACGTTCCGACAGTAGGGGAGGAAAGCGTTGTGCTTACCGCCTCGGGCGAGGATATCTGCCTCGGAACCATATCGAAAGCGCAGAACTTAAACCCGGGCGAGCTTATGCTGCGCTCCTCAGGAGGAGCCTGCTTAACGCTTAAAAACGACGGAAAGGTTTATGTGAACGGAAGGGAGATCGGATGACGGATATTAAAATCGAAAACGGCGATATAGTTTTAAATCCAAATTCCTCGGCGGTTACGGTCAGCGGTATTTCCGGGGCGGTCCAGCAGGCGCAGCTTGCTGTAAAAATCCCGCGTACAAGCTTTATATATGATCGAAGTATGGGCGCCTTTGAGCCGGGGTTCAATACTTCGGAGGACGGCGCCGAGGGAAAAATCGAGGCGAGGATCAACGAATGTATTATTAATTCGGACGTGTATGTCAAGGTGCTTTATCTTGCGCTTAACGGTTCGGATGAGGTTTTGCTCGGACTTGAGGTCAGCGACGGAAAGGAAAGTGTTTTTACGGAGGTGGTATTGAATGGATAGTTATAACGAGATACTCGAAAGAATGAAAAACAAGTACAGCGAGCTCTCAGGAAGCGAGGTTCCCGAGCTTTCGGATATAGATATAAGAATGAAGTTGCTCGCAGGTGAGATCTATAACGACGAGGTGAACCTTGAGTTTATAAAAAGACAGATGTTCGCTACTACAGCTACCGGCGATTATCTGGATTACCATGCGGCGGACAGGGGACTTGAGAGGAAGGAAGCGGTTAAGGCTGCGGGCGAAGCGAGGTTTTACGTTGAAGCTCCCGCGGTGAGTCCGATTTTGATTCCGCAGGGAACGGTAGTTTCAGCCGGCACAGTAAATCCCGTCAGGTTTTCGACCGACGAGGACGCGGTTATTCAGACCGGAAATTATTATATTACCGTGCCCTGCACCGCGTGTATCGGCGGAGAGTCCGGAAATATCGGCGCGAACAAAATCGATACGATCGTTACGAGCGTCGTCGGGATCGACGGAGTCCAAAACCTTTGGCCGTTCAAGGGCGGAAGCGAAAAGGAAAGCGACGAAGCGCTCAGACGCCGTGTGCTCGATACATATAAGGCGGTATCTAACGGAACCAATAAAGCGTACTATAAACGTCTTGCGCTTTCGGTTGACGGAGTGTACTCGGCGAATGTTGTACCGCTCGTCAGAGGCACGGGAACGGTAGATGTTTATATTGCCTCTCACAACGCTCCTGCGTCCTCGGCGCTGGTAAGCGAGGTCCAGGCGATAATGAATACTCAGCGTGAGCTGAATGTCAGCGTCGAGGTCAGTACGGCTGATGTTCAAAATGTTACCGTTGCGGTATTTGTAACCACTAAGGACGGCTACGATCTTAATACAGTAAGAGAGAATATCCGCGCCTCGGTATCCGAGTATTTCAATACGCTTGAGGTAGGCGACGGAATTACGGAGCATCCGCTTTCGGCGGCGATCATCCGCGCCGAGGGTGTTGAGGATTTTTCCTTTAATCCGCTTTATCCGTCGCTTGTGACGGTAGATAACGATACCTACGCGATACTCAATAATGTTCTTGTCGAGGAGGATAGCGAGTAAATGGCTCAGTTTGATTCTATGGCGGATAAGCTTAGTCCGCTCGGCGTTTACGATATAAGCGAAGGGACGAATATATACAACGAGCTTAAAGCCTATGGCGAAGCGCTCGACGTGCACCGTGAGCATATAGACGAGGTGCTCAGAGAATGTTTTATCTCAAGCGCTCAGACATATGGGATCGAGCTTAGGGAAAAGGTTATCGGCGACGCAAAAAGCTTATATCCGCTAAGCAAAAGAAGAGAAATGCTTACGCTGAGAAAAGGCTTTAACGAAAACGATTTTACGCGTGCAGGACTTTATAAGTTTCTTGACAGCTTCGGTATTACCGATTATCGCGTTATCGAAATGCCGTCTCAAAGGATCGTTTCCGTATTTGTAGGCGGTTCGTATCCCGACAGCGAGGTCAAGTGGATCGAAAACCAGATAAGGCTGATCCTGCCCGCTCATCTTAACGCGGTGATAAACTTCGGCGGAAGAAGCTGGCACAGCTTCCAGCTTATGAATAAAACCTTCGCGCAGCTTGACGAGGATAATCTCAGCTGGGCGCAAATACATTTACAGTAAAGGAGTTAATATGGCATCAACTAATAAAACGTCAAATCTTCGGCTTAATAACTGGATAGAAAGCGACTGCCCTAAAAGGATAGATTTTGTGTCGGATAATCTTATTATAGACAACGTGCTGGGAACTCATATCGGCGATGAGGATATACACCTTACGCCTTCAGAAAAGAGCCGGGTTTCCGCACCTTATCTGATTACTTTAAATCAGGGCAACGGCAATTCCTCGGGAGTTTACGATCCCGGGTTTGATCCGAAAATCGCGTTTATTTTTAAAGTCTCGACGCCGTTCCAGACGGAAAGCTCGGGCAATACGGTTATGAATTCGGCGATAGTTACTCATAAGGGTACGACGGGCGGAGCTTCGCTTCTTAACGGAGTTTTGACCGTAAGACAGAGTACGTCTCCCGAAAACGGGGTATTGTATAACCTTAACGAGAACGGCGCAAATTATGTGATTATATATTTCAGATAGATTCCAAACGCAAAAAAAAGCGCTCTTTTCGCGCATTTCGTATATTCATATTTCGTATAGACATCGCGCTCGTTTCTGCGCAGCAGAAAACTGAGCGGAGAAAAAAACGGCGTGGCAATTAGCCACGCCGTGATTTCGTTTATAACGATCAGTGTTTAGGTTTATAACGCTTGCCGTTTGAACGGCGATTAGCAGCTCTCAGGTTGATTTCATCCGTATCGTACTTGCTGCGCTTGTTGGTTTGGCGCTTCTGAGTACGGGTGGGAGGAGGAGCTGTGTGAGAACGCTTCGGCTCAAAATGACGCTGAGAGTTGGTATCTATACCTGCCTCGGCGCATTTTCTCTGGAGGCGTTTTCTTCTCTTAACTCCTAAGATGATAAGCGTTATGATGATGATACCGGCGAGTACCTCAAGTCCGATACCCGAGTAAAGGATCCATAAGCCGTTATCTCCGTCGGAGTTGTTGTCCTGAATGTAGCTGAAGCTGTCTGCGTCGTTTGCGTCATCGGAGTTTTCCGAGCGGCTGAGCTTTTCCTTAATGCTCGCCCAGTCGTTCTTCTTCAGGGTGTCGGTAGCGACCTTTTCCTTATCAACATCATATACGGGGGAGGTTGCCGCCTTAGTGGAAGAAACGATAGCGCTTCTGCTCTGATTGTTGTTGTAATTATTATTGTTGTTATTGTTGTTATAATTGTTATTGCTGTTGCTGTTGTAGTTGTTATTATTGTTGTAGTTATTATTGCTGTTGTAGTTATTGCTGCTTCTGCTGTTGTTGTTTACAACGCTTCTGGATTTCTGAGCCTGAGTAGGCTTGTTGATCACAGCGGGAGTGGATTTTTTAGGCGCTTCTGTTGCGACGGGCTCCGGCTTGGGAGCTTCGGTAACTACGGGCGCGGGATCGGTGGCTACGACGTCGTCATCTTCATCCGCGTAAACGCTTACCGTAAATAAGGAAAGAACCAAAGCAACAAGCAGCGCTATACAGGTTATCCTGAATTTTCCTTTCATAGTATACACTTCCTTTTAACTATGTCAGCCTTTACGATGCCGAAGTCGTCGCGGCTGTTGTCTCCTCGGGTTTCTCATAGAATAAATCGGCGGGGTACTTATCAATAACACCCTGATTTACTGTAAGAGCGTCCTTCTTCTTTAAGTCTTTTCCGGTCTTTTTAAGTAAATCGGTAAGATCATCGCCCTTCATATTCTGAAGGATAGAAGTTCTCTCGGACTCAAGCTGAGTCTTAACGTAATCTTTTACGTTGTTCTTAACCGCAACATAAGCGATGGGGCTGTCGCCGCTTTCGCCTACAACAACGAGCTTAGCCTCGCCGTTTTTGAGCTTAGAAATTGCTTCTGAGATATCAGCGTTGGTGGATTTGAGATCTTCCTTAGTCGAAACCTTCTCTGTTACGATATCGGAGGAGGTTGCGTTGTAATCCTTTTCGCACTTTTCAGATGCTTTCTTGAATGTAGTATCGCCGTTTGAAATATCCTCGGCAAGAGCTTCAAGCTCGCTCTTTATATTCTTGATCTTCTTTTTGCTGAATTTCTTTGAAGATGAGTTGCCGTCGGCGTCGGTCGAAGATGTATAAAGGTTAACGGGGATATAGCTGTAAGCGGTGTAGTTTTTAAGGAAGTAATCGGTAAGCTCCTTATCGGAAACTTCCTCAACGCCGTCCTTATCATAGAGCTTTGTGAATAAAGCCTGCTGCTTAACGCCTGATTTAGCGGCAAGATAAGCGTAGCTTTCAAATGATACGCCGTACTTCTCTACCGCGTCTCTTATAGGCTGATAGTAGCCGTAGGCAGCGTAGGGGCCCATTTCCCAGGCATCCTTAGCCGACTTCTCGGCACTGTCCATAGCGGATTTATCCCATTTAACCTTATTTTTCTTGCAAAGATAGTCGAGAGCGATCGCTCCGAGCATATTTTCTTCTGCCTTATCCTTGATCCAATCCTTCGCTACTGCCTTTTTGCCGTCGTCGTCTTTTATCTTAAGCTCGGCGAAGCTTTCGCTTGCCTTATAGCCCTTAGCCTTTTCGGCGTAAGAGGACGCCTGATTATAGGCGAGATAAAGATTGTAGATATACATACCGATGTCATACTGTTTTGTTAAGGTTTTATCCTCGTATTTGTATCCCCATTCTTTTGATAAACTGATGGGAACACAGCCCGCCACTGAAGCGGCAAGTACTACCGCAAGACAAGCGGCGATAACTTTGTGAAATAGTCTCATTATCAATTACCGTCCTTTTATTAAATAGCGTACAAAGGAATATTTGTACATTCTATATGATTATACACGAAAAAACAAGAAATGTAAATGCTTTATAACAAAATTGTAACATTAGTACAAAGCAGGGAAAAAAGGGATGTTCTTAACCGTTAAAAATGCTTTTCAGCACGTCTAAAACCGGCATATCCTTAGGATATCTGACGGCGATATACGGTTTGTTTCCGGCGTTTAGCATAGCCTGACCGCGAAGCCGTTTAAGAATGTTCCCGACGCTCTCGCTTTTTATGTTTTTGATATAGAGTAAAACCGAGGTTTCGTTCTGCTTGATTTCGTAAATGCCAAGGGAGTTTGCGATATTTCTGATATAGGCAATCTCAATCAGTCCGTTCACCGCCTCGGGGATTTTTCCGAAGCGGTCTGTCAGCTCGTCCTTTACGTCCTCGCAGTCGGCGAGACTGCGTATATCCGCGATACGGCGGTAGATCTCGAGCCTCTGCGATGTGTTGAAGATGTAGCTCTCGGGGATATGAGCCTCGATATTTACGTCGATAAGACATTCGATTTCAGCGGGAGAGCATTCTTCGCCCTTTTCCTCGTTTACGGCTTCAGCGAGAAGCTTTAAGTACATATCGTAGCCGACGTTTTCCATATGACCGTGCTGCTGAGCGCCGAGGATATTTCCGGCGCCTCTCAGCTCCAGATCCCGCATCGCGATTTTAAAGCCGGAGCCGAATTCGGTGAATTCGCGTATCGCGTTCAGCCTTTTAGTCGAAATTTCCGTGAGCACCTTATGCGGAGGGAATGTAAAGTAGGCGTAAGCCTTACGGCTTGAACGTCCTACGCGGCCGCGAATCTGATGAAGCTGAGAAAGTCCCATTCTGTCGGCGTTTTCTATTATAAGTGTATTTGCGTTGGGAAGGTCGATACCTGTTTCGATAATTGTCGTACACACGAGTACGTTGACCTCCTGCTCCAGCATTTCGCGCCAGATAGAGGAGAGAGTTTTTTCGTCCATTTTACCGTGAGCGACCGCGATATTTGCCTCGGGAACAGCCTCGCGGATAGCTGCCGCCTTCGCTTCGATCGTTTCGGTGCGGTTGTGCAGATAGAATACCTGGCCTCCGCGCCTCAGCTCGCGTCTTATAGCCTCGTTGATCACCGCGCTGTCGTATTCTAGCACATAGGTCTGAACGGGCTGTCTGTCCTGCGGAGCTTCCTCGATTACGGACATATCCCTTATTCCGCTCATAGCCATATTAAGCGTTCTCGGGATAGGAGTTGCCGACAGAGTGAGGACGTCTACATTTTTTCTGAGTTCCTTGAAACGCTCCTTTTGCTTAACTCCGAAGCGCTGTTCCTCGTCGATTATCGCGAGTCCGAGGTCACGGAACAGCACGTCGTCCTGAACGAGACGGTGGGTTCCGATTATAAAGTCGATATCTCCTTTTTTCAGGTCCTCTATGATTTTTTTCTGCTGTTTAGGGGTTCTGAAGCGGGAGAGAAGTTCTATATTCACCGGGTAGCCCTCAAATCGTCTGAGCACAGTCTGATAATGCTGCCACGCAAGTATCGTGGTGGGGCAGAGCAGAGCGCACTGCTTAGAGTCGCTGACGCACCTGAAAGCTGCCCGAAGCGCCACCTCGGTTTTTCCGAACCCGACGTCGCCGCATAAAAGCCTGTCCATAGGCTGGATACGCGCCATATCGTTCTTGATTTCGTCGCAGCATTTAAGCTGGTCGGGGGTTTCCTCGTACTCGAATTTAAGCTCGAAATCCCTCTGCCATTCGCTGTCGGCGGTAAAGGCGTAGCCCTTTGAACTCATCCTTTCGGAGTAAAGCGCTATAAGCTCGCGCGCGATATCCTTAACGGAGGATTTTACCCTTGTTTTCGTTTTTTGCCATTCCGGCGAGCCGAGGCGGTTTATTTTTACCCGGGTATCCTCTTTAGGGCCGATATACTTTGCTACTAAGTCGAGCTGAGTAACAGGGACATATAGCACGTCGCCCTTAGCGTATTCAATCCGGATATAGTCCTTCGTAACGCCGTGGACTGTCATCTTCTGGATTCCGCCGAAGATACCGATTCCGTGGGTGCTGTGTACGACGTAATCGCCCTTGTAAAGCTCGGAAAGGCTGTAAATCTCCTGCCCGTTATTATTCTTTTTTCGAATTTTACGTTTTGGTTTTAAATTGTAGTTTAAGCCCTGGCTTAAAAGCGCGAACTTTTCCGACGGAAACTCGAATCCCGACGACAGCGCTCCGGGGCATACATACAGTCCTCCGGGGACTATATCGCTTGAGGCGGAAATAAGCTTTGCCGGATAGTTTTCCTTAATAAGATTATCCGTAAGGTTTTCCGCGCCCTTTTGAGTTCCGGCGAGGATCACTGTTGTATAGTCTCTTTCGCTGTATGCGTCGAGGTCGTCCTTGATGTAGCGCAGAGAGCCGTTCCATAAGCTGAGCTGTTTAGCGGTAAAGCTTACAAGCTCACTGAGCGGAAAATCGTATCCGCTCTGGGCGAATGTGTCGGTATAGACGGTTTGAGAATGATTTATTAATTCAAATGCAGAATTAAAATCAAGCGAGTATTTTTCAAAGCCCCTGCATAGTGTACCGTCTGAAAAGTAGTCGGAAAGACTTTCGCCGAACTGGTACTCGGCGGCTCGGGCTCTTTCTTTTACCGTTTTGTATTCCGAAACGAAAACGAGTCCGTTTTTATCTAAATAATCGAAAAGCGTTGCGGGCTTATGATAGATCAAGCCTATAAACTTATCTATAGACGAAACGGAAAGACCGTCGCGGAGTCGCTGAGCTACGTTAATAAGAATCTCCTTAGCCTTCTGCTGATTATCCTTTTTCAGCTTGAAAGCCTGATGGTTTATTTTATCGGCGAGCTCGTCCTTATCCTCAATGATGATTTCCGTTGAGGGAGTGAGGATAATGTTTTCCGCCTTCTCGAGCCTTCGCTGTGTTTCGACGTCAAAGTAATTGAGAGCTGTTATCTCGTCGCCCCAGAATTCCGCCCTCACGGGATTTTCGCTGTCGGGCATAAAGAAGTCGAGAATACCTCCCCTGAGCGAGAACTGCCCCGTTCCGTCTACCTGATCGAAACGCTGGTATCCGAGCTTTGAGAGTACTTTTACGCAGGCTTCGGTTGAGATCTCCGCTCCGTTGTAAAGATGAAGCACCGAGCCCTTAAGCGCTTCGGGCGGTATAGTGTACTGGCACGCCGCGTCGATACAGCTTACGACTGCGTCGTAGTCGCCCTTAAGCATTTTATAGAGAACGTTGAGCCTCTGATGCTCGTAATCGGCGGATTTACCGCTGATTTCCCGGAAAATAAAATCGCGCGATGGGTAGAAAAGCGCTTTAAGCCCCATTGAGCAAAGGTCGTTTACCATAGTTTGAGCCTTCTGCTCATCGGGAGCAACACAAAAAGCCCTGACATTCCTTAAACGGCAGAGCGAATTAATAAAAATTGACTTGTGGATCTCGGTTAGACCGGTGACGCAAACGGCGGATCCGGGCTTTAACGCCTTTTCGGCTTTTTTAAAGCCGCCGTTTTGAGTCAGTATATCAGATAAAAATTTCATCCTAGTTAAATCTGTTCATAGCCTCGTCAATATTGCCGTCGAGGATGAGTCCGACCGCCTCGTAAGAGTTTTCGGCGATTTTCTCAAGGAGCTTAAGCTCGTCCTTAGTGAACTTCGATAATACCCACGCGGCTAGGTCATATTCGGGATTGGGCTTTTTGCCGATACCGATTTTGATTCTCGGGAACCGGTCGCTGCCGCTTAGGTAGATAATACTCTTCATACCGTTCTGACCGCCGTCGCTGCCTTTTGAGCGGATACGCATTTTCCCGACGTCAAGGTTTATGTCGTCTAATAATACTACTACCTTTTCAGCGGGGATTTTGTAGAAATTCATCGCCTCAACGATAGCCTGACCGCTGTTGTTCATATAGGTAGAGGGTTTCATAAGCAGAACGCGGTGACCGTTTATTCTCGCCTCGGCAACCGTGGATTTGAATTTAACGCGGTTGACCTTGACACCGAGTTTATCCGCGATGTAATCAAGCATTATAAAGCCTGAGTTGTGTCGGGTGTTTTCATATTTGCGGTCGGGATTTCCGAGACCTGCTACTATAAATTCTATTGAATTGTTGGAAAATTTTTTCTTTCCGAACATAAAACCACCTTCCCTTACAAAGAGCAATAAGGGGTACGTTGCCGTACCCCCGGGTGTTAATAAAACAGTTTTTAGTCAAATGCCGCAGTGAAAGAGTTATCGTTGTAGATTCTCGCGATAGCCTCCGCAAATACGGGAGCTGTATGAAGAACCGTAAATTTATCGATCTTCTTTTCCTCCGGAAGCGGAACTGTATCGAGAAGAACGACCTCGTTGATTACGGATTCCTTAAGTCTCTCTACAGCGGGACCCGAAAGAACGGCGTGTGTTGCGCAGGCGTAAACCTCGGTGGCGCCGCCTTTTTCAACGATAGCCTTGGCGCCGTTGCAGAGCGTGCCGGCTGTATCGATCATATCGTCGAGGATAATTACCTTTTTACCTTTTACGTCGCCGATGATGTTCATAACCTCGGAAACGTTAGCCTTCGGACGGCGCTTATCGATAATAGCGAGCGATGTACCGATACGGCTCGCGAAATTCCTCGCGCGTGTTACCGAGCCTAAGTCGGGAGATACAACGACATAATCGTCGGCGTTATCGCCTACGACCTTCTTCATATGGTCGGCTAAGATTCCGGCGCCCTTAAGGTGGTCAACCGGGATGTTGAAGAAGCCCTGGATCTGGTTGGCGTGTAAATCCATTGTAAGAAGTCTGTCGGCGCCTGCGGCTGTGATCAAGTCGGCGCAGAGCTTCGATGAAATCGGATCACGGGGTTTAGCTTTTCTGTCCTGACGCGCATATCCGAAGTAGGGCATAACCGCGGTGATTCTCGCGGCGGAGGCTCTTCTCATAGCGTCGATCATAATAAGCATTTCCATAAGGTTGTCGTTGACGGGAGTGCAGGTCGACTGAACGATAAAGCACTCCGAGCCTCTTACGGATTCGTCGATGGATACGGCAATCTCACCGTCCGAGAACTTTTTACAAACCGATTTTCCCAGCGGTAAGCCGAGCTGGTTAGCGATTTCCTTAGCTACGGACAGGTTAGAGTTACCCGCGAAGATTTTGATGTCTTTTCCGTGAAAATTCATTTTATCTCTCCCTCTTTAAACTGTAATAATTTTTCAACATATTTTATTTTCAAGTTTTAAAATAACTTACTGTTCAACTTTTTTATAGATGTTCTGATATTTATGTAAAAACGCCGCGACGCTTTTTGACGAGCTGTTGGCTCTTAGCCTTACTCCGTTGAAGCTTAGGTAGCAGTAGAAGTTGCCGGGCTTAACGGATATTTCTCTCGCGTTTACCGAGTAGTCCTCGCCGTAGGTGAAGATATCGATCTTACCCTTATCGGTGTTGATCCTGAATACCGTCGTTTTATTGAATCTGAGAATAAGAATCCAAATTATAACGAACATCAGCTCAAGCGGAATAAACAGCAGGTAAAGGATATAGTCCTGAGCAATAAGCACTATAATGTTGATGATGATAAAAACCAGCGCCATAAAGGCGGTAGTGATAATCTTGACGATATTATACGCCTTTTTGAATTTC
Organism: uncultured Ruminococcus sp.; assembly: GCA_964514785.1. Classification (GTDB taxonomy): domain Bacteria; phylum Bacillota; class Clostridia; order Oscillospirales; family Acutalibacteraceae; genus Ruminococcoides. The sequence continues at coordinate 2,551 of CAZERR010000009.1, read as the reverse complement.
ATCTCAGCACCTGTAGCCTTTTTTGAGCGCGATTTCCTCGAGCTCCTTAAGCTGTGCGGGGTCGTTTGCTCCGAGTACGGTGTCGGGGCTTTCGGCGGTAAAGGCGCCGATTTTTTCTTTTTTCTCTAAAAGAAGTTTAAGCGCGTCGGGAAGGTAATATTCCTTAGCGTTGTTATCGGATTTAATCTCTCCGAGTACGGAGAGGAGTTTTTCGGTATCAAACCAGAAGCCGCCCGAGTTGACCTCGTTTATTGCGGCGGTCTTTTCGTCGGCGTCCTTCTGCTCAACGATAGAGGAGAGCGCGCCGTTTTCATCACGAACGATTCTTCCGTAGCCGGTAGGGTCGCTGACCTTAGCGGAAATAACCGTTGCGGAGTTGTTGTTCGCTATATGGAACTCATAGGAGTTCTTTATAGTATCGCTGTCCATAAACGGAGCGTCGCCGTTTAGAATAACGACGCTGCCCTTGTTTTCGCTGAGAAAATCCTTAGCCTGCATAACGGCGTGGCCGGTTCCGAGCCTCTGTGCCTGATAAACCGTCTCAACGGGAAAGTCAAGCGAGCTTACGAATTCATCTATATATTCTTTTCCGAAGCCCTTAACTACGCATATCTTATCAATGCCCGCAGCCTTGACCGAATTGATAACCCACTCAAGCATAGGGTGGTTTAAAACCTCGGCAAGCGGCTTCGGCTTATTCATCTTCATTCTTTTTCCCTCGCCGCCGGCGAGGATTACTGCGCATTTGTTCATAGCGGATACTCTCCCGAATATCAAATATCAAAAATATACACATTAATTATCTCATAGATTGGCGATTTTTCAACCCTAAATTGCAAAAAAATTTCAATTTATTTTCATTTTATTTGATTTACACATAATAATTGAAAAAAATCCGTAACATTTATTGCAATTTTTTTCTTTTTTTTCCAAAATGATATTCCAATTTCAAAAGAGTTTTGATATAATGTAACCAAGACTGTAAAGAGTCGGTACAGCTTTAGCTGTAAAATGCGGGCTGTATCAAATAATTACTTATTTTTAGGAGGTAATTCTATGGCAAACAAATGGGTTTATTTGTTTACTGAAGGCGACGCTTCAATGCGTGAACTTCTCGGCGGTAAGGGCGCTAACCTTGCTGAGATGACAAAATTAGGTCTCCCTGTTCCTCAGGGCTTTACTGTATCTACAGAGGCTTGTACTCAGTACTATGAGGACGGAAGACAGATTAACGACGAGATTATGGGCCAGATTATGGAGCATATCGAGAAGATGGAGGGTATCACCGGTAAGAAATTCGGCGATAAGACAAATCCGCTTCTCGTTTCCGTTCGTTCAGGCGCGCGCGCTTCCATGCCGGGTATGATGGATACAATCCTCAACCTCGGTCTTAACGAGGACGTTGTTGAGTATATGGCTGAGGCTTCGGGTAATGCTCGCTGGGCTTATGACTGCTACAGAAGATTTATCCAGATGTTCTCCGACGTTGTTATGGAAGTTGGTAAGAAGTACTTCGAGGAACTCATCGACAAGATGAAGGCTGAGAAGGGCGTAACTCAGGACGTTGATCTTACAGCTGAGGATCTTAAGACTCTCGCTGAGCAGTTCAAGGCTGAGTATAAGGCTAAGATCGGCGAGGACTTCCCGTCTGATCCTAAGGTACAGCTTATCGAGGCTGTTAAGGCTGTATTCCGTTCATGGGACAACCCCCGTGCTAACGTTTACCGTCGTGACAACGATATTCCTTATTCATGGGGTACCGCTGTTAACGTACAGATGATGGCATTCGGTAACATGGGCGACGACTGCGGTACAGGCGTTGCATTCACAAGAGATCCCGCAACAGGCGAAAAGAAGCTTATGGGCGAGTTTCTTACAAACGCTCAGGGCGAAGATGTTGTTGCAGGCGTTCGTACTCCTATGCCTATACAGGAAATGGCTGAGAAATTCCCGCAGGCTTATGAAGATTTCATTAAGGTTTGCGATATACTTGAAAAGCATTATCATGATATGCAGGATATGGAGTTCACCGTTGAGCAGGGCAAGCTTTATATGCTTCAGTGCCGTAACGGTAAGAGAACAGCTCCCGCAGCTCTTCAGATTGCTTGCGACCTCGTTGACGAAGGCATGAAGACTGAAAAAGAAGCAGTTCTTATGATAGACCCCAGAAACCTTGACACACTTCTTCACCCACAGTTCGACGCAAAGGCACTTAAGGCTGCTACTCCTATGGGTAAGGGCCTCGGCGCATCACCCGGCGCAGCTTGCGGTAAGATCGTATTCACAGCTGACGATGCAGCAGAGTGGAACGAGAGAGGCGAGAAGGTTGTTCTTGTTCGTCTTGAGACTTCACCCGAAGACATTACAGGTATGAAGGCTGCTCAGGGTATCCTCACAGTTCGTGGCGGTATGACCTCACACGCAGCAGTTGTTGCCCGTGGTATGGGTACTTGCTGTGTTTCAGGCTGCGGCGACATCAAGATGGATGAAGCAAACAAGAAGTTTGAACTCGGCGGCAAAACCTTCGTTGAAGGCGACTACATTTCAATCG